>CAMNEA010000006.1 GCA_946536145.1 uncultured Butyrivibrio sp.
ATCTTCTGAAGAAGTGTTCCGGCGATACATGCCGCAAAACCGATCATACGTCCTGCTGAAAGGTCACATCCTGCGGTTATAACGCAGCCTGCGATACCAAGAGCGATTACAAGTCTTGAACTCATATTCATAAGAATGTTGAACAGGTTGTTGGCAGTAAGGAACCTGTCATTTGTGATACCTGTATAAATTACCAGGATGAACATAACGATGATAACACCGTTGTTGATAAGAAAATCTATAGCTTTCTGCTGTTTTGTCTTTACCATTTTTTTATCCTCTCCATATTAGAACTGAGTAGCGTAGCTCATAACTTTTTCCTGAGTCATTTCGCTCTCTTCTGTTATCTCACCTCTTAATTTACCGTTACACATTACATAAAGTCTGTCTGACATACCTAAAAGCTCAGCCATTTCTGACGATATCATTATGATAGCCTTACCCTGTTTGGCCAAATCTGTCATGATCTCATAAATCTCATGCTTGGCACCTACGTCGATACCTCTTGTAGGTTCATCCATGATCAGGATGTCAGGATCATTGGCAAGCCATCTTGATACGATAACCTTCTGCTGGTTACCACCTGACAGATTGACAATGTGCTGCTGCATACTAGGGGTCTTAATACTCAGTTTCTGAATACTGTCCTCAACAACCTTGTTGATCCTCTTATGGTCAAGGACAAAACCTGCTGTCAAAAACTTGTTGTAAACTGAAACACCTACGTTATCCTTAATTGAAAGACATCCGAAGATACCGTTTCCTCTTCTGTCCTCAGTGATCATTCCGATTCCTGCGTTCATGGCATCTCTCGGAGATTTGATCTTAACCTCCTTGCCATGGATTGTGATCGTTCCGGAAGCAAGATTTCTTATACCGAACAGACCTTCCATGAGTTCTGTTCTCTGCGCACCTACCAGTCCGCCGAAGCCGAGGATCTCGCCCTTTCTTAAGTTGAAAGATACATCCTGGAATGATTTCTCATGGATTGAGGAAAGTCCCTTTACTTCCATGATGACTTCGCCCGGAGTTCTGTCTTTTGCAGGATAGATATTGGTGAGCTCACGGCCTACCATCTTGGCAATGATGTCATCAATTGTCATATCCTTTGCAGGCCATGTTCCGATATATGTACCATCACGCATTATGGTGATGTCATCTGCTATGCGCTTGATCTCATCCATCTTGTGTGAGATGTAGATCATTGCAACGCCCTTTTGCCTGAGTCCCTCCATGATTCTGAAGAGGGCTTCAACTTCCTTATCTGAAAGAGAAGATGTAGGCTCGTCAAAGATGATAACCTTGGCATCATGTGAAACTGCCTTGGCAATCTCAATAGACTGCATCTGTCCGATGGACAGTGTGTCCAGCTGTGCCTTGGGATCAAAGTCCATGTTTACCTCTTTGAGCCACTTCCCTGTTTCTTCATACATTGTCTTGTGATCGATCACCTGGATCGGTCCGAATTTCTTTACCGGGAATCTTCCAAGGAACATATTCTCTCCTACGCTTCTTGCAAGAACCGGCTGCAATTCCTGATGCACCATGGCTATACCTTTTTTCATAGCCTCGTCAGGATTCTCTATTGTTGTTTTTTCTCCGTCTATAAAAATCTCTCCGGCGTCCATCTTATAAATGCCGAAAAGACATTTCATAAGTGTTGATTTGCCGGCTCCGTTCTCTCCCATAAGTGCATGGACGGTACCGGGCCTAACTGCCAATTGTACGTTATCCAGTGCCTTTACACCGGGAAAGGATTTGGATACGCCCCGTAGTTCCAATTTATACTCTGATGCCATACCGTTTTCCTTTCTGCTACACTCCGTTCCGTGAAGTTACCTTCTGTTTCCTCTTACAACCTTAATTACTTTTCAAATAAATAGTGCGGGAGCAAATTGTTCCCGCACTATCTTAAATCTCCTGATTACTTAAGTGAATCAAGAACTGACTGTGCGTTGTCAGTTGTAACCTTTACATAATCACATCCGATGTAGTAATCGTTGCCTGCACCTGTGATGTAGTTGATAGCTGCATCAGCTGCACCGTGTGACTGAGCGATGTGATCGTTGAATACTGTACCTGTCATTGTTCCTGCAAGTACGTCCTCAAGAGCCTCTGTAAGAGCGTCAACACCTACAAGGTAGATGTCCTCACCAACCTTACGTCCAGCTGCCTCGATTGACTGAAGAGCACCAAGTGCCATAGCATCGTTGTTGCAGAATACAACTTCTGTCTCAGGATGAGCTGAAAGTGAGTTAGCAACAAGCTGCTGAGCTGTAGCCTGATCCCACATACCAACCTGGTCGTCAAGCTCTTCTACTTCCCAGCCTGCATCCTCAAGAGCCTTAACTGAGAACTCTGTACGATACTGAGCATCAACGTTCTCAGGGTCACCTTCGATCATGATGTACTGGATCTTGCCATCACCGTTGAGGTCAACTTTCTCTTTGCCAAGGTCTACAAGGATCTCGCCCTGCATTGTTCCTGACTGACGAGCGTCACATCCAACGTATGTTACGTTCCAGCCGTTTGACTGCCATCTTGCTTCCTCGTCAGCATCGGGCTCACGGTTGATGTATACAAGAGGGATGTCAGCGCCAACAACAAGATCTGTGATTGTAGCTGCTGATGAAGAGTTAACCGGGTTGATGATGAGTACGTCAACACCCTGTGTGATGAAGTTCTGAATCTGGTTTGTCTGTGTAGCCTGGTCATTAGCACCATCTACGATTGTGATGTTGTCCTTTGAGAAGCCCTGAGAAATGAGATAGTTCTCAAGCTCTGTACGGAACAATGTCATGAAGTTGTCAGCGAACTGGTAGATACATACGCCAACCTTCTTGTCAGCGAGATCGCCGCTTCCTGCAGCTTCCTCTGTAACAGTCTCAGCAACCTCAGTAGCTGTGTCAGCAACTTCCTGAGCTGCATCAGTAGCTGTCTCAGCAACATCAGTAGCTGTCTCAGCAACTGTCTCTGCTGTCTGTGTAGCTGTATCAGCTGCACCGCTTCCGCAACCAACGAGCATTGACATTGTCATTGCAGAAACTGTTAAAAGACTTACCAATTTCTTTTTCATTTACTAAATCCTCCTTAAAAAAAGTTTAACTGTTGTTTACATGTGCCATTATAGCAATGCCCTTTGTGCAAAAACATAGAGAATTCTTCTTTTATTCTTAGAAATCCTTTTATGTTTTTGCCACATTGAGGTGATTTACACAAAATAAGACACCCAAAATTGTGCATTTTCGCTTTTCGGAAACGTTTTCGCAATTTTGAGTGTCGTCATTTTGTATTTTTTTATGTGTTTGTCTTGTGTATTTACTCTATTTCCATAGTTCCGTCTTCATATTTGATGATCCAGTACCCCTCTCCCGTTCCGCAGTCTTCGTGGTACTCCTTATCAATTATTGAAGGCTTCTTCTCCTGTATGCTTTCCTTCTTATTTGTATCGGCCGCTGCGCTTTTCTCCACATACTCACCATCCAGGGCTGTAGTTGTCTGAGATTCTGAAGAACCACTCTCTTTTGGGAAAGAGGCTCTTACATCGGTTTCTTTCTTTTCTTGAATCTCTCCCTGCCCCGGCACTTCTTCCTGCAATACCTGCTTATAGGTCTGCACGCCTGCGGTATCGCCTGCCTCACCACTTACAGCATTCTTAAGTGCACTTCTATAAGAAGGAACTGCTGTGTAGGCAACCAGATTCAGTGTAAAGACAAGGATCAGCATGCCGATCAATATGAGGATAACCCTTAATGCTTTTTTCATCTTTTTTCCTACCATCGTGATATCAGAAGCTTACCGTCCAGCTGGCGGTTTTTTCTACAGGTCCTGCGGGGTAAGTGTCATAGGTCTGCTTGTAGTACCCTCCGTTCTTGGCAGCATTCATCTCCGTGTCAAAGATATACCAGCTGTTGCCCATCTTTACCTCTGTCCATGCATGAGCTGTCCTTCCGCCAAGCGCAGACTCGATGGTTCCCACGCAGACTCTGCTCTCGTAGCCCAGACCTCTTGCGACATACGCAAAGGCCGCCGCATATCCGTAACAGTTGCCCTGTCTGTCTCCAAGTGTATTGGCAGCGTACTGCGCCGTCCAGTCCCCGGTTGGGACTTCAGTACTTCGTACATAGGAAGTGTTGCCGGCGATATAGTAAAACGCCGCTTCGAGCTGCTGAGGCTGAGTCATCGAGGATGTAGAGCTTAAATTTACCACTTCTGCAGCAAGTCCCATCAGCGTTGATGTCGGAGAAGTCACTCTCCCGTCTTCATTTACCCACTGGACGCCGTATTCGTTGTGAACAAAATGTGCGCCCGGGATCTCAGACTCCTTGAGATTCCCTGCAGCCTGCGCTGTGATCACGGCTCTCACCTGACCCTTGATATCGTCCGGCACACCGGAAAGAGCGTTTTCTCCGATACTTACGGCTGTCGAAGGGATATAAGTGCCCGAAAGATGCGGAGGATATCTTAGAAGCTCTGTCCTTGCCTTATCGTAAAGGCACCCGCTATATGAGGAATAAAACGGATTGTCTTCGCTTACGCTGATCTCCTTAAGAGAGATCATATTCCTGAGGGCCGTGGCAGTTATCTCACTGACTTCTCTTCCTATATATATCTTGGTTATGGAGTCAATGTTCTTAAATGTACCGGAGTTTATTGTGCTCGTATCCGTCGAAGCATCTGATGTAATTGTGGAGGTACCTATCAAAACCAGTACCAATATAACAGAAAAAAGTCTTTTCATTTTTCAGTTCACCTTATTGTACTGGTGGTCTTCGTATATTCTGCCCTGTCCGTCGATGTACTGAGGAACTGTATTGATTATGTCGCTCTCGGTAGCACTCTTGCTATAGCTCTGAACATCCTGCTTTTTGCCCCCGTCGTTGGGATGCTTACCGTAGCCTGCCTGTCCAAGTATCGCGTCCGCATAGGCCTCGTGATTGTCACATACTACCTGGCACCACTGGTCATCCCACTTGTTGGCGTTTACATGCACCCATTTAAGAGGCGGATATTCTGTTACCTTTTTCTGTTTGCCGGTCGTATTTGACTGAGCTTCTTCCCTTGCCTTGGCGTTGGCATCCTGGCAGAGCTGGTCGAGGTAATCGAGCACAAGACCCAGCGCCCTTGTCGCGCCTGCACTCGAATACTCATGTCCCACAAACACGCCATAAGCAGTCCTGTAGATCTTACCCTCAGTCGTAAATGTTCCAAGGTCGCAGTATGCCTTTACAATTCCTGTCGCATAGGCAACCATATCGATCTGATTGGCACTTCCTCCTGCTGTGACCTGGTCAAAGACATTTTGCGCTATCTGTTTGGCAACGCTTCTTGCCTGGTCTTCCTGATCCCTCGTCATACCGCCGTTGCTGTGTATTTCTCCGGGTATGACTATCATCTCATCCTTCTTTTCCTTGGTCTTTTTACTGGTCGGAACAACATACTCATAACTGTTGCTGCCGATTCTCGCATCCCTTACAACCAGTTTGTTACAGACGCGCTTCTCATTTTTGCCAAAATTCACCCAGTGCTCAATAAGCTTATCGGGATCTGCCCCGAAGGCATCCCTTAGATCCGCATAGTTAAGGTAATAATAGACCGGATTGTAGCCGTCCTGAACAGCGTAGTCGACATTGTTATACTTTGTCGTTCCCTTTCTGAGCGTCTCGTACGCATCCTCTGCGATCTCAACGCCTTCTACATACGCAGCTGCGGCATCAATCCTGTTTGGAGGTATGACAAGCATACTGACTGCTAAAGACAGACTTACCCCAATTTTCAGAAGACGACCAATACCTTTTTTCATAAACACACCTTCTCTCCTGATTCTAAAGATACTTATGCATTTCTGCATCATAATATTTATCGTCACGAACAAGACCAAAGTTAATATATCTATATATAGTTTTTTCAGATGATGTAAAAGAAAATGTAGTGCCTCATGTCATATCAGCTTCATTGCATCGGCAACAGATGATACCCCCACGATCTCGATGCCGGGATATGTCTTTTTAAGCTTTGGCAAAAGAGCTGTCGGCACGATACACTTTTTAAACCCGAGCTTAAGCGCCTCCTGCACTCTGGCCTCTGCCATATTTACAGACCTGACTTCACCTGAAAGTCCTACCTCTCCAAACGCGATGACATTACTGTCTATCGGTTTGTTTTTGAAACTCGATATCAGCGCAAGACAAATGCCAAGGTCAAGTGACGGCTCTGCTATCCTCATGCCTCCGGCGAGGTTTACATAGGCGTCATACTCACCCATGGACAGCCCGACTCTCTTTTCCAGTACAGCCATAAGAAGATTGACTCTGTTGTAGTCCGTCCCATTTGCCTGTCTTCTGGGAAATCCGAAGTTAGTCCTTGTGACAAGCGCCTGGATTTCTATAAGTATAGGCCTTGTGCCTTCAACGGAGCAGGTGACGATGGATCCGCTTGCGTCAACCGGTCTTCCGTCCAGCATATACTCTGAGGGGTTGGTCACCTCAACAAGCCCCTTATCCTGCATCTCAAATACGCCGATCTCGTTGGTGGATCCGAAACGGTTCTTGACCGCCCTGAGTATTCTGTAGGACGCATGTCTGTCCCCTTCAAAATACAGCACCGTATCAACCATATGCTCAAGGACTCTTGGTCCTGCCACCTGTCCCTCCTTGGTCACATGTCCCACAATAAATATGGAGATATTCATGCTCTTGGCTATGCGAAGGAGGACCGATGTGGACTCCCTTACCTGCGACACGCTGCCCGGAGCTGAGGAAACCGACTCATTGTACATTGTCTGGATCGAGTCTATAACAACGACCTGGGGCTTAGTGCGGATCACCGCATCTTCTATATTGGAAAGATTGGTCTCACACATAAACTTAAGCCTCTCAAGAGCGCCCCCTATTCTGTTGGCGCGAAGCTTGATCTGCTGCAGCGACTCTTCTCCGGAAATATAGAGCACGTCCCTTGAATCCGCCGAGAGGTTCCCTGCAACCTGCAAAAGAATCGTAGACTTGCCTATTCCGGGGTCTCCTCCCACAAGAATAAGAGAACCCTTAACGAGTCCTCCACCAAGTACACGATTCAGTTCTCCTATATGCGTGTCGTATCTCTCTTCTTCATTTAGTACTATTTCCGACAGAGTCTTGGGTGCCACATAATCGGAGCTGCCGCTTGTGGAAGTACTGCCTCTTGCCGCTTTCGTCTGCGGCTTGACCGTCTCCTCGACAAAGGTGTTCCACTCCCTGCATCCGGGGCACTGCCCCATCCATTTAGAGGATTCATATCCGCAGCTCTGACAGAAAAATACCGACTTTATCTTTGCCACTTTTTTACCCGCCATAATCTTTTTCTTTATAGTATATCACAATAAAAAATATGTTAGAATAAATATACAGATGCCCCTCAGACACCCTAATCTTAAGGTGAATAAATGTTTGAATTTTTGAGAGCGATCCAGCCAAACTTGCTGATGCCTACAGGGCACTCAGGGAATTGTCGGGGCAGATGGACGATGATGAGATTCTTCGGATCATAGGAGATCTCAAGGAATACAGGCTTCCCAATGAGGATGCAAAGCGCATATCTTCTATTGAAAAAGCTCTTCGCACCTATGACTGGGACAAAGTGGATGCAGAACTAAAGGGGCTGTGAATAAGTCATGCGACTTATTTCACAGTCCCCTTTTAATCAGTTCTTCCATCTCATCCCAGTCCACATTCTTAAGAAGGCCGCTCAGTCTGTCTATCATTTCCTGGTCCTGAACGGGAAGCCTGTAGGTGCCAAGCTCCTCAAGTATCGATTCAACAGCGTCGTAGTCCATTGCCGGGATTACTTCTGAGAGCGCAGCGTACGCGTCCCGAAGCTCTCTTTCAGATATGTCCGTTCTGTAATCATCTTTTTTCTCCAAGAGACCGCCAAGCTTATCCTTGTAGCTTCTGTACAGCTCAAGAAGATACCCGGTTTTCTTTTCTATGTAATCCCTGTCCCTGTTTCTGCCGGCATCCTCGAGTTTGAGAGCGAGCTCCGAGAGCTCTTTGGCTCCGATTATCCTGGCAGTGCTCTTTAAAGCATGAACCTTTATGGTGTAATAATCCAAGTCATCGTTGTCGTAGGCTTGCTGTATCTCTCCGGCCTTGTCGTCAATCGACATGCAAAAAGTCCTGAGGAACTTCATAAAAGCACTGCTGCCACCGCAGAACTCAAGTCCATCCGACACGGTTATCCCCGGGATTTTCTCAAGCATTTCAATATCACTGTTGTCAATGTTATCCATTTTCCTGATCCTAATCCTCTTTTATCTGTCCATAAAGAACTTGCGGACAGTATTAACTATCTCCTCTTTGCCGCTCGTCTTCAGAATATATCCCTCAGGCTTCAGGGAAAGAACACTCATGACGCTCTCCCTGTCGTCCTTGCCCGTGAGAAAGATCACCGGAATATCTTTGGTATCCTCGTCGTTCCTCAGCATCTCAAGAACCTGCGGTCCGCTTGTGACAGGCATCTCATAGTCCAGAAGAATGAGGTCTGCCTTGTTGTTCACGAGCCACTTTATAGCTCTTGTCCCCGAATTCGCCATATATATCTTGTGCTCATCCTTGAGCCACTCTCTGACAAGTCCCATATAGTTGGGGTCATCATCAACTACAAGTATGCTCTTCTGGCGGTCTCTTGATTCAGAGTGCTTAAAACAATCAGATACGGTAGCAAGGTAACTGCTGTAGTCCAGCGGTCTCTCAAAGGTGCATTGTATGAGGTGCGACGGCAGACTGTCCATGGCGGTCTTCAGGTCAAAGGAATCACCGACCATGATTATCTGTTTGTTGGTCTCAGAGAGCTTGTCCTTGAGATATGTAGCAAGTTCAGGAGATAGCCTCTCCCCCTGTTCAAGATAGTAAGTTATAAGAGCGGAATCGTCCCATCCTGCATTGATAGCATCAATATTATCAGCAACAAATACAGGCTCAATCCGCTCATTCCTCAGCTTGTCTGCAAGAACCTTGATAATAAAAGTCTCCCGCTCAGCTATTATCATCATTTTTCCCACATTCAGGATCATTCTTTTCCTCCGTTTTATCCCCAACACTGCAATATAACACAAAATGCATATATATTTTACCATTATACAAAGCTCTTGGGGAGTACAATCTCACAAATGTAAAAATCAAAAAAATAAGAAAATTTTAATACCCTCTCAGTGTACTGTGGGATATAATTATTGTGTAATTATTCACTTATTATACTTTAGGAGGGCTACTATGGCTGTCATTGAACAGTTGATCAGAACTGAAGAAGATGGAAGTCTGAGCTTTGGCAATTATGAACTTCCGGAAAAAAAGAAATTGGAGAATTACGAGTACAATGGAAATCTTCTCAAGGTTAAGACCTACAAGGATATCACCAAGCTTGAGAGCAATGAGAATTTTGTCTATGAATCTGTTCCCGGAACTGCCGTAACGAATTTCAAGGTCAACGAGAACGGAGTGGAATTTAAAGTAGAGGGTGTCAATGATGCCCAGATCACACTTGGGCTTATGGAGAGCACCGAGTACAGCGTGTTTGTAAACGGAACCGGCATTGGCAAGATGAGCACTAACCTGGGCGGCAAGCTCAATCTGAGCGTTGAACTCTCAGACGGAGAACCTGCCAGTGTCAAAGTTGAAAAATAAAAAATGAACAAAGAGTCGCAAGCGACTCTTTGTGCGCTTGTGCGCGCAAGCTTTAGCTTGCAAAATTCATCTGCGCACAAGTCGCATCCTTAGCGGAGCGTTTTTTATTTCATAGGAAATTCAGAGGAATTTCCTATGAAATAAAAAAATGCGGACTACACATCTGTGTAGTCCGTTTTTTTCTTATTTTTCAGCCTTTTTAGCCTTTTTGGTGGTGACCTGAGATCTGGTCTTAACCCCGTTCTTTGCTTTGGTAGTCTTGACCTGAACCTTCCTTACAGAAGATTTCCTGCCGTCCTTGCCCACAAAGACAATCTTGTCATCCTTCAGAGCTACCGTCACATCCATGCCGGCCTTAATGTTGCCGCGAAGCAGCTCTTCTGCCATGGCATCCTCGATTGTCTGCTGTATAGCCCTCTTTAAGGGTCTTGCACCCATTTTGGCATCGGAGTGCTTATCTACGAGGTACTTCTTAACAGCAGGCGATATTGTCAGATGAATGCCCAGCTGTTTTTTGCATCTGTCTGAGAGATTTCCTGAAAGGAGAGTTACGATATCCATCATCTCTTTCTCATTGAGGGTGTGGAATACCATGATCTCATCGATACGGTTTATGAATTCAGGTTTAAAGAGCCTCTTAACCTCTTCCATAACCCCCGCCTTCATATCCTCGTAGTCCTTCTTCTCGTCCGATCCGGCGCCGAAGCCCAGCTTCTTAGGATCTACAATCCTCTGAGCACCGACGTTGGAGGTCATGATGAGGATCGTGTTCTTGAAGCTCACCTTCCTGCCCTTGGAATCGGTGATGTGCCCATCATCAAGCACCTGCAGAAGTACGTTGAAGATATCCGGGTGAGCCTTCTCGATCTCATCAAAGAGGATGACTGAATACGGGTGCCTTCTGACCTTCTCAGAGAGCTGTCCTCCGTCGTCAAATCCGACATATCCGGGCGGTGATCCTATCATCTTGGAAACCGAATGTCCTTCCATGTACTCAGACATATCAACCCTGATAAGCGCGTTCTCATCGCCAAACATGGCCTCTGCCAGAGCCTTGCTAAGCTCCGTCTTGCCCACACCTGTGGGACCCAGGAAAAGAAATGATCCTATCGGTCTGTTGGGATCCTGAAGGCCAACTCTTCCTCTTCTTATTGCCTTGGAAACAGCCTTGACTGCATCCTCCTGGCCTATTACTCTCTTATGAAGTATCGACTCAAGCTTAAGGAGTTTCTCTGACTCCTTCTCAGCTATTTTCCTGACCGGAACTCTTGTCCACTCCGCCACCACTTCAGCGATGTCGTTCTCATTGACAATAAAGCCTGTCGACTGGTTCTTTTTCTTCTCAGTGTTTCTGGCTCTCGTAAGCTTAGCCATAAGCTGGTTCTGCTCTTTATTAAGTTCACCTGCGCTCTTAAAATCAGATGCCTTTAATGCCTCTTCAATCTGACCGTCAAGCTCTTTTATCCGCTCCTCCATCTCTTTAAGCTTGGGGGAGACGCCCATAGTCCGAAGTCTAACTGCGGAGGCTGCCTCGTCTATGAGATCGATCGCCTTATCCGGAAGGTTGCGGTCATTGATGTATCTCTCAGAGAGATCGACGGCAGCTTTTATAGCCTCAGGAGTTATGGTAACCTTGTGGTGCTCCTCATACCTGCCAACAATTCCTTTTAATATCTCTACCGCCTCTTCCTTGGTCGGCTCATCAACATTTACAGGCTGGAAACGCCTCTCGAGTGCGGCATCCTTCTCCACATATTTGCGGTACTCGGTGATAGTAGTCGCGCCTATCATCTGTATCTCGCCCCTTGCAAGAGACGGCTTTAGAATATTGGACGCATCAATCGCGCCTTCCGCGCCTCCTGCACCTATAAGCGTGTGCATCTCATCAACAAAAAGGATGATGTTGCCGTCATCAGCAACTTCCTTGATCACCTTCTTGATCCTCTCCTCAAACTCTCCTCTGTACTTGGAGCCCGCTATCATGCCTGAGAGATCAAGCGTAACAAGGCGCTTGTTCTGAACTGTGAGCGGAACATCTCCGGAAGCTATCCTCTGTGCAAGTCCCTCCACAACGGCAGTCTTGCCAACGCCGGGCTCGCCGATAAGGCATGGGTTGTTCTTGGTTCTCCTTGAGAGTATCTGGATGACTCTCTTTATCTCCCTCTCTCTTCCTATTACAGGATCCAGCTTGTTCTCCATGGCAAGAGCTGTCATATCGCGGCTGTACTGAGCAAGTATCGAAGGCTTCTTGCCGGACTTGGCACCTGCTCTGCCCCTTCCGAGATCCTCCTTGACGAGATTCGGATCCTCTCCCATTGCTGCCAGAGTCTCTGCATATATCTTCTGGGCAGGGACACTGAGAGTACTAAGGAGCCTTACAGCTACGTTCTCACCCTCTTTGATGATCGCAAGCAGAATGTGCTCCGTACCTGTCTTGTCTGCGTGAAACCTCTCAGCAAGCCTGTGGGCTTCCTCAAGTACCTTCTCAGCCCTCGGGGCAAAACCGTCCCTGTCAAGAGTGCTGACTGTGCTGTCGGGTACAATAAGATCCCTTATCATGTCCATCAGCCTGTTCTCATCGACGCCATTCTCTATCAGTATCCTCGAAGCAACACACCCATCTTCAAGGATAAGCCCCATAAGGATGTGCTCTGTCCCGACGTAATTCACCTTGAGAGTCCTCGCGGTCTTTTTCGCAAGCTTCAGGGCGTCATTAGCCATTGCGGTAAATCTTGAATCCATTTATCATTTTCCTTTCTCATCACCTGTCCGGATCAGACATAAGTAAAAAATCCATCAATATCCTGCATGTGAATTAGCTTCATAATTATCATAGAGCTGGTCAACCAGGGCATGTATCTCGTCCCTGCCAATCCCCTTGCAAAGCGCCCTTGCAAGAACCACCGCCAGCTCACTCTTAGCCTCACTAAGCGCCTTAAGCTTGTTGATATCTATGGCAATAACAGCTCCGCGCCTCCTGTCGATCTTAACAAAGCCGTCCTGCTGAAGTATGGAATAAGCCTTGTTGACCGTGTGCATATTAATCCCTATGGTCTCAGCGAGCTGTCTTACACTCGGCAGCTGCTCTCCCTCATGGAACTGGGATGTGGCAATCCCAAGTATGATCTGGTTGCACAACTGAACATATATGGCTTCATCGCTGTTAAAATCTATTTCTATGATCATAACCTATTCTCCGCTTAGTGAATATTGCTATATGTTTAGTATAACACATGCAACAGATGAGTCAATGGGGGCTTCATGAGTCAATGAGTCAATGGGGACGTTACAGTTTGACTCACTTTGAAAAAGTGAGTCAAACTGTAACGTCCCCATTGACTCATTGACTCATGAAGCCCCGAGATATGCCGCTCTGACCTTCTCATCCTTCAAGAGCTCTTCCCCGGTACCCTCTATCGTGATCTTGCCGTTCTCTATAACATACGCCCTGTCGGCAACACCAAGTGCCATATTTGCATTCTGCTCAATAAGCAGGACTGTCGTCCCTGCCTCGTTGATGCGTCTTATGATCTTAAAGATTTCCTGCACGACTATCGGTGCAAGTCCCAGTGAAGGCTCATCCATCATAAGGAGCCTGGGTCGCCCCATCAGCGCTCTGCCTACTGCAAGCATCTGCTGCTCTCCGCCGGAGAGGGTTCCACCCTCCTGCCAGGAGCGCTCCTTCAGTCTTGGAAAATATCCGTATACTGCCTCTATATCTTTTTCCAGATCGTCATTTCGAAGGTATGCACCAACCTTAAGGTTCTCAAGCACAGTGAGATTTGGGAATATCCTTCGTCCCTCCGGAACCATCATAAGTCCCTTTTGTACTATCTGGGTAGGATCCTTGGCTGTTATATCTTCACCTCCGAAAATAACCTTGCCTTCCGAAGGCTTGACAAGTCCCGAGATTGTTCTGAGCGTAGAGCTCTTGCCCGCGCCGTTGGCTCCTATGAGGGTAACGATCTCGCCCTGCTTAACATCGAAGCTTATGCCCCGCACAGCCTCTATTCCGCCATATCTCACCTTAAGATTTTCAATTTGTAAAAGCTGCTCTCCCATCGTCACTCCTTGTCGCTGACACCAAGATACGCCTCGATGACATGCTGGTTGTTCTGGACCTCTTTGGGCACTCCCCTTGCGATCTCGCTGCCAAAGTCTATTACATAAATGTAGTCCGAAATATTCATTACAAGATCCATGTGGTGCTCAATAAGAAACACCGTGAGATCATATTTTTCCCTTATCTGGCGGACAAAATCCGCAAGCTCTATCGTCTCCTGAGGATTCATACCGGCTGCAGGCTCATCGAGAAGAAGGAGCTTAGGCCCTGTAGCAAGAGCCCTTGCTATCTCAAGGCGTCTCTGAAGTCCGTAGGGAAGGCTGACCGCGAGCTCGTCCTTGTAGGCATCGAGTCCCTGTTCCCTCAGAAGTTCCATCGTCTCGTCCCGCATACGCTTTTCTTCAGACAGATTTCCTCTGAAGGTTGCGGAAAAGACATTTTGCTTTGCGTGCTGGTGCTTGGCGATCAGCACATTTTCAAAGACCGTCATGCTCTTCCAAAGGCGGATATTCTGAAAAGTACGCGCGATACCAAGCCCCGTTATCTGATCCGGCGTAGGTGAAAGAGGCGCCTCTTTTGCATACTTGTCCGCATTCTCTCCCTTGTAGTTCTTGAGTGCCTTGCCCGTCGGATGATTTCTAACCATGGGCTTGCCCATGAATTCTATAAGTCCGTTCGTGGGCTGATAGACCCCTGTTATGCAGTTAAAAGCAGTTGTCTTGCCTGCTCCGTTCGGTCCGATAAGAGCGATTATCTGTTTCTCCGGAACGTCAAGGGTAAGGTTGTTTACCGATACGACGCCGCCAAACTGCATCGTCACATTTTCAAGATGTAAAGCGTTTCCCATAACCTAGCGTTTCCTTTCCGATTTTGAAGATATCTTTTTCAGAAATGCTCCTATGTTTATCTCGTTGCCGCCCATAATGCCCTGCGAGAAGAAAAGCACGATGACCATGATGACAACTGAGAATACAACCATTCTGAAACCGTTTCTGAGAAGCGGCACCTTGAAGCCGCCAATATACTGTTCGCTGTCCAAAAAGCGCAGCCACCATTCCGAGCATGCCACATACAGGAATGTGGCGATCACGCTTCCGCTCACTGACCCTACTCCGCCGATAACGACGATCAGCAGAATTTCATAGGTCATGACCGACGTAAACGCTTTTGCCTGAGCATTTGCAACATACATCGCAAAAAGAGCTCCGCCCACGCCCGCAAAAAAGCTCGAGATCACAAATGACAGCATCTTGTGCTTAAAAAGACTGATCCCCATTGCCTCTGCTGCTATCTCGTCGTCCCTTATGGATTTGAATGCACGTCCGTAGGATGAATTGATGAGCAGGACGATGATAAGAATGCAGACCGATGAGACCAGAAATGGCACAAAAGTCGAAAGGCGCAGTATCGTTGCTCCGGATGCATTCGTAATATTAAAGCTGGAAAATGTGGGAAATCCCTTTATCATGTTGGCGCCGTTGGTGATCTTACCGAGCTTTTGCCACTGGAAAATGGCACGAAGTATCTCTGCAAAACCAAGAGTCGCTATTGCAAGATAATCACTTTTTAGCCTGAGAACGGGAATACCGATCAGATATGCAAAAAAGCCTGCTACAGCTCCGGCAAGTATCAGAGCGATAAGACAGCTTATTATCATGCTGATCGCACCGCCAACACCTGTTTTTCCAAAAATTCCTCCAAACATATCAAGGAGCGAGAAATTGAAGGCACAGCCGCCAAAGAGGTAGTAGACCTGCTCCTTTTGATCTGACGGAACCATTAAAATTGCGTAGGTATATGCTCCAAGCAGCATGAATCCTGCCTGTCCGAGTGAGAAAAGCCCGGTGAAGCCGTTTAGCAGATTCATCGATACCGCAACGAGCGAATATACCGCAGCTTTTTTAAGAACCGTAAAGAGCGGGCTTGTAGGCTGAAAAACCTGCGGAAGCCCGGGTATAAATGAGCTTAAGTTTTCAAGCAGGATCACGATCAAAAATAATATGGCAAATCCTATAAAAATCCTGGATATATTTTTCTTCTGTTCCATGTTTTCACACCTTATCCGTGGCAGCTTCTCCGAAGAGTCCCTGCGGTTTAAATATCAGAATAACTATCAGAAGCGCAAAAGTGAATGCGTCTGAGAATACAGAGACGTCCCACGCTGAGGGAAGTCCCTTGATGATGGTCTCACAGATACCTATGATAAAGGCTCCTATCACAGCCCCAGGTATGGATCCGATTCCTCCAAACACCGCTGCAACGAAGGCCTTAAGTCCCGGCATTGCTCCTGCCATAGGAGTTATGGCAGGATAATTGGTAAAGAACAGTACTGAACCCACTGCCGCGAGTGCGGATCCAATAACGAATGTCACTGAAATGATTGCGTTGATCCTTATTCCCATGAGGCGGCTCGTCTCAAAGTCCTTGGACACCGCTCTCATTGCCATACCTACCTTGGTCTTGTTAATGAGCATATTAAGAGCATAAACAAGCACAAGCACGAGTATGGGTGTCAGAATTACAACCCATTTTGTCTGTGTTCCAGCCACATTGACAGTGCTGGACAAAAATGGAATGACAGGATATGTCATCGGCTGCCCACCGGTAACGTATGTAGCCGTATTCTGCAAAAGATAGCTCACCCCAATGGCAGAAATCATGACCGACATCCTGGGAGCGCTCCTAAGAGGTCTGTACGCTGCGCGCTCAATGATGAATCCCAGGAAAACCGTTATCAGGATCACAAGTGGGATTGAGACATATACGGGCATGGTCGCCGTAAGGTATATTCCAAGAAGTCCCGCAACCATGAAGACATCTCCGTGCGCGAAGTTGATCAGTCGCAGAATTCCGTAAACCAGTGTATATCCGATTGCTATAAGTGCATATTGTCCGCCCACCGAAATACCGGAGAGCAAAACCGAAATGACATATTCCATAATAATTTATCCTTTAATTTATTTTGATGAGCCTGACTGAACCTTCTCAAATGCCCATGATCCGGTAGATGTGTCTGCTGTCTTGATATAAGCTGTATCACGTACTGCATCGCCGATAGAGTCAAAAGCGATCGATCCGGAAACACCGTCATACTTAACAGACGGGATCGCCGCCTTGATGGCGCCCTTATCTGCGGAGCCCGCTGCCTTGATTGCCTCAAGCGCTACATAATAAGCGTCATAGCCCATTGCTGTAACAGCTGAGATCGTGTCATTTCCTCCGTTTGCCGCAAGAGCATCAGGATTGCTGTTGATATAACCCTTAACGCCTTTATCAAAAGTCTCGGAACCGCCCTCCTGATAGAAGGTTGAAACATAGAGCTGAAGATTTGTTCCCTTTGTTGCCTCGAGAACCATGTTGTCATCAAGTGTGTCTGATCCGAGGAAAGGAATTCCTATATCGAGTGACGCAGCCTGCTCCATGATCTGCTTGGCATAGGCGATCGAAACAGGTGTAAAGATTACATCAGCACCTTCACTCTTTGCCTTGTTGAGGTAAGAAGTGAAATCTGAATTGTTGGTAGGGAAAGAGTCAGCAATGACTTCTCCGCCGGCAGCTTCAAATACCTGCTTGAAGAAAACCACAAGTCCCTGGTCATACTCATTGCCGTTCTCACCAAGGCAGTAAGCCTTCTTGGCTGAGAACTTATCAATAGCAAAATTGGCAAGTACATCCGCCTGGAAATTGTCCAGGAAGCATATCCTGAAGTAATAGTCATTACCTGCTGTTACATTGGGGTTGGTGCAGGTTACACCGATTGCGGCAAGGCCTGCCTCGTCAAACTTTGGTCCGCCTGCCATTGAAACACCTGAGCCGTAGGATCCGAGCACCAGAGATACGTTCTTGCCCACAAGCTCTGAAGCAGCTGATGGAGCCTTGTCTGCTGATGAACCGTTGTCAGCCATTACCAGCTCAACCTTATAAGTCTTGCCTCCCACCTCAACAGACGGCGTCTCTGAGTTGGCAAACTGCATACCCAGAATCTCCTTTTTGCCGCCCGATGCGGAATCACCGGTTGAAGGTTCAAACACGCCGATCCTGATAGTGTCCCCGGAAGCACTGCTTCCCCCATCGGTACCCGCCGCACCGCCGCAAGCCATAAGGCTGACAGCCATAACAGATGAAAGTACTAAAGCAAAAATCTTCCTCATAACATTCCTCCTGCATTATAATTTAATCTTATAAACTTCTACACTTTATCGTACTACAGTTTTAAATTCATGTATAGTTATTTTTATCAGGTCGCAGCTTTCACGGAAACAAAAAAAGACCGGAAAAGGAATGATTCCTTCCGGTCTTTCTTGTTCATATTGATAGTTAAAATATTCAGACTCCGGGATAGCCAATCTCTGCTGCCCTGTCCTTAAGCATCTGCTCCATTTCGCTTCGGGTATATGTCTTTACACCGGCCTCGGTAAATTTCTTCTTGAGCTCATTGGAGTCATCGTAGTCGGCCTCTATAGTGACATCCTCATAGTTGTCATCGATCATAAAGTACTCATAGTAGTGAGTGCGGCTGTCATAGTCCGCCTCAAAGTAGTAGTCTCTCACACCGACATGCTCGGGATCAAGTCCGTCAGCCGTGATCGTTGTGTAATCATCTTTACCTGTGTACACATAGTACTCGCCGTACATCGTGAGGGTCTCTTCTACACCGTAGTAGAATTTGTACTCTCCCTTTGCATCGACAAAGGCACGATCCACAACATGAACAGCAGCTCCGCCTGAGCCCTCGCCTTCAATGGTTCCATCCGGCTTAACTTCCACATAGCTCCTTGACCATGAGTCCTGGTCAAAACAGATGACAAGCTCTCCGTCAATCTCTTTTAAGATCATCAGAAGGTGGAATTCATCACCAAAGGGTGCGTCTGCAAGAAGCTCCGGCTCGCCGTCCCCACCGCAGTCAATCTCGCTGTACTGAATTTCAGGTAAAGCAGGGGCATAAAAAGATCCATCAGCATCTGCAAGGGAAGTTACTATCTCTGCCATGTTGTATGACTTGCCCTTTTCAAGGACCGCACTTGTATCAAGGTAGGAAGTTCTGTCGCCTGCTCCTGTGTATTTTGCCCTGACACTGCCCTGCTTGAACTCTTCAAAAAGTGATGCAGCATCTGTTCCGACTGTTTCTCCTTCATCAGATGACTCTTTATCCTTGTTCTCCTCAGCACCTGCATCAGTAGACTCTTTATCTTCAGTCTTCACTTCTGCAGCATCTGATGCTTCACTGTCTTTAGTCTCTTTATCGCCGTCAGATGCCTTGCTGTCTTCAGACTCCTCTTTTGCCTTGTCTTCTAAGGCTTCACTTTCCCCGGCTTTATCCTCGTCAACTGCCTCAAATACAGTGCCTTCACGCTTTGAATCAGCAGCGCTGTTACCACATCCTGCCGCGGTTATCATAAGTGCACACGAAAGTGCCATTACTGCGAATTTTTTCATATACTTTTTTCCTCCAACACTTTTCAACACTTATCAGCCCCCGAGCGTATTTCTGACAAGCTCCCTTGAACCATCCTCATCGAGTTCAACAGCATCGTAAGCCTTTCCCTCGGAATCGATGATGATTCCGGAAACGAGATCCTCATTGAAGTGATAGCCGTATTCTCCCATAGTGCCTTTAATCTTGGTATACTCTTTGTCATCGTCAGTCTTGGCATCTTCTGTAGTAAACATACCATAGTCAAAGATCTGATCATCCCTGTAGATATAGATTATTTCTCCGTCCTCATTTCTGAACATTGCAAAATCAATAACCTTGTCAGAGCCATCTGCGCTCTTAAGTCCTCCCATAAATGTAAGGGAATCCTGAATAGCCTTTACCTCAGCTTCGAAGTCGGGCTCCTCTTCTCCGTCCTCTGCTGCCTGAGTATCTTCAGTCTGCTCTGCTGTCTTAGCAGTTTCTTCCTGCACTGCCTCTGTTGTCTGCTCAGTACTCTCACTGTTTGTATTACCGCATGCTGCTACAGAAAAAGCCATAACAACCATGCAAAGTCCTGCTACAATTCTCTTAATAGTACCTGCTTTCATTTTTTCATCTCCTCTTCATTTTCAATTTTCAAAACATTGATAATGATACACCTCAAACTGTACCAATTCTATTAAATATTTATAAAATCGGTATTGTGTCAGAAAAAGCGCCATGGATCTGCATTTAAGATGCTTATCCATGACGCTTTGTATTTATCCTTGTTCCCCGACCCTCACAGCAAACATAATAAAGTTGAGCTGGTCAGACTTTGTACATGTTGAAAGAGTTATGATCTTATCATCTACAGAAGGTTCAATCCCCGTATCGATATATGTACGATACTCAATTGTATCCAGAAACTGCCTCATCTTATCGGAAGAATCCCCGCAGACGTTGTAGATCTCGGAGTTCTCCGGCACGCCCATATATGCAAAGATCATATACCTGTAAATGTTATCAGGTGTAATGATCCTGATGTACTTGTGGTCCTTGAGGAAGTCATTGTTGTTCTTGTAATACTTAAATGCGCCGAACATTGTGTAATCGCGCATATTATGACCATAAATTATGGTATTCGGATCACTCAGATCAGTTTTCGATCTGTAATCAAAGAAAATCGATCCCGTGTCAGCCTCTGTTCCCGTATTATCCAGATCCGCGTACTTTTGATTATCGCCTGCCTGCATCACAGGCTGGCTTATGAGATCATCCTCAAACCAGATCCAGGCCGCAGTTTCAGGATATTCTTCCTTCAGCTCAACCAGTTTTTCCTGCAAAAGAGCTGCTTTTTCATTTATTTCAGAGAGATCAGCTGAAGTATCAGGTTCCTTCGACGCATCGGATTCTGATGCCGCTTCCTGCTCTATAGAAGCAGCGTTCTCTGCTTCCAAGTTGCCGGCATCAGTGTTCTCTTCTTCGGACTTAACTTCCTCATAAACCGCATCTGCAGTTTCTACGTTGCCGGTATCAGTGCTCTTATCTTCTTCGGATTTTACTTCCCCATCGTCCACATCTGCAGTTTCCAGGTTCCCGGTATCAGTGTTCTCTTCTTCGGACTTAACCTCCTCATCAACCACATCTGCAGTTTCCAAGTTGCCGGCATCAGTGCTCTTTTCTTCTTCGGACTTAACTTCCTCATCGGCCACATCTGCAGTTTCTGAGTTTCCGGTATCAGTGTTCTCTTCTTCGGATTCTGCTTTCGGCTCACTCTCGTTTACTTCTTCAAAGATCTCAGGTGAACTCTCACCTGCTTCCGGTCCGCTATGTGAGTCCGTCTCTATCCCGCTCTTCCCGCTTTGCCTGCTGCCCGAGTCTGCCGCGCACTTTGCGGCAACCGCTACAAGACATATCACAAGTAAAACCGGTATCACTACCTTAAGATGCCTCTTCAAATAACCAAACAGACTAAGAATAACTATTACCGCAATTTCCGGGTAAACAATAAAAGGAAGGAGCTTTCTGTGCTTTTTATTAAACGCTTTAAACTTTTCTAAAATCTTCTGCAATTTCCGATATACCTTTCCAGGGATTCTGTCCCATCCGCTTATTATACAACAAGATTGTTATTTTGCGGAGTTATATCTTTGATTATTTTGGTCTATCAGTCGTCTTTCCGAATCATTTTCTTGCGAAATACGCGGCAAAGTGCGAGAAAGCTTTAGCATATTCCACCTTTTCTACCTTTCCATCATCCTTCTGCGTATATTCATTGCGGTACGAGTTGAAAGGATCTCTTATCAAAATAAACCATCTGTTGTTATGAAGCTTAATATCCAGCGCAGTGAGCGCATAGCCTTTACTGGCCAGGGGTACAGCCTTGCCTTCAAGCAGCATCCCGCGAATAAGCCTGAGATATCCAATTTCCTCCTGTTTATAATATTCACCGGGATTGGGAACTATAATGTTTCCTAATGATAGTCTCTGACCTTATTGTTCCGCTTCTTTGTAAGTTGCTTAATCCTGTCTGTGATATCCAGTCTGTTGCTCTTTTTGGCCACTTCCTGTAAGTGGGCTTTTCTTTTTATGCTATAATAGCCATTAACTTAACGCAAAAGGACATTATTATGAAAAAACTCTTTTCTGAAATCCCCTGCATCAGTGGAAATGGTCTTGAATTAAAAAGAATCACTCAGAAGGATGCTGATGCTCTGAAAGAAATGGTTTCCTCCGAAGCTGTCTATAAGCTTGAGCCGACATTTCTTTTTGAAAAGAAATATGAAGACATTAACTACGTCATAGATCACCTCTACGATGAGGCGCTTGAAGAATCTCTTCTCCTCGGAATATATGAAGATGACAGTTTCTGCGGAATTGCAGAGATGTACGGCTACAAGGAGAAGATACATAAGATAAGCGTAGGATTCAGACTCCCGGAGCGCTGCTGGGGCAGAGGTATTGCCTCGAGGGCACTTGGTCTTATGGTCGATTATATCTACAGCAAGACGGATATCGAGATAATTCAGGCCAGCTCTCTTCCGGAAAACCACGGCTCAGCCAGGGTTCTTGAAAAGAACGGATTCAGCCTTGTCGTTCAGTGCTCAGATGAGGACTGGGGCTATGATCATCCACTCCCCACTGACAAGTGGATAAGGTAGTAACGGCAGCCACGTGATCCTGTCAGCCATCTTCCAATATTCGTGATCGTGTCAGATATCTCCAAATACACTTCCGTCTGGCAATTAGTCCGGTGCTGCCTTCACAGTATCCTCTGCGGTTTGAAATCCAGATAGTCCCCAGAGACCAGGCTGTACTTTATCCCATTCACATTGCCAAGAAGGCTGTCGTGAAATCTCTCCTGCCCATGGCAGTGCGCATAGATCACCTGCTCCACTCCGTAGGCCTGCGCCATAAGTGTAAAGCGGCTGACCTTCTCTCCTATCTCCGTCGGTGGATAGTGAAGGAACATGATAAACTTCTCATATCCCTCTGCTCTCGCCGCTTCAAAGGACAGCTTCAGGCGCTTTGCTTCCCTCTCTACCAGCATCTGGGCGTGCTGCCTTGAGTCAAATCCCTCATAGCAGTACCCCTTCGTTCCGACAAGCGCATAATCACCATAGGAATAGAAATTATTCTGTAAAAAATGAAGTCTCCCCTCGTAAAGGTCATTCAGCTCTTTTGTCTTTTTGGGATTCCAAAAAATATCGTGATTGCCTCGAATTAGGATTTTTCTCCCGGGAAGGTCAGCAATAAACTCAAGATCAAGCTGGCAGCCGGGCAGTTTTTTCCCCCAGCTGTGATCCCCAACAAGTACCAGTGTGTCATTGTCATCCACAAGCTTATTGCAATTCTTCTCTATTTTCTTTTCATGATTTCTCCAGATCTTACCAAATCTGTCCATTCTCTTCTCAGACTGAAATGACAAGTGAAGATCTCCAAGTGCGTAAAGTGCCATTGTCCTATGCATGCTCCTTTACATCATGATAAATATTGTCTTGAACTATAGAAATTCATATCTTTTTACTTCGCAGTTCTTAATACCAATAAGTGAGAACTCTTCATTGTCCATCTCTCTGAAATATGATTCTATGATCCTCACGAGGCCGTTGTGTGCAACAAGAATGTATTCTTTATCCCCGGCTTTGATCTCATCAAGCAGACCATAAATCCTATGCGCGGTCTGAAGCATCGATTCTCCACTACCAAATCGGCTTGCAAGATCCTTTTTGGCTTCATAAAACTCTAAGCCGTCTCTTGGCGTGGACTCATATCTTCCAAAATTCTGCTCAATAAGTCTTGGCTCTATCTCCATCGGTATTCCGGTCACTTCAGAGATATGCCTGGCAGTTTCTGAGGCTCTTATAAGAGGCGAAGACAGAATACAGTCCGCTTTAATATTCATCTCAAGTATCTTCCTGCCGGTATCTATTGCCTGCTCATGGCCTTCTGGAGTAAGCTCTATATCAGTCACTCCGCATATCTTGTTTTCCACATTCCAAACAGTTTCACCGTGTCTTATATAATAAAAATGATCCATAAAATCCCATTTACTCCTTCTTCATAGCTTGTCGCACAAGGAAATCCCGTCAGTTACGATTCAAAAGCCATACGAAATCCTCGCAAATTAAAGAGCGTGTCCTGCTTGTCTGATCATACAGAGGACAGTTTTCTGAAGCTTACTTATGACTCTTTAACGCAGGCTTCTCGCAGACATTTCCCCTTTTGTCCGCCAAAAGTCATGACTTCTTGAATGATATTGCAGAACCCCGCAGGCTGCGGGGTTCTGTGATTTCATCTAAGAATACATGATTTCTTGAATGATATTCCAGGCTCACACTTCTTCCACATAGTTCACATAGTCCAGATCCCTGAAGAGCGCAAGGACATCTGTATGTGAACGCTTTCTGTCCAGATCCATGTCTATCATCAGAGCTGTGTCTGAAGACATTATGGTCTTCTCCTTGCTCTTGGTCATGCTGCTTATCCTAAAACCCTGCTCCTGGATCATGCGGGTGAGCTTATTGACACCATTGTTCTTGTTTATTTCGATATATATGCTCATGTACTGGCTGTACTCTTCAACCTTGTTGCTTACGTGAAGAAGTACCATATTGGCAAACGCAACCAGCAAAAAGCTGCAGATGCCAACCGTGAGATATCCGGCTCCGATTGCCATTCCCATGCAGGAGGTAACCCAGAGCGTTGCTGCCGTTGAGAGCCCCTTTATCTGTTTTCTTCCTGTCACGAGGATAGTGCCGGCACCAAGAAAGCCTATTCCGCTCACAACACCTGCCGGAATACGGCTCACATCCGCATTAAATCCCGGCAGTGCAGACAGATATAAGTTCAGGGCAGTTGCCGCTGCGGATCCCAGACTCACCAGCGCAAAAGTCTTGATTCCCGCGCTATGATGCTTGATAACCCTCTCCCATCCCACAAGGCTTCCAAGAACTGTAGCAAGCACTAGTCTTATCGCAATCGCAGCGTCACTGCTACCTGTAATAAAATTCATAAAATCAGTAGAACCCATAATCAACCTCTTTTAGTAAAGTCAAAGTCCGGTGCTGACTTCCGGCCGGACTTTAACCCTCATATCATATTATTTATATACCGACAAAAGTAAATCTGACTAAGTCATGGATGAGTCAAGCCTTCTTTTGCCGGATGACAAATTTTACCACGAAGATCAAAGCGCATAGAGCATGTTGACAAGATGCTCAAAGGACGAGGATGAATTTCTGGGAGATGCATAGGCGATCCTGCCCCGAAGACGCGGGGCGAGAAGATCCTCATATCCTTCAACGGAAATGTCTCCGATGAGATCCGATCCGTACACTTTTTCTTCCCATGAAGCCATTGTACCACACCTGTGCAAAATGATATTGGGTATGAACTGCAACTTTTACATCTTTTCGTAGAATACTTCCCCATGCCAGAACTTGGTCTGAAGCTCATTCTTGGTCACAGGTACGCACAGATAATCTCCGAGTATGCTCTTTACGCTTGCGTCACTCACAAGGTCGTAGCACTGTTTGTCATCTATTCCGCTAAGGACAACCACTTTTCCGAGCTGCCTTATCATTGATATTCTGTTGCGCAGTAGTATTTCTCCCTGTCCGGCACCGGCGCTTTCAATTATCCTCTTTACATTGATGACAATTCCGTCAAGCTTGTCAATGATACTGCGCCCCATTCCCATTAGCTCCGGATCAGAGTTGACCATCATGAATCTGATGTTCATCGCACGGAACCTGTCTATGACATACATGAGCTCTTCACGCGCCTGTACAGCAATCTGATCATTGACGTCAAAAAGTATCATAGACGGATCCACCCCGTACTTTTCAAGGAGTTGCTCAACCCTGTTTACCAGTTCTTCCTTGATGACCTGAACGGACATTATGTGTATGACCATCGCGGATATATCTATCCCGCTCCTGACAACTCCTGCCTTGATAAACCGAAATACGGACTCTATCATTCTGTACTCAAGTTCCTCAACAAAACCGCCATCCTCTGCCACCGCCATAAACTCAGAAAATCTGATCTGTCCAAGTTCCACATCCTTTAATGTAAGAAGAACATCCGCAGATACGATCCGAAGCGTTTCCTTGTCATAGACCGGTTGGTACATGACCCTGAAGGTGTCATTGTTCATGCTACGCACTATCGCTTTTTCAACCGCAATCCTTCTGAACAGGAAATCAATATCTTTTCCCTTGAGCACGTTCTTATCGGTATCATCAATATTAGCATCCTGCAAAAGAAGGATATCGTTGGCTGCGTTGAACTCCTCGGGGCACTTGGCGCACAGAACTTTTGCCTTTATTATTGCAGGGCCTGTGCCTGTGTCAAAGCTCTCAAGCATTCTCTCCTCAATCCTGTCTAGCATGCCGTAGACCTTGGACTGCTCAGCATCCTTGCACACCATAAAAAACTGCCCGCCGGTAGTTCTGTATACCTCGTCTTTGTCATCAAGC
The DNA here is from genome assembly GCA_946536145.1 of uncultured Butyrivibrio sp. Taxonomy (GTDB): domain Bacteria; phylum Bacillota; class Clostridia; order Lachnospirales; family Lachnospiraceae; genus Butyrivibrio. Next base: position 26,101 of record CAMNEA010000006.1, read on the forward strand.
ATGAGCAGAAAGTCAGCAATCTGATTGGTGACTCTGTCAAAACTGTCGTATCCTATCACTCTTCTGTAAAGCTCTGAATTGATGACTCTGACGCAAATAACATAAAAGCTTCTTCCCGTATCCAGCAGAGTATTCAGATCAAATACAAGGGCAGCTCTGTTGTTCGCCCTGGTCTTGTAGTCCATGCGGTAGTCATCCCTCTCGATCATGATCATGATACCCATAAGTCCAAGTGCCTCGCAGATGAGTTCACTTATGATCTCCGGGAAAAACATCTGAATCAGAGTTCCGGTTGCGGCAAGTCCAAGAAAATAAAACATCGCGATCTTCTGCAGGATATTCATTGTCCGCCAGTGACGCCACAGAAAATAAGCACAGAATAAAAGGTACAACCCGCTTATAAAATATGCCACATAAATGCCGATGCCCCTTGTATAGCTTAAATCATCGTGCATCAAAAATATAAAATTTGTTGCGGGATTTGTTATGACCGCGATCTCCAAAATCGCAAACGGCGCCATGAGAAGCAGCAGAACACTTTTTTTGAAGCGGTAATACACGTCACATACAACCGCAATATACAGCCAGAATATGGGAGCCACGACCATATGTGTTGCGTAATAGATGTACCGGCATAAATAGACGATGATAAAGCTTGCTCTGTACGGAAGATCTGATGCCTTTACAGTGACCGTAATTATTCCGGTCAGACTGTCAATGAGTGTTATAAATAGAAGTACCATAAACAGGCGGGTGCGAAATCTCTTTCTTGAAAGAGTCCGCATCACCGCCGAATAAAAGATACATGTCATGCAGATTATTGCAGCAGCAATCCTAAAAGACAGACCGCCCGCAGGATTCATTTCTGCCATTATCTACCTCTGTTTAAAAAACTTGTCAAGCGTTGTAAGGAGCTTATCTTTGGATATGCTCTTTAACAGATAATCAGCAGGTTTTAGGGAAACAACTTTTGTCACGCTCTCCTTATCATTCTTTCCTGTAAGGAACATGACAGGTGTAGAACTGGCAAAAGACTCGCTCTTTATCATCTCAAGAACCTTGGGTCCGTCAAGCACCGGCATATCATAATCAAGCAGGATCAGATCTGCCTTGTTGGTAGCAAGCCATGCAATAGCCTGAGTCCCGGAATTTGCCATTCCTATCCTGTAGGTTGACTTGAGCCACTCCCTCAGCATCTGAAGATAAGTAAGGTCATCGTCCACTATGAGAATGCACTTTCTTCTCTGCATCTCAAACTCATCATCTGTCACAATCATGACCTTTGAGATCAGATCTGCCATATCAAGAGGTCTTGCTATCTCAAAAGCCAGATCCTCCCTGGGAACGTACCTATGAACAAGGTCGAAGGCATGCTTCTCCCCTATCACGATCATTATCATGTTCTCTTCCACACACAGATCCTTGAAATAGACCATGGCATCCCGGTGCTCTTCAAGTTCAGAATCCGTATAGAGCAAAATAAGATTGGTATTATTCTTCTTTTTGCTCAGTTCCGCCACCGAGTATGATGACTCCTCAACATTATATTTTGCGCCGATCAGCGCGTTCTTAATGGCATTTACCAAAAAGGTGGATTCATTTCTTACCAGTAAGATTTTCTTAAACATATATTACTCCTGTGCGCTAAGCCCCTCCCGGGCCAGATTTACTATTTCGTCCCACTGCAGCTTGTAGGCAAGATCACCTATCTTCCTGAATATCCTTTCGTCATTCTCAGGGATATCATACTTTTTAAGAGAATCCAGAATGAAGGTCAGGGTATCATAGTCAAGTGTTCTGCTGACTTCCACTATGCTCTGATATGCATCAACAATCTGCGATCTGCTGATTGCTTCCCTGCCCTGCCTGTCGTCCTCGCTCTCGCCACCGCCGGCTATCTCCGGGATCCCTGAGAGTGAATGTCTGACCAGCATATATGTGTTCATAAGTTCATTCTGACAGGTATTTATTGTCTCAACGTCATTCTCATTTCCGGCCTTTTCCATTCTCTCCGCAAGCTTCGACAGATCTTTTGCACCAATAGTCCTGCTGGTACTCTTAAGCGAATGAACGTAGCTGGTGTAGTCCTTGATGTTCCCTTCCTCAAAAGCTGTTGTGATATTGTTCTCAGTCATATCGATAGATTCATAAAAGACTTTAAGAATGCTCAGATAGCTGTCAACGCTTCCACAGTTCTTAAGTCCCTCAGAGGCATCTATCTCTTCAAGATTTTTTATCCACTCAGGATATTCTTCGTTTGAAGCGCCGCTGTCAATGGTGCTTTCCGCTTCTTCCTCATCCGATACAACGACCTTGTCCTTTGGAAGATACCTAATAAGGCACTCCTCAAGCCTGTCGCTCTCTATGGGCTTACTGAGATAATCATCAAAACCTTCCCTGAGGAAGTTCTCCCTTGCTCCTGATATCGCGTTTGCCGTAAGGACTACAACAGGAGTATCCCGGTTAGGACTGTCTGTGTCCTTCTTCATGTTCTCAAGGGTCTCTATTCCATCCATCTCCGGCATCCGGTAGTCAAGGAAGATGATGTCGTATTTTTTGCTGTGCTGTTTTTCAAGACACTCGGCTCCGCTTCTGGCGGACTCGATCTTCATCTTAGTCGGCTTGAGCAGCTCTCTTATTACAACATGATTCATTGGAGTGTCATCGACAACAAGTACGACAGCTTCCGGAGCTGTGAATCTCTCCTTGTACTTCTTTCTCTCTTTAGCGGACTGGGCAAGCCTTGTCTTAAAGTCGCCTATAGGCTCGTCCCTGACTATCTTCTGCGGCAGTATGGCTGTGAAAGTAGACCCTTTGCCGTATTCGCTGTCAACGAGGATGGTTCCTCCCATGAGCTCAAGGAGCGAACTTGTGATGGCAAGACCCAGGCCGCTTCCCTCTACGGTCTTGTTCTTGTCGATGTCAAGCCTCTTGAACTTCTCAAAGAGTTTCTCCTTATCTTCATCGCGTATGCCAAGCCCCGTGTCTGTTACATCAATCTTAAGCGTGAGAAGATCCTTAAAGTCTCTTTTCCCGCTTACACTAAGTGTCACGCTTCCGACGTTTGTATACTTTATTGCATTGTTGAGGATGTTTACCATGATCTGGCGTATCCTCATTTCATCGCCGTACATCGCATCCGGCAGTGTGTCATCTATTTTGAAGATAAGATCCAGAGCCTTCTGCTCCGCCTTGATATGTACCATGTTGTAGACATCATTGAGCACCGAGCTGATGTCGTACTCCGCCTCATGGATCTCCATGCTTCCGGATTCTATCTTGGAAAAGTCAAGGATATCGTTTATAAGGGAAAGAAGTGTCCTGCCTGCCCCTTCGATATTCTGGGCATACTCCAGGATCTTTTCGTCCTTGCACTCCCTGAGGATCACCTCGTTCATGCCAAGCACTGCATTGATAGGTGTCCTGATCTCATGGGACATATTTGCCAGGAAATTGGTCTTGGCATCGTTAGCGGCCTTCGCCCTTCTCTCCTCCATCCTGGCAAGCTCAGTTGCCTTGAGGATCGCGATAAACTCAGTTTTGCTCACCGGCTCGGAGAAATATGTGCCCTTCACGTAATTGCACTTAATGTGTGCAATTGCATTGACGCACTCCTGATTATCAACATTATCAATGACGATCTTAACGCCCATCTGGTTCATCATCCTGAGCCTGTTCTCAAGAATGATCCTGTTCTGTGAGTGTTCATCGCTTCCGGCAAGAAGTGACGCGTCCATCTTGACACCTTCAAAGTTCAGTGAGGATGCGGACTGCATGTTAAAAAATCCCGTTCCGTATTCATCCATGAAGAAGCGGATTCCGTCGCTTCTAAGCTCCTTAAGAATGTTTACAAGTACATTCTGATCCGTCGCCGCCGCCGATTCGGTTATGTTGAAAACTATCTGCGATGCCCTGACACCATATTTTGACAGGAGTTTCCTGACCCTGCTGATAAAGTCGGATCTGATGATCTGAACTGACGAGAGGGCTATTTCAATAAACTCAAGCCCCATTTCCTCAGCTATGCCGCCGCCCAGGAAATAAAACGCTTCCTCGATGGTGAACCATCCAAGGCTCTCGATCATGCCTGTCTGCTCCGCTATCGGCAAAAATTCATCTGCATCGATCTCTCCAAGCTCCCTGTCCCTGAAGTGAAGGGAAGCCTGAGCTGCGCATATAGCGTGATCATCCTGTGTATATACAGGCTCAAAATATACCTTAAAGCTCTGATCCTCGATTCCTCTTCTCACTGCATTTTCAACCTCTGCCTTCCGAAGCAGGAAGTCGAGGTCACTTCCGTAGAGCGCCCTGTCGCCGGCTATGTCTATCGCCGCATCCGATAAAAGGAATATCTGGTCTATGCTGCTGAACTGCTCAGGGCTCTTTGCAAGCAGGACATAGCCCTTTAAGTAGACCTTGTTGTCCCCGATTATCCATTCATTGTCAATTCTCTCTTTCAGCGTATTCGCATAAGCTATCGCGCTCTCATCGTCAAGCCCGGGGCATATTATCATAAAACTGTCACCGGAAACCCTGTATATGTCAAACCTTGATCCGTCAGATACGGAGTAGACCACTATCTGTGCAAGGATGCTCTCAAAGCTCTCATATCCCACGATCTTTCTGTAGACATCCGCATTGGTTATCCTTATGCATATCGTGTGGAATTGTCTCTTGTATTTGAAATAGCTCGCCACGTCCTTGGAAAACGCGTTGCGGTTAAATGCTCCGGTAGGAAGATCCATCCTGTCATCATCATTTTCAAGCACGATCATTATGCCCATGAAACCGATGGCTTCGCACATGAGCTCACATTTGACACCGATAAAGAACAACTGTATCAGGGTGCCGGCTATAACTATTATAAAAAAGTAGATGAGTGCAAACTTCTTTAATCTGTTAAGAGTATTCCAGTACAAAAGAAGCGCCACTATCGCGAAAAGGAGATAAAAAGCTGCCTGAACATAGGCCAGATACACGCCGAAATTCCTGTGAAGAACGAGGTTCTCATCATAGTAATAGACAAGATGCAGCAGAGGATTAAAAAGAACCATCATCTCCAGGATATAGAAAGGCATGACTATAAGAGTCTGTGCTTTTTTGGAAAATCTGTAGGAGACATTGCAGACAAGAATAATATAAAGCGCAAAAAAAGGAGCTATGGCATAGTGGGTTATGTAGTAGGCAAACTGGAGCACATCAACTAAAACGAGCTTGATTCCCTGGGATAGCTCGCTTCCTGTTACAAGTACTCCAGCTATGACTGTAATTGCATTCAGCATTACAATCACAAGATTCGCAATAAACAGCCGGTTCTTTAATCTCATCTTCCTGCGCATTAAGATCGAGTAAAACAGGCAGGTAATTGTAATGACTACAGCAGACAGATTAAAGGTTACGCTTCCAATGCCTTCTACATCCATATACAGCCATATTCCTTATGCGGGAATCAGGTCACGATACCACCTGAGTGCTCCAAGATATGCGGTGTAAACATCATTGATATCGATATCTTCAAGGACAAGAAGTCTGGAAACTTCAGTCCAGTCCGCATCCTCGTAGCGCTTAATAAAATTGAGCACCTTGGCAAAATCGCCCTTTCCGTTTAAAAGTGCCTCTTTGATATTCTTGGACACCTGGACCATTTCAAGAGCTTCCTCCATGGTCTTGTCCAGCATTATATCAAGTGCCGAGAACAGTCCCATGATAAACAGTTCCTGAGACTGCATGGCAAGCTCAAAGTTACCTGCAAGGTTCTCCGCAAATTTCGCCCTTATCATTACAAGCCTTACGATCTCACTGGGCTTATCCGCACAGAGTTCTTTGGTGACCGCTGTATTGATCCACCTCTTAAGTTCCTTCTGTCCGAGCATGGCTGCTGCGTGCCGGATTGATGTTATCTCTGAATTGAGAGCCATTCTGTTGACGATCTCAAGAAGTGAGATAACAAGTGCAGGATCCTTGCCGATTACATCTGCAGCATCAGTAAGGTCATAGTCGGGTGCGTTTACAACGTTGAGCAGTTCAATATAGTTGACCTTAAGGGGGCTGACTTCCGAATCGGTTGTGTTTTTAGGCAGTCTGAAGAAACCTCCCTCGTAGAGGTCATATCCGCCGTCCTTTACAAGCTCGTCATACTGCTCCTGCGTATCAACATTGACAGCGCACAGCTTAATCCCCGGATACTGATGACTGAAGTAGATCCTGGCTTTTGAAATATCAATCTTCTGATGGTCAAGAAGAATGTAATCGCAGCGGCTGATTATTTCTTTGTAAGCCTCAAAACTGCTGATGGGGAGCTTTCTTATGGCGAGTCTGTAGCCCTGCTCCTTAAGCTCTTTTACTCTCTTTATGAAATTCTCCTCCGGCAATATGGTGTTGTCCATCAGGAGTACTACCTTGTTCGCCGGTACAGTGCATTGCAGTGAAATCTCCGCGAAAACAGAGAACTGATTCACGGGCACAAATACCTCTTTGCCCCCAGAAAGAGTCGCGACACCCATGCTGCTGACAACCTCAAGCTCGTGAACCGTTCCGGCCCCGTCAAATCTCGCTCCGGACATCAGACTCGGGTTTAGAAAATAGTTTTCTTTTCGCGCAAAAACAGAGTATGCGCAGACAGTCATCTTATCATCAAAAAGGGGTATCAATGTAGCAAGCATATATTTCTCCTTTCAGCCGTTGGAAAGATAAACCTCCGCTTACTACTATTGTACCTCTTTACAATGATTAAACCAATTATTTTTTTATAAAATTCCGTCATTCATCTGTCGTCTTGTCAATTATATACCTGGGTCTTCCCTTGACCTCATCGTATATCTTGGAAATGTAAAATCCTATTATACCAAGTCCTATCATGGTAAAGGATCCAATGAAGCACTGAAGTATGATAACGGTTGTAAATCCTGCCTGAGCGGTCCCCTGGAAAAACCTGACCAGTGCCTCGATACTTGTAGCCAGTCCCACAACAAATACGATGATTCCAAGTATGGTAACGAGCTGCATCGGTGCCGAAGTAAAAGACGAAATATTGGTAAGGGCATATTTCACAAGAGAGAGCGTGCTCCACTTGGATACTCCGGCCTCCCTCTCCCTGACCTCATACTCCACCTCGATGGACTTAAATCCGATCCATGAAGAAAGAGCCCTGAAAAAAGCATTCTTCTCGTTCATATTAAGAAGTACATTGACTGCCTTGCGGTCGAGAAGTTTGAAGTCTGAAGCCCTGGACATATCAAAGCCGACAGATCCGGACATTATGTTGTAAAAACTCCTTGCAGCAAATCTGTGAAGGCCGCTCTCTTTGCCCCTGTCCGACTTAACTCCCTCGACAATCTCGTAGCCCTGTTCCCAGAGTCTGTACATCTCAACGATCTTCTCAGGCGGATGCTGCAGATCACAGTCGATCACAACGCAGCAGTCTCCACGGGCAGTAGCAAGTCCGGCAAAGATTGCCGACTCCTTGCCGAAGTTCCTCGAAAAGCACACTCCTCTGACTGTGTCTATCATCCCGGCCTGTTCAGTTATCCTGTCCCAGGTATGGTCCCCGGAGCCGTCATTAATAAACAGAAGCTCATGTGGAATCTGAGCCTCATCAAGTATCTTATCTATTACAGAGGCGGTCTTGGGTATGATCTCCTCTTCGTTATATGCAGGTATAATTACTGAAAGCAAGTCTCTCCTATCCTTTCATGCTTGATTAAAATCCTCGCACATTATATCATAGAATATATGGTATTTCTACAAAATAACACAGGGGGACCTATTATGGCACAGAACGAAATGTTAGCTATGATTCTGGCTGGCGGTCGTGGTAGCAGGCTCAAAGACCTTACCACCAAGGTGGCCAAACCGGCAGTTTACTACGGTGGCAAATATCGTATTATCGATTTCCCGTTAAGTAACTGCGCCAACAGCGGTATCAACACAGTCGGTGTCCTCACTCAGTACGAATCGGTTCTGCTCAACAGTTATGTGGCGCAGGACGGACGCTGGGGTCTGGATTCCAAAGATAGTGGTGTATATGTACTCACTCCTCGCGAAAAAGCTGATGAGGGACTTGACGTATATCGCGGTACTGCTGATGCAATTTCTCAGAACATCGATTTTATCGATAACTATGATCCGGAATATCTTCTTATTCTTTCCGGAGATCACATCTACAAAATGAATTATGATCAGATGCTTGACTATCACAAGGAGATGAAAGCCGAAGCTACAATTGCCGTACGTCCTGTTCCCCTTAAGGAGGCCAGCAGATTCGGCATCATGAACACCGATGGACACGGCAAGATCGTAGAATTTGAAGAAAAGCCCGCAAAACCCAAGAGCAATCTGGCATCAATGGGTATCTACATTTTCAACTGGAAGCCTCTTCGCAAGATGCTCATTGAGGACATGAAGAGCCAGGAATCCAACCACGATTTCGGCAAGGATATCATTCCCAAGATGCTCGCGGATGAGAAGGCACTCTTCGCTTATGAGTTCAAGGGCTACTGGAAGGATGTTGGAACCATCGACTCCCTCTGGGAAGCAAACATGGATCTTCTCGATCCCAAGAACTCCCTCAATCTCAATGATTCCTCATGGCTGATCTACACAGAGGATATATCCACTCTTCCTCAGTACATAGGCAAAGATGCCAAGATCAAATGCGCTTATATCACACAGGGCGTAAGAGTTGAGGGAAGTGTAACCAACTCAGTTCTGTTCACAGGCGCTGTGGTCGGCAAGAACGCCAAGGTAACCGATTCCGTACTGATGCCCGGTGTTGTAGTTGAAGACGGAGCGCAGGTTACAAGAGCTCTCGTGGCAGAGAATGTGCGCATCGGCCAGAAAGCCAAGGTTGGTGACAAGAACAGTGAAAACATTGAACTCGTTGCTAAAAATGTGAAAGGAGGTACAAATTAATGGCAGTCAGCGCTTTTGGTATAGTATCCTCCGCAGACAACTCAGTACATGTGGACGGACTTCATGATTATCGTCCTATAGGAGCTTTTTCATTCCTCGGAAGATTCCGTGTTATCGACTTCCCTATCTCAAACATGAGCAACAGCGACATCAATCGTATTCAAGTATATGTCCGCTCACGTCCGAGATCAATAGCTGAGCATGTAGGCTCCGGCAGACATTACAACATCAACAGTAAAAGAGGTAAGATCCAGCTTCTCTTCTCAGAGAACTCATCTTCACGCTCTATATACAACAACGATATCAACGCGTACATGCAGAATATAGACATCATTCAGCGCATGCATCAGGATTACGTTGTTATAGCTCCCAGCTATATGGTTTACAAGCAGGACTACAGACAGCTCCTCGACACCCATGTAGCATCCGGCGCAGACATCACTCTTCTCTATCAGAAGGTTGACAATGCAAGGGAATATTACAAGAACTGCCACACTCTTTCAGTCAACAAACAGAAAGGTGTTCAGTCCATCGAGAAGAACCTCGGAACAGCCAACAACAAGAATATCTTCATGGATACCTATGTAATGCACAGAGATATTTTTGTAGAGCTTGTAAAGGCAGCCAACTGGATGTCTTCCATGTACACACTTGCTGACATCGTCAATCTCAAGTGTAAGGACATGGACGTCAGGGGATATCTCCACAAGGGCTACTTTGCTACTCTCACAAGTCTTGAAGATTACTACAACGCTTCAATGGAGCTTCTGGATTACGATACAGCCAGCGATCTGTTCAAGGCTAACTGGCCTATCTACACAAGGACCACAGACTCCTGCCCTACCCAGTACTTTGATACTGCCAAGGTTACAGGTTCCTTTGTAAGTAACGGATGTCTCATTGAGGGTACAGTTGAGAACTCTATCATCGGACGTAGCGTAGTTATAGGCAAGGGTGCCGTGATCAAAAACTCAATCATCATGGCCTATGCCAAGATCGAAGCAGGTGTTCATATCGAGAACACTATCGTGGATAAGTGGGCACACATCATTCACGCCAAGAACATCCACGGCGAGCCCGATGCTCCGCAGTATATCAAGAGACAGGATACACTTTAACATAGCGAAAAGACAGCCCGGCAGTTTTTGCCGGGCTGTTTTTTTCTCAATATTTTTATTTGCGCTTCTTTTCCATTTCTATGAGTTTTCCACCGATTCTGCTTATCTCATATTTATAGCTGTAATTACCTGCCTTAAAGGTAATTCTGTATATTTTGATCCCGTCGTCGGTCTTCTTAATGCATCTATAGTTTTTCATTGCTGATGCCTTTTTGCCGCAGTCCTTAGCTGCAATACTCTTTGCCTTGCTGACTGTAACTTCTTTACCGGTTTTTCCTACAGTTTTCTTATTAATAAGCTCACGGCTCATATCCAGGATCTTTCCGGTTACGGCATCTATTTCATAGTCGTACTCATATTTTCCATATCTGAATTCAATCTCATACCTGGGCTTTTTAGTACCTTCACGTTCGATCTCATAGCCTGAGACCTTCTTGTTGCCAAGTCCTGCGTCTTTTAAAGCTATTTTCTTAGCGTTCCCTTTGCTTATCAATTTGGAGGCGCTTGCCGTAACTGCCACTGATGCTACCATTCCAAGCAGAATCATGCCTGATAAAAAGATAATTGCCACTCTCTTCATGATACTGTTTCTTGTCCCACACATTTTCATATTTCGTATTCTCCTTTTCTAAAGATTTTTTTTAATCGTCTCCCTCGTCATGATCATCGTCTCTGTCATCTTTGCCATCATCATCAGTTTCCTTTTCCCCGGAAACAATATCACCGCTGTGTGCATCCACTTCATACTCGTACTCCGTGTCATCGAAGTAAAACTCGATCTCATAGACAGTCCGGCCATCCTCTTTTTCCAGCTTGGCCTTGGTGAAAGTAACCTTGTCAACCTCAAGTCCTGCCGAAGATGCAGCCCTGATTTTGGCATTGTCAACACTGATGTATGAGCTCATATTTGTGGCAGGAGTTGTGCTCCCGTCACTGTCTCCGGATACCTCCCCTGATCCGGTATCATCGCTTCTCTCAGACACCTTTGACTTTTTTTCGATGATTGTTCCCGTGGCAGCATCGATAGTATACGCATACTCCGTTTTGCCTGAAGCAAATTCGATATCATATACATACCCAAGTCCTTTTCTTGTAAGCCTGCTATCAGCGAAGGTGACAGTTTTTTCCGAAACTTCTGCGTCAAGATAAGCAAATCTCTGCGCGGCTGCGGCGCCGAGTATGTTGCTCTTTTTGATGCTGTCAGCCGCAAAAACTGTTCCTGCCCCGGCAAACAGAATGATCACAATGACTGCTGCCCACACTATTAAGTTGTTTTTGAACAGGTCTTTTATGTTTTTCATGGTCTTAATATAACAGCCAAAGATTAGAATAAAATTAGAAAACATTAAAAATGCGATTAGTTTTTTATCTTAATAAAAGAGGTATTTCTACCTCGAACCTGCTGCCGGTTCCTTTTTGACTTGTGACTTTAACGGCTCCGCCGTGGAGAGATACTATTTCATGTACTAAAGAAAGGCCAAGGCCATATCCCTCCACCTCTGATCTTGACTTCTCCTCTCTGTAAAAGCGGTCAAATATCTTACCTAAAGCATCCTCAGATATCCCGCAGCCGTTGTCTGATACCTCAAGATGAGCATTACCACCCTCTTTTCTAAGAGATACTACTGTTCTTCCATTTTCTCTTCCGTACTTATACGCATTATCTATCAGATTAATAACTGCTCTCTCCAAAAGATTCCTGTTCCCCTTTATGATCACCTCTTTTTCAACCTTCGAAACCACCTCAATGTTTCTGAACCGTATCCTGCTCATATCATCAACAGTCGTTCTTACAATTTCCGACAGGTCTGTTTCAGACATCGGATATCTCTTTTCTCCCTGTTCAATTCTGGACAGGCCAAGCATATCATTTATGAGCTTTTCCATCCTTTTGTTCTGCCTGCCGATAGTTTCGATTGCCTCAATGTATTCGCTTTCGGCAGGCTCTTTTGCCTGAATATGTTCTATCTGCGCCCGTATAACAGCAACAGGCGTTCTAAGCTCATGTGAAGCGTCAGAGGTAAACTGCTTTTCCCTGTTAAAAGAGTCCTCAAGCCGTCCGAGCATTTCATTGAAGGTGACGGCAAGCTGATACAGCTCATCCCTGTTGCTGCCTGTTTCTATTCTTTTCCCAAGATCATCGGCTCCGACTATTGCCGCGGCAATCTCTTTCATTCTTCGTATCGGCATGAGGATGCTCGAGGAAGCCAGAAAGCTCACAAGAACAACCATAATGACAAGAACGGGGATAAAAGCAGCAACACTTCGTGTGATCTGCTCAAGCTGATCCTGCTTCTTGGTCAAAGGCACTACGCCTCGTATCCACAAGCCGTCAAGTTTTTCTCCGGTTATCTTTCTGTCATACACAATGTAGCGCTTACCCGATATGACCTGCCTGTAGAGCCTTGAGGCATCAAAAGCCTCTAAAGGCATATTTCGCGATAATGAATTATTGCCATAAAGAAGCTTCCCGTACTGTGTGTACAGTGCGCTCTCGACATCACTTAGCATATCAAGAAAATCATCATCAATCTGCAGCACGCCGCTGCCATAATCAACAAAAAGGTCATCATTATCAGATTCCTTTATTATTTCTGCCACGTCTTTTTCCAGAAAAATGATCTTGTCGGTATTGGCATCCACTGCACTTATCAGGTACTCAGAGAGAGTCTTTTCCATGACCGCTCCGGCCACGATATACACCAAGGCAAACATCAGTGACATGACAAGTGCCATTGATGCAAACAGTATGATAAATATTCTCTTCCTTATCGAAATACTATTCAACTGTGCAGCTCCCTATTCATCTGTGATCATGTATCCCATTCCGCGTTTTGTTCTGATGAGCTTCCTGTCCCGGTCCTTATCTATCTTCTGCCTGAGGTACCCGATATAGACATCCACAACATTGGTTCCTCCGACATAATTGTAGTCCCATATGTGATCCTCTATCCTGCTTCTTGAAAGGACAACGTTCTTGTTGTACATCATGTACTCAAGAAGCTGATATTCCTTGGAGGTTAAATCTATCACCTGATTCCCCCTTTTAACAACGCGGGTCGAGGTATCAAGCTCAAGATCATCGCATCGAAGGATGTTGTCCGAAACCGCATGCTTCTGCCTTGTCAGCACCCTAACCCTCGCAAGCAGTTCATCGAGCGAAAACGGCTTTACGAGGTAGTCGTTAGCACCTGCGTCGAGTCCCCTCACCTTTTCCTCCACAGCATCCTTGGCTGTCAAAAAGAGGACCGGAAGCGCTCCGTTCTTTTGCCTTATCTTTTTGAGGACATCATAGCCGTCGGCAACAGGCATCATTACATCCAGGATCGCCACATCATATTCCGCGCTTTCAAGACAGTCAATCGCCTCCTGCCCATTGAAGCACGAATCGACAAGATACTGCTGTTCGCGCAGAGCCTGCGTCACTATGCGGTTCATGTCCTTCTCGTCCTCAGCATACAGTATTCGCATTTTAACTCTCCTATATGTAATAAAACCCCCTTCTGATCACAGAAGGGGGAGTCTTATCAAAAGCTTTATTTAAGTTTGAACTTGCCAACAATCTCTTCGAGGGTGCCCGCGATAGCCTCCTGCTTGTTGGACATATCGTTGACGTTGGATACCACATCTGCCGCTGCCATAACAGAGTCGTTCACTCTGCTGGACAGATCAGCTGTATCCTGAGTGGATTCCGCAATGTTCTGGATAGCCTTAGATACTTCTTCCATGGATGCCCTTATGTTCTCAACCATCTGAGCGATATTCTCTGAAGATCCACCGAAGGAGTCTGCATCATTTCCATACTGCTTGGCAACGGTAACGAACTTGTCGTAGTCAGGTGTAACCGTCTCTTTGATGAACTCAAGGAGTTCTCCTGAAGAATTTGACAGAGTTCCGAACGCCTCCTGAACGCCGTCGATCGTATCCCTGATCTGTTCAACTGCCTCAGATGTACTGCTTGCGAGTTTGTTGATCTCAGAAGCAACAACCGCGAAGCCCTTACCTGCATCTCCTGCTCTTGCAGCCTCAATGCTGGCATTTAGTGAGAGGAGGTTGATCTGGTCTGCTATCTCAGCGATGGTGTCAGCCAGTGTTCCGATCTGGTCAACAACTCTTGCCTTCTCATTGGCCTCAACGAGGTCTGCCTCTCTCTGCTCGGCAATGCTGATAGCATAGTCATATGCCTGTCCGGCCTGCTTCTCGATATCTCTTGCCCTTGTCTTGATGTCTGCAGCCTCTGCGCTGGTCTTCTCAGTCTCAGCAGCAAGCTGGTGAACAGATGCGTTTACTTCTTCAACAGAAGCATTTACCTCTTCCGTTGCAGCGCCTGATGACATCATCGCGTCGTTGACGCCTGAGATATTTCCCTGAATACTTGAGAACTGATTTGAGAGTTCGCTCGCCATGCTTGCAAGTCCGGTTGATGTCTCTGATACCTGAACCGAACCGTCCGAGATCTTGCTGATAACGTCTCTGTTGTTCTCAAACATGTTGTTGAGGGAGTCGCTCATCTGTCCGAGCTCGTCTCCGCTCTTTGAAGCGATCTTGTTTACAGTAAAGTCGCCGCTTGCAAGTGCCCCTGCAAAGTCTTTGACGTTGTTGATGCTCTTTGAAATACTAAGTACGAAGATGTAAATGATGACAGCTCCGACAAGGAGTGCTGCGACGCAAAGTCCAATGAGGAGTTTGATGAGAGCGTTTACTGTCTCATCCATCTCTGTGCAGCTCATCCTGATCATCGCTTTCCAGTTCACATCAGGGATAGTTGTATACAGAAGCATAATTGTGTCTTTTCCCTCGTTGAAGTATACTTCTGCGACGCTGTTTGAATTGGATGCCATTACGGTACTTCCTGCTGCTGCAAGGGAAGCGTTGTCATCTTCTGTGATCTTAACAGCGTTCTGAACCTTGGAGTCATCCTGTGTGTAGAGATATGTTCCATCAGATGATGTGAGCATAGCAGTTCCGGTTCTTCCGATCTGAACTGAACGAACCATATCCTGGATATTTGTCAGCTCCATATCTACTGTTACGCAGCCGATAAATGCACCGTTGTCATAAATAGGCGCGGAACAGGTTGCCATTATCTTTCCTGTAGTAGGATCATAATAAGGGTCTGTTATCTTGGCTTCGCCGTGAGCAAGTGCCTTGGCATTTATGTAATATTCCTGATTGAGATAATCATAATCCGCATTTGAATAGTCCCAGGTCTCAACTATCTGACCACCTTCCTTGTACCAGTAAGGTCCGATATACATTTCATCCTTATTAAACACATAGGGTTCAAACCAGATGCCGGCACCCAAGACAGAATCATTCTCTGAAATTATGCCTGAAAATGTAGCAGCATAATTATCCATCTGGACAAATTTATAGGATGTTGAGATCATCTCTGTAATGTTGGTTGCTGTGTTCTTAACGATATTAAGAGTTCCCTTGACGTCATTGACATTAGCAACAACGTTCTGCTCCATCTGCTTGGAGGTAGCACTTCTTATCGCATCCCTACTCTGTGTAGTTGCGATGTAGGTGAGCAAGATCATCGCAATTGCCATAACCGGCAGTATGCACAGAAGCATCTTGGCTCGTAGACTCATCTTTTTCATCTGATTACCCTCTTTCGTTTTACGTGTAAAAAAACACAATTTTGCATCAATAATATTCTACTATATAATCAACATTGATGTTCTAAAAAAAGTATAAAAACAAATAAATATATAATAAATGTGATAAGATAAGTATAGTATTTTCCTTAAAAAGAAAGGGATAAGCAATGAACGCAGAGCAATATAAAAGAGCCAGCAACAATTGTTTTTATATTAACGCGGCAGTGATTGTCAGCGGTATGCTGTTAACTCTTTTTAGTATAGTGACAAAAGGTTCATCCGTCTCGAAAATTGCCGTAATCCTGATCGGTATTTTGTGCACCTCCTTTTCTGCTCTTGGCAATTATAAATACCCGACGGTTCCAAAAGGATCCTTACTCATAATGGGAGGATCGATACTCTTCTATCTTGCCATGATTCTTTCAAAGGATGGGATCTCCGGCTTTTCATTGGCTCTTCCGATACTGATCAGCTGCATAACATTTCTTGATGTTTCGCTTTGCAGAATATGCATTGCGGGCGTATCTGTGTCTTTTATCATCTCCTGCATCAGGTTTTATTTGACTTCAGGATCTGACGATATTTCAATCATCCCGTCAGCTGTCTCACTCATACTTGCCGGCGCCGCAGCCTACCGAGCCTCTTGTCTCCTTTCTGCTTTTCACGATGAAAACAACGAGATAATAAGCCTTAATGCCGAAAAGAGCCTCAAGGCAGAAAACTCCGTAAGTGTTATTTCGGATGCGATCACAGGTCTTTTCAACAGTTCCAAAGACAGCGTGGATGATCTCATCGATATCATTGATACACAAAAAAACAGCATGAAGGATATCGCAGGTAATATTGAAGCTGCTGCAAGGACAATATCAGTTCATTCAAAGAAAATACAGGGAATCCAGATTCAGACAATAGCTACCGAACAGCAGCGTAAAGAAATGGACATCGCAGTTAAGGATGCCCGCCAGGCTGTAGATGAGGGAAACCTGGTGATAGATTCCATAAGGAATGAGTCGCAGGAACTTGCCAGATGCAGCAGCGAAACTGTAGACGCAACCAAAACACTCATAAGCAAAGTCGAAGAAGTCCAGAAAATAGTCGAATCCATTCTGTCGATATCAAAACAGACCAACCTCCTTGCTCTCAATGCGAGCATAGAAGCCGCCAGGGCTGGCGAAGCCGGAAAGGGGTTCGCTGTCGTTGCCAATGATGTAAGAGACCTTGCAACTCAGACAAATACCGCATCATCGGCAATATCCGACATCATAAGCGACCTTACAGCCGGCATACAAAAAGCCATTTCAGGTATTGATGACACCGCAAAATGCGTCGCCTCGCAGAGTGAGATGATCGATAAAGCAGGCTCATGCATCGAAGATATAAACAGCAGCGTCGGTGCGATGCTCCTTCGCTACGCTGAAATAGACTCGGGAATGAGGCTGATCATCGAATCCGCAGGAGATATTGGCGATGGAATATCAAACCTTTCCGATACCAGCAAGGAAATTGCTGCCCTCTCCTATCAGGTTGTCCAGAACTCAGCGAATGCAACTGACAAGTTCAATGAATTCAAATCCGTTCTCGATGAGATGTCTTTTCAGGCAAGCAGGCTAAACAATGTTTGACCAGTATAAGTCTGACATATTCGAATTTTTTTCTAAAATTTTATACAAAACACTTAACTTTTATCCGTAACATCCGTTATAATGAATAGTGGTAGAATAATTCTGCCACTAATTATTTTGTTATTCAGATACAATTTAGGAAAGGAGGAAAACGTGTATGACAGCTACATGCGATGCAAAAATGGAAGTTCTCGACTGCATTATGAATGACTGCGGCAATGAGTACTACCCCGACCCCGAAAAAGTAGCGCATATTACGGGTTTACCGCTGGGGGTTGTTTTTGATCTTCTTATTGAGTTAAAAAATCAAGGCCGTTTAGGCAAACACTGAGAATCGATTGGAGATTATAATGGAAGATACCAAGCAGTACTAAAGGTCCTATGCTCATGAAGCATAGGACCTTTGATAATTTTCAAGGTTTGAAATCAAAGCATCTCAACCGGCTCATGTGTGAAGTCGGCTTTGCCGTCCTCGTATAATTTTCTTACAAAATCTATAGCTCTCTGACCCGACTCCTCAATGGGCACATTCTGAGAATAAATATACTTGATGCTGTCTCCCGATGTCAGAATAAAGTCCATCTCCGTACCGCATATCTGACCATCCCCAAAGTCCAGCGGCTTAACCTCAACCGAACTTACTTCTTTCACAACACCCTCGTTAAAAAGAACTCTCATTTGATACCTCCTTAGTTATATTTAATAGGTTTCCATTCTTTATAAACAGCTCAGGCTTTTTTATACAAGCATATTCCTTTTTTGCCCTTGTTTTTGATATGGTAAAGTGCCTTGTCTGCCATTCCTACAAGTTCTGCTATGCTCGTCGGATTTAAGGCATCGCTTATATCGGCGTATCCAACGCTTGCATATATCGGCGGACAGTCCTCTATGTCATGATTCTCAATCTTTTTGAGCAGTTCTTTTAACCTGTCCTCGACATTGTCGTGGCTGCCTGGCAGGATCCCCACAAACTCATCTCCTCCCCACCTGCAGACCTGATCCTCGTATCTGACGCAAAGGCGTAGCTGGTCGGCCACATACTTAAGAACATCATCTCCTAGATTGTGCCCGCGGCTGTCATTTATCTTCTTAAAGTTATCGATATCAAGGATAAATATTATTCCCTGAGAATACTCGTTCTTCCAGTAGTTCTTTTCCCACCAGGAAATGAACCTCTCCCTCTTGCAGATGCCTGTAAGCTGATCTGTTGACTGCTTCCTGAAGCCTCTCCAGAGATTGATCCTTGCATAAGACGCAGCATAAACAAGAAGCACAAACCCGTCTCCTCCGTCCCTCTCATCCCCCGCAGGGATCAGCAGCTCGTCGCCATCGTTTAGCACTATCCTCTCTCCGGGATCAAGTATCTTGCCGTTATAGAGCGTGCCATTGGTGGACTTTTCTGCAATGAAAGTCGTGTGCTTTTTGTTTGTCTCGAATACTCCGTGTCTTCTGGACACAAACCTGTTCATTATTGAAATCTCAGGCTCTGCCCCGTCCACCGGTCTTCCCATGACCTGCATGCCCTGCAGTCTGTGCTCCGAGATACTGCTGCCCTGACACACAAAGATCCTGGGCCCGACGGTACCGTCAAGCTCAGTGTTCTTGTCCAGATTGAATATCATTGCAGTGTTATCGCTTACCATCGTCATCCTTTCAGTCATAGTATTATTGAGTCTAATAAAATCTTAACATAAAGACAGACGGCAAATCGTAAAAAAACAATAAAACATTTATCAGTTTTGAGTCACTGGGGACGTTACAGTTTGACTCATTTTGAAAAGCAAAATGAGTCAAACTGTAACGTCCCCGGTGACTCTTTGAGAAACAAAATGAGTCAAACTGTAACGTCCCCAGTGACTCAAAAACTGCACGTATATTTATTTTGATGCTTTACTCAATATGTGCTATACTATTGCAGCGAATACATATTACTAAATCATATGATTTTAAGGAGATTTTTACATAAATGAATATATTAAAGAGACTTTCCATAGGGCTTGTTTCAGGTCTTATCATTGCAGTTTCCCTATCAGGATGCCAGTCAAAGGATAAGACCGCTGTTACAGAAGCTGCAGAGAACTTCCTTGAAGCTGTTAAGACAGGTGATCAGGACAAGATAAACGAATACTCATCAGGCGACGTCGCAACCGGGTCTTTTGTCTCACTGTTTGATGGGGATTACCTCAAGGATCAGCTCACTTCAAGCCTTGATTCGACCGAGCTTACAGATGAGACCCTCGCCAAACTCGATGAGTTCTACTCCATGTATGAGACAACACTGCAGGAGTATAAGGTAAACGATGTTACCCTCAATGAAGACGGCACTTCGACTGTATATGCGACGATGAAGACCAACTTCCCCATTGATGTTACTACCAGCGAAGAAATCCAGAAGAAAGTTAAGGATGCCGGCGACAAATACAATGAAGAGAACATGGACGAGATCTTCAAGGTCAAGGATGAACAGGGCGATGAAGCCGCAATAGCCAAGGCCTACAACGACCTCATCATCATTACCATGAATATCTATGAAGAAGCCATCGCTCTCTCGCAGCCTGAGACCTACTCAATTGCCCTGACTCTTGAAAAGAATGAAGAGACAGACTCGTACTATGTAACCGCCGTTCAGAGCTATGACAGCTCGATCGCCGGTACCGGTGCTCCCGCGACCAAGACCGATACATCCACCACTGAATCAAGCACAGCTGCTTCTTCAAATTAAATGAATAAATAAAGAACGTCAAGGATCTGCATGTTTTTGAAACTCTGCTGTCCCTGACGTTCTTTTTTATTTGCTGTGATCAGTCTTTATTTTTTCCAATCACGCGGTTTATAAGGATCTTTCCTGCTCTCTTGGCGGCGTAAGGACCAACTGCCTTGAGTTTGTCCTCAGATTTGTACATGGTGCTTGCTTCCGGCATATCCCTCGTAAGGTGAATTGCGTCAAACTCGCACTTGGTCGTACAAAGACCGCATCCGATACATCTGTTCTCATCTACGGTCGTAGCTCCGCAGCCCAGGCATCTTGCAGCCTCAGTCTTAACCTGCTCCTCTGTGAGTGTGAGACGAAGATCCTCAAAGGTATCCTTAGCAATTTCTGCCTTCTTGCCCGGAATCTGTCTTGGTGCATTATCAAAGCTCTCAATAAGGATATCGTCCTTGTCAAGTTCAATAAACTCTCTTCTGTCTCTGGCAAGGTCAAGTCTGTTGCCCTCGTGAACAAAGCGGTTGATGGATACATAGCCTTCTCTTCCGCCGGCAATGGCATCGATGGCAAACTTTGCTCCGGTAAAGACATCTCCGCCCACAAAGATGTCAGGCTCAGCTGTCTGTCTTGTGAGAGCATCAGCCTTGGCAGTTCCGTTGCGGTTAAGTTCAACCTTTGATCCGGCAAGGAGGTCTCCCCACTGAACAGACTGTCCGATTGAGAGAAGAAGGTTCTCGCATGGAATCTCTATGGTGTCATTCTCATCATACTTAGGAGCAAATCTGTGCTCAGAGTCAAACACGCTTGTACATCTCTTGAAGATAACTGACTTAACACGGCCGTTCTCTGTAACGACTTCCTTAGGTCCCCAGCCGTTTCTTACTTCGATGCCCTCTTCCTTTGCCTCTTCAACTTCATCTCTGGCTGCAGGCATCTCTTTTTCTGACTCAAGGCAGAGCATGGTAACCTTGGAAGCCCCCGCCCTTACTGCGGTTCTTGCCACGTCTATTGCAACGTTGCCGCCGCCTACAACAACTGTCTCACCGCTAAGTTTAACAGAGTGATCCTGGTTGATCCTCCTGAGGAAATCAACACCTGTCTGAACGCCCTCAGCATCCTCTCCGGGAACTCCTGCGAGCCTTCCGCCCTGCATGCCGATAGCGATAAAGAATGCCTTGTAGCCCTCATCACGAAGCTGCTGCAGGGTAATGTCCCTGCCGACTTCAACGCCGCATTTTATCTCTACGCCCATCTGGCGGATAACATCGATCTCAGCGTCAATAATATCTTTTTCAAGACGATAGCTCGGTATACCGTTCATGAGCATACCGCCTGCTCTCTTTTCCTTCTCAAACACGGTAACGGGATAGCCGTTCTGTCTTAAGTAATATGCTGCAGAAAGACCTGCAGGTCCGGCGCCGATAACAGCAACCTTGTACTCATCGCCCCACATACCGCCATCGTGTTTCTCGCAGAGAGGCACATATCTGTTCTCAGCCTTAAGTTCAAGCGATGCGATAAACTTCTTGATCTCATCAATAGCAAGAGGCTTGTCAAGTGTTCCTCTGGTGCAGGCATCCTCACAGCGTCTGTTGCAGACAGCGCCGCAGATCATCGGAAACGGGTTGTCCTGCTTGATGAGCTTAAGAGCATCCTCATATCTGCCTTCGGCAGCCATCTTGATATAGCCCTGAACTGAAAGGTGTACTGGACATGCAGTCTTACATGGTGCCGTACCTGTCTCATAACAGTTGATCTTGGCATCATCACGATAGTTGTAATTCCACTTGTGCGGTCCCCACTTCTTGTCATCAGGCAGCTCTGTCTTGGGATACTTAACTTCGCTTCCGTTCTTTTTGCAGAGCTTCTGTCCGAGCTTGGCCGCACCGACAGGACAAACTTCAACGCACTTGCCGCAGGCTACGCACTTGTCCTTTTCAACGTGAGCCCTGTAGGCTGATGCAGACATATTCGGTGTGTTGAACAGCTGTGAAGTCCTAAGGGCATTGCATACGCCCGGAGCGCAGTTACAGATTGCAACTATCTTGCCCTCACCGTCAATGTTGGTGATTTGGTGAACATAGCCGTGGCGCTCAGCCCTCTCAAGGATCTCGTAGACCTCTTCCTTGGAGACTAAATGTCCTATTCCGCGGTCGTTCATGTACTCGGCCATGTCGCCCATTCCGATACAGTAGTCACCCCTGATCTCACCGCTGCCCTCGCCTCGCATTGCCTGCTGCTTGCGGCATGAGCACTCAGAAATGCCATATTTGTCATACATATCAATCCAGCGGGAAAGATGCTCAACAGGTACCGACTTGTTCTCCAGAGAGATTGCCTTCTCTACAGGGATGACATGCATTCCTATTCCTGCGCCTCCAGGAGGCACCATCTCGGTCACACCCTGCAGAGGGAGCTGTGTCATGAGGTTAAAGAATGTAGCCAGCTGCGGGAACTCATCAGTCAGCTTGCCCTGCATCATCATAAACTCCGCAGATCCCGGTACGAAGATTGGAAGCTCATATTGAAGATGTCTGTCAGGAGTCTTGGCTCTGTTCTGCTCTATAACTCCTATCCATCTGAGGCGCTCAACCATCTTGGTGGTCTCTTCCTCAGTCATGTTGTTCATCTCGGCCAGCTCAGGTATTGAATATGGAACTCTTGTCTTTTTGAAATTAAGAAGGAACTTCACCTGCTCCTTGTTAAGTATCAGATCAAGCATCCAGTACTCAGGATCTCTGTTATTGACTTTTTTTGTCAGTTTCTTGACCATACGGTCAGTGATAAGAGTAGCAAGCTCAAGAACCAGCTTCTCTTTCTCCGGATCCTCGGCAACGTAATTGGGATCCTGCCAGTAATCCCTCTCGTTGATCATCGGATCGCCGATTTTCCATTCTGCCATTGTCTTTGCCATAATAATATCCCCTTTAACTATAAAAATTGGTTTTACTGCAGTTACCCGGCCCTCCGGGCATCTTGTTTAAAATATTTTGGCGGACATATCATCAGCAAGTTCGCTGATGGTGCCATTTGCAAAAGGCGACTTAAGTCCTACCTGCGCAAGCTCCTCTTCATAAAAGTCCCTCGCAGAAAGCTCGCAAAGCTCGAGATAATGCTTCCATGCGTCATCAAAGTCCTTATCCATCCACACCTTGAACTGCATGGCAACAACTGAAGCAAGTACATAGTCAATGTAATAGAACGGGTTCCAGAAAATATGCCCCTGTCTCTGCCAGTAGCCGCCCTCACCAAAGAATGGATCTCCATCAAAGTCAAGCCACGGGCGGTACTGCGACTCAAGCTCTTTCCAGACCTCTTTTCTCTCCGCCGGAGTCATATCAGGATTGTCATATACAATGTGCTGGAACTCATCAACCATGCACCCGTAGGGTATAAAGGTCACCGCATCCTGAAGATTTGTCATATCTGCTGATGAGCGCATTCTCCTCCTGCATGAGCGGCAGGATCTTCTCATCTATGGATTTGTTCCGGAGTTCAATATTTTTGAAGGCCACCCTGCTTATCTTTTCTTCAAGGTATGGCCTGTATGGAGATTCAAACAAAGTCTTGTTATATTCATTTACATATTGTGAAATGAGAGGTGTTATCTCATCAATATAATCATTTTCTTTAGAATAGAATTCCTCTGTTGTATCGATGTTATGTCTGAAAACACCAAGCCTTATATTGGTGTAGACATCAGACATGAATTTGTAGTACTTTTTGTGAAGCCTAAGCTGATCCTCCCCGCTCTCAGCATTTTTGCTGTCAGCAATAAGCGTATCAAAAAACTTCTTAACCTCATCCATATCCACTCTTGAATATGGCATTTCAGAACATTTCATATATTACCTGCTCCCACTTTCCTTTCCTGACATTTACAGGAAAGACTATAAGACTATCTTATTGTCTTTCCTGCAAGATTCAAATTTATAATTTTTTAATAAATTTACTCTTGAATTATACTCTAAATAGGGTATTTAATCAACGAAATTCAGTGTTTAAGCCAAGTTTCCGACAGTGCCCACAGACACATAATTTGAGAGGACAGCTCCGTAATCAGTTCCCTCCTCCGGCACCGGTTCGTATACTCCGTCCACTATATACTCACTTCCGCCTCCGTTTAACTGCGATAGTTTTTTGTATCTGTCCCTGTAAAAAGAATGTCTGGACACCTTCCTGTCTCTTAGAATGCCTTTACACTCTGACAGCTTACATTGCGGAAAGTTGATGTTATGAATAACTCCCGGGACATACTCTTTACATAGCATCTCATCCATCAGCTCTTTTAGATATCTGTCCGTGACCTCATGGCAGCCGTTTATTCCCTCTGAAAAGGCAACAGAAAGATACCCCTGAAACTCCCCTTCAAAGGCAGCTCCTGCGGTTGCCGAGTACTGAAGGTCAGATGCCACATTGTATCCGAAGTTAATGCCTGAAAAAACCGCATCAGGTCTTGCATCCATCAGAGCAAGGACGCCGAGTCTTACGCAGTCAGCAGGAGTCCCGCTGCAGGAGAATGCTTTGACACCCTCTACCGGAAAATCATAGGGATAGACCTGTATCTCATGGCGAAGTGTAATGCTGTGGGACGCAGCGCTTCTTTGTTCCGCGGGAGCCACTACAGTGACTTCTCCAAACTCCCCGGCAGCCTGCACCAGCCTTATGAGCCCTTCTGCTTTTATTCCGTCGTCATTGGTTACCAGTATTCGCTTCATAGGTTCTCCTTGGTCATGCATTTTTGAATCAAGGATTCAAGATGTCATATCTTCTATATCTGTATCTCATCGCCTGAATGTATGTAGTCAAGCTGCTGCCCCATTATGTCCTTCATAATGTCATAGGCCTTTTCACCAGTGCAGTGGCATGTATATATTTTCGTATCACACCCGGCAAGCTTCCTCGCTGTCTCCTGTATCTCCAGCACTTCTTCCTCCTTGTACTCAGACTTCTTCATCAGGTGGAAGCCGCTGATAAGAGCATAAGGGTCTTTTCCGAAAAGGTCTTTGTAAGTATCCATAACATTCAGTACTCCGCTGTGAGCGCATCCTGATATGAGCACATCTCTTCCACCCTCATGGATCACAAGAAAGTGCTCATGGGCAAAATTATCTGGAATATATCCGGCCTGTGTCTTTTTTAGTATTCTCTTATTAGTAAACGGAATCCTGTGGGCGAATTCTTTTACCGTGATCAGTTCAAGTTCATCGTCAATCCTGAAATTTCCATTTATTTTCCTTACCTGAGGGAGATTTGCAATATCTTTATCTATACCGATATACCGGTAAATCACTTCACCGTCTTCGCCAAGCCCCGACGCGTAGTACTCACCATCAGCACTCTCCTGCATGTAAATCGCAGCGCCCGGATTGATCCTTGCAAAAGACATAATCCCACCCGAATGATCATAGTGGCCGTGACTTAGCACCACAATATCAACGCTCTTTAGATCAACTCCGAGTTTGCCTGCATTATCCAGGGTTTCACCTGAAGGTCCCAGATCACTAACAAGCCGGTGCGCCTTGGTCTCCACATAAAAAGACAGGCCATGCGCGGCAGTCACCTTCTTTTCACCTTCAGTATTCTCAATAAGACTTATTATTCTCATATAACCTCATTTAATTATGCAGGGATAAAGTAGCTGATAATCCCGTAAGCAGTTAAAAACAAAAGTACGATCGGCAGTACGATCTTGAAGTACCACTTAAGCCCCACGCTCATCTTGACTCCGACTCCCTGATTGACCTCATCGATGTAGTTGTCAAAGCCCCAGCCGAATTTCATTGTACAGAACAGGCAGGTTATAAGGGATCCTATCGGAAGGATCAGGTTACTTACAAGAAAGTCCTCGAGATCCATGATCGTGTTGCCGGCTTTAAGCGGCTCAATAAAGCTAAGGACATTAAATCCAAGTGCGCAGGGTATGGAGCCTATAGTGATGATGACTCCTGCGAAAAGCGCTGCCTTCTTTCTGTCCTTTCCAAGAAGGTCGATAGAGAAGCTGACATCGTTCTCAAACACGCCGATCATGGTCGACAGTGCAGCAAAATACATGAACAGGAAGAACATACTTCCAAGGAACCTTCCTCCCGGCATTGACGCAAATATGTTGGGAAGCGTGAGGAATATAAGGCTTGGTCCCTTATCAGGCTCTACGCCGTACGCAAAGCACGCAGGAATGGTTATAAGCCCCGCAACTATGGCAACGAAAGTATCAAGCCCGGCAACAAGAACTGCTTCTCCCACAAGACTCCTCTCTCTCTTAATATAACTTCCGAATATCTCCATGCTGCCCATTCCGATGCTCAGGGTAAAAAAGCTCTGGTTGAGTGCAGCGTACAAGACGTTTCCAAGGCCTACTTTCCTGACATTCTCCGCATTGGGCATAAGATAGAACCTGACGCCCTCTGTTGCACCCGGAAGGGTCAGAGACCTCACTCCAAGTCCGATCATGATGACAAAGAGTGCAATCATCATAACCTTGGTGATCTTCTCAACACCGGACTGAAGTCCCATTGATGTAACTGTTATTGTGATGACCATAGTGATCGCCATAAACAGAATCAGAGTTAATGGGCTTCCCATCATGTTCTGAAAGCTTAGCGCGATTGAATCCGAATCCGCTCCCACAAAAGCTCCCGTAACCGACAGCACAAAATATCTGAGTATCCATCCTGATACAACCGAGTAAAACATCAGAAGCAAATAATTACCTGCAATTGCAAAGTAGCCGAATATATGCCACTTCGTACCCTTGGGCTCAAGCTTTTTTATCGCGGGAAGGATGCTAAGTCTGCTCGACCTTCCCATTGCATACTCCATCGTGAGTATCGGCACTCCCAGTATAAGCAGGAACAGCACGTAAACGATAACAAAAAGTCCACCGCCGTTCTCTCCTACCATGTACGGAAAACGCCATACATTTCCAATACCTATTGCGCATCCCGCAGACAACAGTATAAATCCCAGTCTGCTTCCAAGTGATTCTCTTTCCTTCATAAAAACTCCTTCAAAAAAATGACTAATGCGTTAAACTTTTGAACTTTAACGCGCTAGTCATCATTATATCATGTAATCAGAAATTTGCACTCAGATTTTAATCCATTCTCTTCTTTTGTTTTATTAAGGATTTTTCAGCAATGAAATTACTGTTATAATATGATTAAAGGGTCAAAAATAAATTTTGCCCCTTACCGAAGCTTTAGTTGAATGATCTTTCTACGGAGGTAACAGCTATGAGAAAGGCGATTTTGGCTTTATTTGTAACCATGTTTTTTGTGCTGGCATTTGACAGGCTCCCGGTCAGTGCTGCCAATATTGTTGAAAACAAGACAGAAGCCGATATAACCTGGACATTCTACGACAACGGGCTTCTTGATCTGAGACAGGCCTACAACAAGAATACCGGTAAAACTCTTACCTTTGGCAAGTATAAATCCAGGGTAAAATCAGTTGTAATCCAGCCCGGCGTCGAGAAGATCCCCTACGATACCTTTACCGGATACACCAATTTAAAGAGTGTCAGAATGTCTGACTCAGTCCATGAGATCGGTGATTTTTCAGGGTGCACCAGTTTAAAGAGTATAACGTTTCCGGACTCTGTCAATAAAATGGGCAACTTCACAGGGTGTACTTCCCTAAAGAGCGTAACCCTGTCCAAATCCCTTCTGAAAATCGGCAATTTCACAAACTGCAAGAGTCTGACGAGCATAACCATACCTCTTTCAGCTCATAAAATCGGCGACTTCTCGGGGTGCTCTTCTCTGACTGGCATAACTATTCCGAACTCAGTTGAAAAGATGGGTAATTTCACAGGATGTACTTCCCTAAAGAAGGTAACCATGTCCAACTCCATAGTAAAGATGGGGGATTTCTCCGGATGTACTTCACTTACCTCTATCAACATCCCTCTATCTGTTCATGAGGTAGGAAGTTTCTCAGGATGCACGAGCCTTAAGACGATTTCGATTCCGCTTTCAGTCTCCAAGATCACAGATTTCTCAGGATGCACCCGTCTTAAGAACGTGACACTTCCTAATGCTCTTTGTGATGAAATAATTGCAGACGGTTCCATTTTTAATAAATTCATTGATACGCCCTGGCTTAACAACAGGTATGACAGTGACACGATAATCCAGGGCATGCGCAAAACAGACCCAACTTATGGCATTGTCAGAAACAAAGGAACCACTATTAAGGATGCCGCAACCGGCTATAAATATTTAGTAATCTCTGACAAGAGCAGCTCTCCCACTGTAAGCTTTAAGGCAGCTTCGTCCAAGGCTTCGGCCATCACCATCCCTGATTCTTTCAGGATAAGCGGCATCACCTACAAAGTAACTGAGGTAAACGCAAAAGCTCTGAAAAACAACAAAAAGGTAAAAACTGTCAAACTTGGAAAGAACATTTCAAAGATACGAAGCGAAGCTTTTTACGGTTGCACCAATCTCACCGAAATAAAGATGGATGCAAAGCTTACGGAAATCGAATCCTTTGCCTTATATGGCTGCACATCCCTGACGGAGCTCACATTGCCGTCAAAGACATCGAAACTTGGAGAGAAGTTTGCCGGAAACTGCAAAAAAATGAAGACGCTTACCGTTAAATCTACCGCGATGACCAAACAGACCCTTTCAGATAATGCCTTTTCAAAAACAGGCGTAACAGTAAAGGTCAAAGTTCCAAGTGGCAAGGTCAGCTCCTATACTTCTCTTTTCCGTAAAAAGGGACTTTCCAAAAAAGTCAAGGTTCAGGCCACAGGTAAATAACAACGTCATTATTAAAGGAGGCTCCTCCATCTATTCTGTACCGGCTTAAGCACCGTATACAACATAGATGGAGGAGCCCCTTTTTAATTATTCATATAAAGCTTTTTGTCAGTTGCTCAATCCTTGTCATTAAGATCAAGGAACTCAAACTCTGAATCAAGGTCATATACATCAGACACAATATTTCTTGGTTTGCGCCTTGCACCCTCTCTGGATGCACCGCCCTCCTCAGAATTCCTGTAGGATGAACGTCTTACCTGTCTGTCATCGTCCTCTTCGCTTCTCCTGGTCTGTCTTACAGGTCTGTCTTCTGTGGAACGTCTTACAGGTCTTTCCTCTGTCTGACGTCTTGCTCCTCTGTCCTCGGTAGCACGTCTTGCACTTCTGTTGTCATCATCGTACTCAGAAGCAGGTCTCTTATTCCTTACAGGTCTCTCCTCGAATTCCTCATCTCTTCTGGTCTGTCTCTGAGGTCTTGCTGCGCGATCAGCCTCTTCTCTTGAAGGCTTTACTGTGCGCTCCTCTGAAACAGGTCTCTTGGCTCTCGGTGCAGGCTCTTCCTCCTCGTCATCGCGGGCTCTCTTTCTTGCAGGCTTGGAATAACGATCGTACTCCTCTTCTTCGTCTACATCCTCGTAATATGACTCGCGAAGCTTAAGTGCAAGAAGGATCATTCCAACTACAAGTGCTGCAATTACAACTGCAAGAATAACAAGTACGGTCTTGTAGGTATTGTTGGTCTTGGTAAGATTGCCAACCTCATCGCTGCTCTTGGCTGCCTCAATAAGCTCATTGACCTTAACTCTGTAACCACCTACGTTGTCATACAGATACCAGATTCCGTTACCTGAATCATCTGTTGAATAAACAAGTGAATATGTGCCATCTCCGGCTTCGCTTGTAGTAGCTGAGCCTGAGTCAGAACCTGATTCCTCGCTGCCCTCCTGCTCTTCTTCGCCTTCTGATGCCTCGCCTTCGCCGCCTTCAGGAGCTTCGCCTTCTGCGTTCTCGCCGCCCTCAGAACCATCTGAAGGTGCTGCATCACCGAGCTCAAGGAGATCGCCTCTTATGAATCCGGTCTTGTTGCTGCTTCCGAAAGTAACCTGATACCAGGTCTTGTTATCTGAACCTGTTGCCTCACCGGTAACAGTTACTGTATCGCCCTTGGATACCTTGCCGACAGAATCATATCCGGTTCCTGCGCCCTGTCTTACATTGGCGCTGTCTGTTGTGATAGTTGCAGATTTGGGATCAACAGTTGTAACTGTAGTTGCAGGAAGTGAAGCTGCAGCCGCATTTGACTCTGTTGTATTTGACTTGGTAGTCGTTGCAACCTCTGAAGATGCGGATGAACCACCTTTTTTGTCCACCAGATCACTTCTTACATAACCAAAATCTGTCTTGTTGACGCGGATCTTGTACCAGGTATAGCCTGAAGCATCTGATGCCTCATCAACTATTTCCACTGTGTCTCCGCTCTTAAGGCTTGATACCTGTGACGCCGTTGTACTTGCAGATGATCTTACCTTAACATTAGCAGATGAAACTGTTCCTGTTGTCTCTGTATAGGCAAAAGACATAACTCCTGCCGATACAAATAAAGCTCCCGAAACAACCACGGAAAGTCCCAATGAAATAAGCCTCTTTCCAAGATTTTTCATTTTTACTCCTCCATTTCCTCAATTGCCTTGCCAATATCATGGCGCATGTACTTATTCTCAAAGTTGACCCACTCAGTTGCTTCGTAGGCCTTTCTGCGTGCCTCTTTAAGTGTGTCGCCCTTAGCAGTTATTCCAAGCACTCTTCCGCCATTGGTGACAATTCCCTCCGGCGTCTTTTTTGTGCCTGCGTGAAAACAATAGTATCCATCTTTTCCCTTGAAATTGTCAAGTCCTGTTATCAGCTTGCCCTTCTCATAGCTGAGCGGATAGCCGTCACTTGCAAGGACAACACATACTGTCGCCTTGTCCTCAAACTCAAGTTCAAAATCCTCGAGTGTTCCGTCTATGCATGCGTCACAGACATCAATTATATCAGACTTAAGTCTCGGAAGCACTACCTGGGCCTCCGGATCACCAAATCTTGCATTGTACTCAAGAACCTTGGGTCCGTCCTCAGTAAGCATAAGTCCAAAGAAAATAACTCCTTTAAACTCTCTTCCCTCTTTTGCCATAGCCTCAACGGTTCTGCCATAGATGTTCTCTCTGCAGAACTTGTCGACTTCCTCTGTATAGAAGGGGCTTGGTGAAAAGTTGCCCATTCCGCCTGTATTAAGGCCGGTGTCTCCGTCTCCTGCCCTCTTGTGATCCTGGGCACTTGACATGAGCTTGTAGGTCTTGCCGTCGACAAAAGACAGCACTGAGACCTCGCGGCCTGTCATAAATTCTTCGATGACCATCTTACTGCCTGCATCTCCGAACTTTTTATCCTGCATTATCTGCTTAACTCCGGCGAGAGCCTCTTCCTTGTCATTGCAGATCAGCACGCCCTTACCAAGAGCCAGGCCGTCTGCCTTGAGAACAATCGGAAATTTGCTGCTCTCCAAATATTTAATGGCATCATCAGCGTTATCAAATGTCTCGTAGGTCGCTGTCGGGATGCCGTACTTTTTCATAAGATCCTTGGAAAAAGCCTTGCTGCCCTCAAGAATTGCAGCGTTCTTCCTCGGTCCGAAGACTCTGAGTCCCTCCGCTTCAAAGGCATCTACAATACCGCCTACAAGCGGATCGTCCATACCCACAATCGTGAGGTCGATCTCTTTTTCCCTGGCAAATGCCACCAGTTTATCAAACTCCATGGGAGTTATGGGAACGCATTCAGCAAGCTCAGCAATGCCGCCGTTGCCCGGTGCACAATAAATTTTGTCTACCCTGCTGCTCCTGGAAACGGCCTCGGCAATAGCATGCTCCCTGCCGCCTCCTCCAACAATCAAAACTTTCATCTTCCCTCTTCTCCTGTGATCCCCGGCAGAATATCACTGTCATATCCAGCCACAATAACTTTGTTACCGTCTACACTGACCTTCCCCTGCGCAATAAGATCGATTGCCATGGGAAGCAGTTTCCACTCCGCCTCTTCCATAATGCGCCTCTGAAGGCTCTCAGGCGTATCATCATCTCTCACCATTACAGGCTTTTGAAGAATAATAGGCCCTGTATCCGTGCCCTCGTCCACAAAGTGAACGGTAGCTCCCGATACCCTTGCGCCCCTCTCAAGCACCTTCTTGTGAACACCCAGACCATAATAACCTGTTCCACAGAAAGATGGAATAAGAGATGGATGGATATTGATTATCCTGTTCCTAAATGCCCTTACTACGCTCTCAGGAATGACCACAAGACATCCCGCAAGTACAATAAGATCCGGATCCGCCTCTTTTAAAAGCTGCAAAAGGGCTATATTGAAATCATCCCTTGTCGCATAATCTTTTGGACTGATGCAGGCTGTAGGTATCCCCGCCGTCCTGGCTCTCTCCAGAGCATAGGCTCCGGGGTTATTGCTGTATACCATACATATCTGCGTATTTCTTATTGTCCCGTTTTTAATTCCATCAATGATAGCCTGGAGGTTGGTCCCGCCTCCTGACACCAGAACAGCTATTCTCATATCAGATCTACACCCTTTTCACCGGCTTTAACGTTTCCAACTACAAATGCCCTGTCACCTGCTGCCTCTATAGCTCTTATCGCAGCATCAGCATCGGAAGGATCAAAAGCAAGAACCATTCCAAGGCCCATATTGTAGGTATTGTACATCATCCGCTCTTCTATGCCGCCCTTTTGCTGCATGAGCTTAAAGATCGCCGGCACCTCATAGCTGTCCTTCCTGACGACAGCTCTCATCCCATCGGGAAGCATCCTCGGGATGTTCTCATAGAAGCCGCCGCCCGTGATGTGGCTTGCTCCCTTTACCCTGATCCCTGCAGATTTGAGGGACTTCATCATCTTTACATATATTCTTGTAGGAGTAAGAAGGCACTCCCCAAGCGTCATACCAAGTTCGTCGTAGTAGGTATTAAGGCTTTCAACGGTCATGTCAAATACCTTGCGCACAAGAGAGAATCCATTGGAATGGACGCCGCTTGAAGCGACACCTATCAGCACATCGCCATCAGCAATAGTGCTGCCGTCGATCATGTCCTTCCTGTCGACAACTCCCACTGTAAATCCTGCTACATCATACTCATCCTCAGGCATGAGCCCAGGATGCTCTGCGGTCTCGCCGCCAATAAGCGCACAGTCCGACTGCTTGCAGCCATCAGCCACACCCTTGACGATCTGTGCAATCTTGTCAGGTTCATTCCTGCCACATGCTATATAATCCAGGAAAAAGAGCGGCTCGCCGCCTGCGCAGGCAACGTCGTTGACACACATTGCCACAGCATCTATTCCTATTGTATCGTGCTTATCAAGTAAAAACGCAAGTTTGATCTTGGTTCCGACTCCGTCGGTTCCGGACAAAAGTACCGGGTCCTCCATGTCCTTGATCCCCTTCATGGAGAAGGCTCCCGAAAACCCTCCAAGACCTCCGAGTACCTCGGGTCTCATGGTCTCCTTAACATACCCCTTTATCAGTTCCACTGACTTATATCCGGCCTCTATATCAACGCCGGCTGTCTTGTAATCCAGTGCCATCCTCTCTCCCTTCGCATAAACAATGTAGTGACAGGTAACTTACCAATATCTTAATAGTTCTTATAGCCTACTTCCTGAAGTCTCTCATCCTTCTCTACAACTGCTTCCTTTAAGGATCTGCTGTACTCCTTGAGTTTTGCAAGCAGCTCATCATCACCTGTTGCCAGTATCTTGGCAGCAAGGAGCGCCGCGTTTGCTCCTCCGTTTATCGCCACGGTCGCCACAGGAATTCCTGTTGGCATCTGGACTATGCTGTAAAGAGAGTCCCTTCCGCCAAGCGATGTGGTGTGCATAGGTATACCAATGACAGGCAGCGGAAAAATAGCCGCGCACATTCCCGGCAGATGAGCTGCCATTCCTGCACCTGCTATGATAACCTTAAATCCCTTCTCCTCTGCGCTTTTTGCATATTCAAAAAACTCATCGGGCTCTCTGTGCGCCGAGATAATACGCATCTCATAGCTTATCCCAAGCTGCTCCAGAATATCTGCCGCCTTACTCATCACGGGCATATCCGAATCACTGCCCATCACAATCCCAACCTGTGCCATACTCTCTCCTCATTTTAATATTCTATATCTTGACAGTCGTATAATAACACAATACAAAATATTGTGCCACATTTTTTACAAAAAATTTAACATTTAAAATTATGCTTCATCAAGCGGTATATTAAGCTCCTCCGTGCCAGGAAGAACAAACCTTCCGTCCTTTATCACAGTCACGAAGCTGCCGTCCTGCCTGACCGCCCTGATCTCCCCAAGTTCGTCGTAGGGAATCGTAATATCGGTGTGGCAAAAGAAATATGCCTTGTCGGGATCGGTCTTTCTATTAATAGAAACCTCATTGTCCCTGGCAACTATAGCCTTGCCATCCGGGTTGTATGTACAGTTGTCCTCTTCCTGTGAATAGCAGGTGTCGCCGACAGCAAAGTGCGGTCCTGTCTTTTCCGCGATCAGGATGGGGAGCTTCTCCTCAATTCCGTACTTCCTCGCAACCACATACGCAAGCGTGTTGGTGCCTATCGCAAACTCTCCTATCGGAAGAGTCCTGTGTCCAAAGAGGATGTTGTCGTTTATATACTTTTTGTTCTCTTCCTCAGATTCAAAATTGGAACAGCTGTAGTCGGTGATCATGCCGTCCTTAAACTTTATTTCAAGGTTCTTAAAGAAGAGCCCCTCGAGGAATACTCCTGTCACATGAAGCGTTCCTTCAGTTCCTGTCAGTCTGGGTGAGGTGAACACCTCTCCAACGGGGATGTTGACATCTGCCACACAGTTCTCAAAGTTCGTCTGGCTGCTCCTGTCATCAAGCTCGTGCAGCATGACCTTCATGCTTGTGTGATTCTCGCCCATTCCGGTTATGAGACAGTAGGAAGCCTCATCCAGGGCATCGACGATTTTTTGCTGTATCCTCTGATATAACTTGTAGTCCAGAGTGTTGATCTTTACTATCTCGTCAAATATCTGCGCGTAGTTCTCACCTATCTCCGGCACAGGGAAAGAGATTATGGTAAAGCTCCTCTCTTTTCCTATAATATATTCATTCTGAATAAGAGATGCCTGCACCTTGTAGTCGCTGACCATCTTCTTCTGGGCTTTGTCAAATTTGAGTGCCATGGCATCGGTTGCAGGTGAAAAGGGCTTCTCGCCAAACACTTCTATGACAGCAGGTCCGCCAAAGAGCTTTGCTTCTTTTTTGTACTTTTCTCCGGCTGCCCGCACCGCTTCAAGTCTCCTGCTGACAAGAGCCTTGTCCAGTATCAGCGCGTCATCATCCTTGTGGTCATAGTCAAACTGCCTGTTGGGAACGGCTCCGTAGTATCCGGATCTCCTTGCACTTCCTCCCATGAAGAAACCTGACATAACCGCCCTGTAGATCGTGGTTTTAAGGCCGATCTTTTCAAAATTCTCAACTGCTTTCCTGACAATCCTCTCAAATCCGAGCTGGTAGATGATCGATACTGTCTTTTTGATAGTTATGTCCTTGCCGGTCATCTCAAAGCCGATGCGGTAGCCTTCGGTAAATGTCTCCGCCAGTCTGTCTATGTCCTTCTGAGGCAGGCTGTTTAAATACTGCGCAGCCCCAAGCTCGTTTTCCGATATATACTCCCCGAACCTGTAGAGATAGCGAAGGTCTGTAAGATCGCTGTTCATGATTATATCTCTTGCAAAAGAGACATCCGGGTCGACGATCGACGCAAACCTTGCCACTCTCTCCTGCTCTGCGTAGTCGCTGTAAAACCAGTACAGGATCTTCCGAAGTTCATCAAAAGAAGGAATGCCGGCTGCCTGATCCGCTGAAGCAAATACTCCGTACACCTCAAGGAACAGCTCAAGCCTTATCACGATCTCTTCAATGTTGCCCTCATAAGCAAAGCCAATAAGCGATCTAATCTCGAAGTAAAGAGATGATAAGAGCCTCCCATAGTCCCTGCCCAGTTTGTCTGACGCAAAAGACGGATTGCCATAACTTACTGCGTAGTTCTCCGGAAGGATATCGCTGTAGAGTTCCTCATTCTTACCCTTTAGTTCCTCCCAGGATGCATCTGAAAGTCTTCCCTCCACAGCCTCATCAAGGATTCCAAGTATTGTAAGGAGAAACCTTGAGACACTCTTAAAGTAGTCATCAAATTCCTTCGCCTTGAGTTTTTCTTCGCCGATCTGTCTGATCCTCTCCTCGCAGAATGAGAGTCTCTGCTTCACAACATCTGCGCCTGTCTCAAATTCAAAATATAGTTCGTCACCGTTCATATCAGCTAAGTCCCATCACTAAAATTACAATTACAAATATTATTGACAAAGAATTGAGAATTATCCCGAGATTGGGAAATAACTTAAAAATATCCCGTTCAAATCTTGACTGTATTCCGAGAACAATTCCCACAACAGAAAAAACTGCCGCCAGCATTGCCGCTGCGGCATATTTCACCTGGGCCTGCCCGCCGTCCCTGTATGTAAAAAAGACGGCACACCCCAGGGTCACCACTGATATGCACCCGAGAATGGCTGACATTACGCCTTTCTCGGGATGCCTGTTGTCTGTAAACATGTACCGGTCTCTGACCGGTTCAAACTTTCTTATCTTAATCCTCATGAGTGCCTTCTTAAAAAACTATATGCCTTCTGCTGGAGAGTAGCTTGCCTCCGCTGACAATAAGAAGGACTCCCATCGCTATGCCTGCGACTATGGAGATAACTCCAAATGCAATACTGAGCGCGCCGGATACTCCAAGCTGTTTGTATACTTTCTCTTCCATTGAAATAATACCCCCTTATTTTGCACCGTACTCTGCATAGTATGCATCAATCGATTTCTTGATGTCTTTGGTCAGAAGAACCTCGCCGTCGATCGGTCTGTTATACAGATATGAAACCACATCATTCATCGTAACTATGGATGCGGCGGAGAATCCATATCTCTCCCTGATCTCGTCAAGAGCACTCATATCGGAATCCTGGCCCTTCTCCTGTCTGTTCAGTGATACCATAAGTCCGACTATATCACAGTCAGCCTGTTCCTGAATGATAGGCACGGTCTCCTCTATCGACTTGCCTGATGTAGTTACATCCTCAATGATAAGAACCCTGTCTCCGTCGCGGAGCTTGGTCCCAAGAAGTATCCCCTTGTCGCCGTGATCCTTGATCTCTTTCCTGTTGGAACAGTATCTTATCTCTCTTCCGTAGAGTTCGCTGATGGCAATCGATGTTGCAACCGCAAGAGGTATCCCCTTATATGCCGGTCCAAAGAGAACATCGAACTCAAGTCCGAAGGTATCATGAATTGCCCTTGCATAATAACTTCCAAGCTTTTTGAGCTGAGCGCCTGTAACATAGGCTCCTGCATTCATAAAAAATGGGGACTTGCGTCCACTCTTAAGTGTGAATTCACCAAACTTGAGGACGTTGCTGTCTACCATGAATTCAATGAACTCTTCCTTGTATCTTTCCATAACCACATAGACTCCTTTATACGTTTGCTATTGAGAGACAGATTTCTCTCTAAAAGTATACCAAATTATTCTGTGTAGTAAACCGTTTTAAGACAATTACTGCTCGATTGTTATAATATCTGAAAGCACATAGTGAAACAGCGGATATGAGCAGTGATCATTTTCTATGTAACCTTTCCTTAGGTCATAAGTGTCCGACGGATCCTCAGGATTTACACCGGTATAATTGCCCTTATAAACAAAATCCACCTCACCTTTCCTGAACCGTTCTATGGCTTTGTCCATTGCCTCCTGTGTTCCAAAGGCAGCCACCTGCTGGTTCAGATCCTCCATCTCAACCCAGCCGTTCTCAAATCCTGCAGATGCATCCGTGCCATACACATGAGCTGCCAGACCTTTTTCTATCTTCCTGTCGGCCATTACTGCATCAGCAGCAGCAAGCACATAGGGCTCCCAGCATATCCTTGAAGTAACAAGGGATGCAGCAGGTGCAACCTCGGACATACTCTGATTGTATCCGACAAAGTATACGGGTTTTCCCTCTGCGTTATTCTCCTCACAGGCAATCGCAGGACCGATCGTATCGGTGTGCTGCGAAATAACTATGCATCCATCATCTATAAGGCGCTGCGCAGAGCTCTTTTCCAGAGCGTAGCTGCTCCAGGTATTGGTGTAGCATACCTTCATGGTCGTTGATGAGACAACAGATCTTGCTCCAAGGAGAAATGCGGTATAACCCGAGATAACTTCCGGAGTAGGAAACGCGGCAACAAACCCAACAATTGCCTGTTCTTCCGAGATCACACCCTCAAGAATCATCTGTCTTATCTTCATACCCGCAGCTATTCCGCTGACATACCTGCCCTGGTAGGCCTCACCCTTGAAGGTGTGGTAATTGGAAGGAACAGATTTGCCGGTCATATCCATATACGAAGTCTGACAGAACTGGATATCGGGATATTGAGGAGCAAGCTCCATGACAACTTCGCTGTAACCGTTAAGGAATATTATGTCACAGCCCTTATCCGCAAGCTCCCTGAGCGGCTCTTCCATCTCCTCGTCAAGCACGTTGCTGCAGGAAAGGATGTCCACAGCATCTCCATATTTTTTCTCGAGCGCATCGCTTGCAAGGGAAAAATTGTAGGTATATGGCGTACTCTCGTCATTGTCATAGATAAAGCCAACTGTAAGGTGTTCCTTCCTGCCCATGATATTCAGGACACTGAAACAGGTATGAAAGGCAGCCAGCATGATCAGGCACGTCAGAACAGTCGCAATATAAACCCTTTTCATACTTCTCCTCCTTTCTCCTTGGATGCTTTTCTTGCTTCCTCTTCCATCTCCGCAGCCTGGATCTTGCGGTCCTCTTCAACACGTCTTGCAAGCTCCTCTGCAGCTTCCTTGTCAGCATTCTGGATATCAGCCTGCTTCTGGGCGTAGATCTCGTCGAGGTTTATGACGCCCTTGTCAATTAGGCGGAAGAATGCATCCAGCGCATCGGGGTCAAACTGCGTTCCGCGCCCCCTTAGCATTTCATTCATAACATAGGCTGTGTCCATGTGGTTTCTGTAGACACGGTTGGAAGTCATCGCATCAAATGCATCGGCAACTCCTATAATACGTCCAAACAGAGGGATCTCCTCTCCCTTGAGTCCGTCCGGATAACCCTTGCCGTCATAGCGCTCATGGTGATACCTCGTGCCCTCTTCAACATGCTCTACAAGTGTGAAGTCCTTGAGTATCTCCGCGCCTCTTGTAACATGTGATTTCATCTGTACATACTCTTCATCTGTGAGCCTTCCCACCTTATTGAGCACGCTGTCAGGAACACCTATCTTGCCGATATCATGCATCTGGGCAGCTTTCTTGAGGTTGGATAACATCCTCTCCTTCTGCCACCACTTAAAGCAGTTCATCTCCTGCGCTATAAGTACAGAGTACTCAGCAACCCTCAGGGAGTGCTGATGGGTTCTGACGTCCTTGGCATCGACTGCATTTGCTATCGCCATTACCGTCTCATTGGCCATATTGATCTTTATCTGCTGCTGGTTGAGCTGTCTTTGAACAACAAACCATGTGAACCAGATAATGATCATAGACAGAATCAGTATCATATAGAAAAAGAAATATGGCTGTTCATAGAATTCGCCTATCTTGACAAGCTCAAACTTGCGCTCCTCCAAAACCCTGCTCCCTGCGCTGTCAAAAATAGCAAGGTGGAAGGTGTATGTACCTGCCGGAAGATTGACGTAGACGATATTGTTGAGACTGCTCTGAGGAGAAATAGTCCACTGTCTGTCGTAGCCCTGAAGGTAGTAACCGACATTCGGCTCCTGTACCGTATAGTTGAGGATCTCAGGGGCAAGCTCTATCCTGCTGACTCCCTGCCCTACCTCTATGGCTCCCTTCTTCGTAACAGGCTGCTGTATTCCGTCAAGCTTAACCGATGCCAGCTGCATTCTGTAGGAACGGACATCACTGTTGTATTTCTCAACGTCTATCATATATACGCCAGTATCACATGGAAGAAGCAGTTCTCCCTTGCCGCCGTAGCAGTTCCAGGAATTGGCTGTAAGGGATGTTCCAAGTCCTCTTCTTGCATCGAGAAGCTCCCAGGCAATCTCGCCGCCTGCGACAAGTTCATCTCTCTCAACCACATAGATTCCGGCACTTGACATAACAAAAAGAGTGTCTTCGTCCTTGACCCAGATATCGTAGTTGTTAAAATACGGGAACTTATCAAGTACTCTGATAGTGCCCTCAGGTTCAAGGTAGCACAGGCTGTTGCTGGTTACTATGAACACTCCCTCAGACTTTGGATCTTTTACTGTTCTAAGGATTACTTCACTGCTAAGACCGTCTTCGCGCTTCAGCATATCTGTCACTTTGCCGTCCTTTATGACTGCGATGCCATCGCCGTCGGTACCGGCAAGAATGCTGCCGTCGCTCATCTCTGTTATGGTCAGTATCATTGAGTTGATAAGGCCGTCCTCATTGCGAATTGTCCTGACTACCTTATGGTCTTTGATGTAACTGATACCGCCTTCACCTGCCGCGATGATTGTTCCGTCAGAAAGTCCTGTCACAATGCGGGCTCTCTTTCCAAAACTTCCGTTGTCAGCATCATAGGTCCATATCTCGCCATTCTGTGAATATTCTAAAAGCCCGTTTCCGTATGTGCATATCCACAGATGATTGTCCTCATCCACGTACATGCACCGTATGCGTACTCCTTCAAGCTCCTGCGTCATCTTATTATGAATCTGTCTGTGGCAGGGCTTATCCACGATATCAAGTCCCTTGTCGGTTCCGATATAGTAAAATCCGTGCCATGAAATAACCGCATTTACAACTTTCCTCTCCATACCAATAGCTCCGTAGATATCCTTGAACGGAGATTTTGCAAGGCGAAGCAGTCCAAGTCTCGATGATGTAAACCACAGATTTCCCTGATAGTCATAGAGCATATTGTCAATTGAGTTATTAAATTCGTTGGTATTTAACCTGTGGTATCCGTTTATGTCAAAATATGCCACACCGCTGTCAGTGGTAATAAACAGTGTGCCATCGTTCAGATAGTTCATATTATTGATACTGCTCACATCCTCACAGGTCAGGATATCGGTCAGCTTTAATTTATCACCGAAAATATCGTAGGAGTATATATGATTGGTAGAAGTTCCGACCATCAGCGTTCCGTCAGGTGAAAAAGCGCAGCAATTGAACAGCTCCTGGTCATCAGGGAGCTTTGCAGAAGTTAAGACATTGCCATTGCTAAGGAGAAAGAGTCTGCCGTCTGATGCGATCGTTGCAACATGACCGTTCTGATCTGCCGTGATACTCTCGGCATAATAGACTTCATCAAGTGTATGCACAGCCTTAAGACCATTGTTCATCTCAATGATCTGCATACTGCTGCTGGTTCCTACATAGTAATATCCGTCTGTTCCACGGATTATAGACCTTACCGAATTGGATGGAAGCCCGCTCGAAGTATCTATCACATTGACTATCTCTTCACGGATTGCAATGGAAAGACCATTGTCGTTGGTGCCAATCCAGAGTCGTCCTTCTTCATCAACATAGAGGCAGTTGACATTCTTGACAGATTCATAATCATCGATCCAGCGAAACTCTTTTCCGTTATAGCGGTATAATCCTGCATAGGTTCCTATCCACAATACACCGTCATTGGTCTGCGCTATATCATTGGCTTCACCGCAGGGAAGACCATTGTTGCTGCTGTAGATACTGTGAACATAGTCATTAAAATCCGGTGCCTCAACGTCAAATGTATTCTCTGCTCTTACGCCAAGCGGCATCGCAAAACCAAGACTGAGAAAAAGGCATAAAGTCACAGCTGCCTTTCCAGCTTTTCCTTTTAGTTTTTCTTTCTCATTAGTCTGATCAATGTTCCAGTGCCTTATACGCACAAACAGATACAGAAGTGCGATCGTAAGTACCTTGTCGGTAAATTCAATGGCCAGCTGGCCGATAACATAGCAGGCAAAAGGCGGCCAGTCCCTGTCGATAAGATAATCAATGACTCCGTTTCCCCACTTATTGCCGCAATAGCCGCCGTCAAAAATCAGATTGATAGGAACCGATACTATAAGCGAAAAAAGAACCGAAAGTGTAGCGGCCTGCATGAATCCGTAAAACCTGTCAAACCACTTTCCCTTTGCCGCAACTCCTATGATAATTCCAAGGGTAATACTCGTAATAGAATAGAAAAGTGAGATCTGGTTGATAATGCAAAACGCAATATTACCGGTCACTCCCACTACCGCTCCGCAGAAGGGACCGGCGAAGTAGGCACACAGAACTGTGCCAAGCGAATCTGCCCAGAGAGGCAGCTCCAGCCATGAACATAACAGTTTCCCTCCAATGTTCAGGCATACGCATAAAGCAACAAATAAAACTATCTGCCACGTTTTTCTCTTTTTCATACCCAATCCCCTTATTAATATTTTCAGAGCAGTATCCCTGCATGTATGGCATTTCTTGTTGAAAGAACATCCTCCCCAAGAATCTGTCGCAAAAGTTTGTCCGTATTGCTGTCATCGGCAACAAAAGATATCGCACCGTTATTGCCCAAAAGCGGCATGACATCCGTTGCAAATCTCGTCATCAGAGCCAGAGCATCGATCCTGTCGCCTATAGTAATGAGAGATTCGATCACAACCTCGTTCTTTATCTCGGTCTTCTTGGACAGAATTATACCACTTATATTTGTCCCCATTATAGCACCAAAACTCAGATCTTCGTCATATAAACCGCTTACAAAAATCCTGGGGTTTATGCTGTAGCACAAAAAGAGAGATGATACTGACCGATCTCTCTCTTATGCTTGCGAGTATTGCCCTTCTCATCCACTGTGATCCTGCCGTACTTCATAGACCGTTTATAACCTCCTTATTGCAAGCATTGTTATATCGTCAAACTGATCGGCGCTTTGCTTGAACTCATCAAGTTCATCCTTCATGGATTCTATGAGTTCTCTCGGCTGCATGTCCTTAAATCTGTTAAGTACCCTGCCTATCCTGTCAAGACCGAAGAGCTCTCCCCCTTCATCCTGGGCCTCAGCAACTCCATCTGTATAGACATAGAGCATTCCGCCCTCCGGAATTGTGAATGAATAATCCTCATACTCCATTCCCTCAAGGCATCCCAGTACAACTCCATGTGGCTCCTCAAAGAGCTCAAAGCATCCGTCAATGCCCGTAATAAACGGAAATTCGTGTCCTGCGTTTGCGGCAGTTACCGTAAATGTCTCCGTGTCCACTATTCCAAGCCAGGCTGTGAGAAACATGGAGCTTGGATTGTCTGCACACAGACTGTCATTGGTTATACTAAGTACCTGCGCCGGTGTCCTTCCCGGGATGCAGTTGCTCCTTAGAAGTGATTTACTGGTCATCATGAAAAGAGCTGCCGGGATTCCCTTGTCAGAAACATCCGCAATGACCAGCCCTATGTGTGTTTCATCTATTCTGAAGAAATCATAAAAGTCTCCACCCACATCCCTTGCAGGTACCATAGTGGCAAATAGTTTAAACCTGTCATTTCCGGGAAAAGACTCAAAGTTTACCGGAAGTGCGCCGCTTTGTATATTCCTTGCAAGCTCAAGCTCGGTGGCAATTCTCTCTCTGGTAGCAGCATCCTTCCTGATCTGCAGGAATGATGCCTCTATTTCCTTCTCCATATCCACCATGGTCTTCCAGAGTTCTTCGATCTCATCGCCGGTGTTTAGCGCCAGATCTTCAAATACGGATCTGTACTCTCCGCCTTCACCATGATCGCCAATGTCTTTATACCGCCTTGCACTGGCGGTCAGCTCATCAAGAGGTCTGACAACGCGCATCTTCATCCTCTTGGCCGTTCTGTTTGAACACCAGAGAATAACAAGCAGCATCAAGGGAATATAAATACCAATTATTGTCCATATCTCATTTGCAAGTTTGTCTAGCGGCACATTTACAGCAATATATCCCACAAGTTTGCCATACTCATCGTAGATTCCCCGATAGTCTGTACCTACCCAGCCCGATGTCTTTCCATAAGCTACCGGCATAAACCAGTCCGACTTCATCGCTTTTTCTATGGTTGCAGGCTTTTCAATATCACCGTTGTCATCTGAAACCCACTGAGCCGGAAGATAAGCGCTGTCAGGATCGTTTCCATCCATTACAAAAACAAGTCGCTTTGCCCTTTCATCCATAAATACATAGGCAATATTATCAATCTGTGCTCTCTCCCTGATAAGTGACAGAACATTTCTTTTCGCAAGGAATTCTTCATCTATATATGGGATTATCAGCTGCTTATACTCATCAGAAAATTCATCTGCTCGGATTTCCTCAGGAGTTGAATAATATAATTCTTTTACCCACTTAA
This sequence comes from uncultured Butyrivibrio sp., assembly GCA_946536145.1. Lineage (GTDB taxonomy): Bacteria > Bacillota > Clostridia > Lachnospirales > Lachnospiraceae > Butyrivibrio. Next base: position 70,312 of record CAMNEA010000006.1, read on the forward strand.
TGGTGTCAAGGATATACTGCTCTCCAATGAGCTGTGTTGCTATCTCGCCCTCATGGCGAAGCTCTCTCTTGTAGGTACCCATGGATGGGAAGATCACAATCAGGTGCACAATAAGCGTTGATAGTCCGAGAAGTACAAACATCCCAAAAAGGATAGCCCTATTGACTACCCTTTCCAGTGAATCTTTTGGTTTTAATGATTTGTATGCCATACCTTCTCAGCCGCCTGAAATGTCACTTACCGCCTTATGAGCCACTGCCGAAAACACTGCCGTTTCCGCCTCCCTTATCAGTGTTATATCCTGATTCCGGATCCACATCTTTATTCGGTGGATTTACTCCTCCTGCAACATTTTGCAGAGCTGCCTCTTCCACTTCGAGTCCTTCTATGTTCTTATTGATATCCATTTGACACCTCCGTAGTATTATCATCTCTGTAAATTTATACGAACTGTGATAGGCTGTGGCAATTATTTATGCGAGATTTCCAAAATCATCATCATTCCTGCTCTGGAATGCAGGCATATACAGTATTGCTATGCACAGTCCCGCACTTATTATCGCGATGATGAACAGCCATACAGTTGCTCCGCCTCTCTGATCAAAGATATCGGTAAATCTGATGGAAGTACCCTTTGCAGCATCCTCATTATCGGCTTCAAGAAGTCCCTCCTGGTAATTCATGTCAGCACCTGTAAGTATCTTTTCCGGTGTGATGACAACCGTATAATCTGAAGCCTCGGTGATAGGGAACTGAACGTATCCGTTGTCATCAACAACAGTTGTTCCGACAGCCGTGATCTCTTTAGTCTCCTCGTCGTACTTATAAAGGGTTGCATTCATGCCGGCATGTTCCTTATTGGAAGGAACCGTGATAGTTGCCTCAAAGCCATAGTTCTCCTTACTTGTCATCGAGAACTCTACATGAGGATTGCTTCCAACCACTTCTGTAAGGTGCTTATTCGGAATATTCCTGCTTCCGAGCTTGACGCCCATATCTGCATAGGTAACAGTTGAAGCATTCTTCCAGGTAGGCGTGGCATTCGTTGTACCCTGCGTCTGACCTGCGGTCGTATTCGCTGTAACCTGGGTCTGACTTGTGGTATTAGCTGTGCTCTGGGTCTGTGCAGTGGTATTTGTTGTACCCTGCGCCTGACCGGTGGTATTAGTTGTAACCTGGGTCTGAGCTGTGGTATTTGTTGTACCCTGCGCCTGACCGGTGGTATTAGCTGTAACCTGGGTCTGAGCGGTGGATTCTGTTGTTCCCTGTGTCTGACTCGTGGTGTTTTCTGTTGTAACCTGTGTCTGACTTGCAGTGGTTTCTGTTGTTCCCGTCTGACTTGCGGTATTTGCTGTAACCTGGGTCTGAGCGGTAGGTTCTGTTATAGTTGTACCTTGTGTCTGAGCGGTAGTTTCCGCTGTGCCCTGTGTCTGACTTGCAGTGGTTTCTGTTGTTCCCTGCGTCTGAGCGGTGGGTTCTGTTGTAACCTCTGTCTGAGCAGTAGTTTCTGTCGTCCCCTGCTCTGTGCCGGTTGTTTCTGTTGCAGCCTGCGTCTGAGCGGTGGGTTCTGTTGTAACCTCTGTCTGAGCAGTAGTTTCTGTCGTCCCCTGCTCTGTGCCGGTTGTTTTTGTTGCAGCCTGCTCTGTGCCGGTTGTTTCTGTTGTTACTTGCTCTGTGCCGGTGGCATTTGCAGATGTAACGCTGCTTCCTTTTATCTCCCACGTCACATCATTTGGCATTCTGAGCTTCACGGATACATCCTTGCCATCCATCGCATCAAACAGCTGACTCGATACCTGTGAGGTTCCGCTCATCTCGACTTCAATGACTGCACCCTCATCTGCTTTACTTACTTCGTTGGAGATCCTGCTCCATCCGCTGGTCTTGGCAAGACCGATGTTGGTATTACCTGTCGCGTCTGCAATATAAGGATCGCGGATAATATTGAAATCAGAATCCGAATCACTGTCTGTTCCCTTGTTCTCAGAACCATTGACTGTTCCATTTTCGGAACCGGAATCACTATTCTGCTTGTCTCCTGATCCTGCTATTCCATTTGGCACAGGTGTAAGTCCGCTGCCGCCTCCGGCTCCTGCGCCTTCCTTCTGCGCATCGCCTGCGGCTGCACCTGTAGCTTCAGCTCCGTCAACTTCCTGGCTGGTTACCTCACTGACATTATCTGCCCTGTCAACCGCTGCAAAGTAGAAATTGTACTGCTTGCTTGGGTCAAGGCCGGATATGGTATAGGTTCCCATCGAAACACCCTCAGCCTCCTTGCTGGTCTCAATAAGGATTCCCATGTCAAAAATGTACTGGCTTGAAGGTGCACCGCCTGATCCATTAGAAGCCTCGCTGTAGAGGAGCTTGAACCTGTCGACTCCACTGAGCTCATCCTTACCTGCCACTGCCACAATAGTACCCGATCCGTCATTAGCAGGTGTAACTGTAGCTACATTCATCTTGGGCGCTACAGTGTCATACATTACATCTGCCGTAGACAGATTTACAGCATTATCATTCGGATCAACTATCTTGGCATAAATGTAGTTCTTCTGATCCTTGATTATCTCAGGCTTTTTGTCTTCTGAGTATTCTCTCCACTGCGAATCCTTCTCCTTGATAGCCGCCTCAACATCACTGGTGGATGAGTAGAAGGTATCACTGATAAAGTAGTAGATCTTATCAGCCTTGTAGCTGTAATCACCTGCAGTTATGGTGATCTTCTTTGCCTCCTTAGTATAGAAAGCCAGCGCATCCTTTGAGTTGAACTTATCGCTCAAATAATCTCCAACCACGATCTTGGCATTGGTAGAATTGATTATCAGCTTAGTTATCACATCACTGATGTTTCCTGCTTTGTCAACTGCAACGATATACAGCTTGTAGTTCTTGGAAGAATCAAGCTTCTTTACCGTGCAGCTTCCGGTTGCATTTCCGTCTTCATCAGTGGTTGCTTCAATGGTAGTTCCATTCTTAACGATCTGCTTACCGTCGGGATCAGTCATGTCCCACTTAAGCTCTTTGCATACAAGCATGAACCTGTCAACTTTGCTAAGTGCGTCTTTACCACTGAGCTTAACAAGCGCGCTTTCACCACCTTCCTGATAGGTCACGGCTGAATCTGTGATAATCGGCGCAACGGTGTCGTAAATAATCTTACCTGTGGAAAGATTTATTTGTTTCCCGTTTACATCAATTATCTTCACATAAATATAATTTCCCTCGTTCTCATTAGCCTGCGGTCTGTACTCTTCAGAATACTCACGCCACATAGACTCCTTCTCCTTGATGTCTGCTTCTACATCCTGGGGTGTTGGGAAGAACTTTTCGCTAATGTAATATTCAACTTTCGTCGCTTTTTCAGCTATTATTGCAACCTTTTGTGCATAATTCAGATTTACTGCTATACTATCTGATTTCTGGAACTCATCGCTATAGTATTCTTCACCTACCTCAATCCTGTAGATAGGATCAACATTCAGCACTTCCTTCGTCTCTATATCACTGATATTTCCTGCCTTATCAAGAGCTATGATATAGAGATAATAGTTTTCATCAGGATCCAGGTTTTTAATATCGTAAGTGCATGAAGCCACTCCGTCATCATCTATTGTCGGCGTAAGCTTAGTGCCGTCATCGATGATCTCCTGCTCGCTGGGAGTACCGTCTATAGATGACTCAGATCTACATATCATCATGAAATTTGCTACTCCGCTGAGATTATCTTCTCCGGTCAGAGTAAGTGTAGCTGTCTCTTTATCAGGTTTCACCGCTGCCGATGTAATATTCGGAGCCGCTGTGTCATAGACAACATTTGCGGTTGAGAGGTATGCGACACTTCCTTTTCCGTCAGTTACCCTCGCATAGACGTAGTTGTTCTGATCTGCAGCTATCTCAGGAGCAGCACTCTTTAAGTACTCTCTCCAGTCATCATTATCACTCTTAATAGCATCATTGACCGCTGCAGGTGTGGCATAGAACTTGTCGGTCAGATAATACTCGATTGAATCAATGCCATATACACTGTTCTCAGCAGTTATAGCTATCGTTTTGGCTTTATTTGTATAGTACGCAACAGCATCCTCAGTCTGGAAGATATTGCTTGAGTAGCTGCCCACCTTGATATTGGATGTTGAAATATTGCGCAGGAGCTTACTTGTGACATCACATATATTGCCGGCCTTGTCAGTTGCCATCAGGTAGACAATATAGTTCAGGGTCACATCAAGATCCTTCATGGAAGCAGATCCTGTTGCCTCCCCATCTCCTGATGCAGCGGCCTTTACTTTTGTGCCTTTCTTTTGCATCTCGTCTTTTGTAGGAGTCTTCATATCACTGCCTGTGTATACCTTATACAGAACTGTGAAAGTCTCTATTCCGCTCAGGGCATCCGTGCCGGCGATGTCCAGTCTGCAGTTCTTTCCTCCGCCCGAGAAGATTGCAACCTGCTTGGTTATCTTGGGACTTACTGTGTCATAGATGCAGTCTCCGGTTGAAACAAATGTCTTGTTGCCCGCAAGGTCATAGACTATCGCGTAAATGTAGTTCTTTTTGTTCTTGCTGATGGTCGGCGCATCCGAATCATCATAGGCATTCCAAAGAGAACTGGTCTCCGGAACCTCCTTCAAAAGGTCTCCGGCTGCCTCATAGAACTTGTCTCCAACGTAGTAGAGAACATAGTCTACATCTTTGTCACAGTTTATCTTAATTGTTTCTGCCTTGTCTGTTGTAAGAGCGACGGTATCTGTATCTACAAACTTGTAGCTCTTGTAATTGCCCACCTCTATGGAAGCTGATGAAGCATTTCTGTCTATCCTGATGACTATTGTAAAGGTCTGGATATCCTTGGAGTCCTTATTGTTCTTGAAATCCAGTTCCAGGGTGTTCTCGCCATCCTTGGTAACAGTGTAGCTGTCCTTGAAATTATTCTTTCCCGAATCGGAAATCGTATATCCCTCACAGGTCAGAGTGACATCCTTGTTGAACCAGTCTCTGTATTTTCCGCCGTTGTACTGAACAGGAAGATCGATATCCTTGTAGATTACGATTCCGGTAATGGTAACTGTCCTCTCACTTCCGGTAGTCTTATCCCTGAATGTCAGGTCAAAGTCAGGTGCCTTACCTGCTTTATTCCAGATATAGTAGTTGGCAAAGCTGCCACCTTCCGGAGGACCTACCTCAAAGCCGTTAGCGCTGATCCTTACACTGTCATGGTAGTAGTCAGCCTTTACGGTCTTTCCGTCATACAGTACAACAAAGGCTGTAATCGTAATGTTCTTAAGTCTCTGCGAAACGATCCTTCCTGTAGTCTTGTTTTTGAGATATACCAGAACTCCCTGCTTTGCACCGGGGGTCTTGTAGATCAGAGAATCCCCATAAACGCCCTCATCAGGTAATGCTATCTGGTAACCGGAAGGAGCACCGATCTCAACCTGATCATAATAGTTTTCCTTGAGAGTAGTCTCTCCGTTGTAGGTAAAGCCGGAAGCCTCTGCCACTTCAACAGAGTTTCTGAAGATCCCTGAAAAGTTTCCTTTTCCCTGATAGTTAAGGGCATATTCGCTGCCGGTTTCTACAACCTGCCCTGCACTTGGGAAATCTGTTCCAAGAATAACTTCATAGTCAGTTCCCTCAACAAGAGCGTTTCCACCCAGAGCAAAAGAATATGCATCCTTGGCAAAATCAACATTGCTGGTTGCGTAATCGATATTGCCGGACTCCGTCATCTTAAGATTCGGTGACTTAGTGGCGGTCTTCTCAATGTTCAGAGGATCAATGGTTATGGCTCCATAATCCTTGGAAACTGTGAATGTCTTAGTTACAGCCGCAGATGTGTAATCGTAGGTAATGCTGTAAGTAACATCATTATCCTTATAAGTCCCGGCATTTGTCTGCTTGAAAGCATCCTCCTTAGTGTAACTCGAAATCGACACAGTAACGCCTGTTGCAGTATCAGGTGCTACAGGTTCCTTGTAGCCTTCAAGAAGCGACTGTTCCTTTCCGTTATATACAAGACCTGTCGCAGCAACAGGAGCTCCGCCGTTCTTTGTAAAGAAATCATCAAACGAAAATGGTGGCGGATTTAAAATAAGATTTTCAATCTTCTGCCTGAATACAACTCCCTTATTATTCTTTAAATATACATAGAAAGTCTGCGCAACCGGATTTACTTTGTCATAAGTATAGGTGCTGTCAAAAGTGCCAGATGCATCATCGCTTATTGTGTAGCCTGTTGCCGGCGCAATTATTACTGACTGGTAGTATTTTCCGTCGGTCTTGAAAGGCTGCCCATCAAAAGTCAGTGCAACCTTAGGAAGACCAAAGTCCACAGAATAGTTAGAATTGAAATCACCGACTCCAATTGCGGAAAAATCTACTGTGTTTATCTTTTGGTCACTTCCCTCTGCCACAGGAATACCTTCTTCGCCCAGTGCAGTATAGGTGACCAGATAATCCTTGTCCTTGACAAGGGTGTATTCCTGTCCCGAAGCAGGTGTGTAATCTTTTGTGTACTTGAGAGTGTAAGTTCCTCCATTTAAGAAGGCGGTAGCAGCTGCATCAGCATCGGGTTTTGTAGTGATAGTACTGATATCAACAGTCTTTATCTGAAGTCCTGATATAGTAGCCGTGTATTCTCTTGTCTTCCCGGACTTTTTCAAATATACCCGGAAGTCTTCGCCGGTTCTGACTTTATATTCCGCAGAGTCAGCATAGTCGCTGTCCGGAACCTTTATCTGCAGGGCGTTGCCTCCGGAGATTTTGCCTGCAAGCAGTACTCCATAGTTGTAGGAGGCAGCCATTGTCTCTTCTCCGTTAAAAGTAACGACCGGCTTGTCTACCGTAAAGCTTTTTCTTGTCTGCCCCTCGTATTTATCTCCTTTGCCGGTGCAAAAAATGGTATACTTTTTGCCTATCTCAAGGGGGCTGCTTGTATAGTCACTGCCACTTTCATCATTTTCGCCTTCCCTGATAACATAGGTATAGTCATCGCCAATATTAAGTGTTTCCTCAGTTCCGCCATTATCGTATTTCAGGGTAAAGAGATCATCGTTTTCAAAATCTACTTCACTGAAGGTGGCGTCTTTAATATCTCTCTTTTTTACAGTCAGATTATTTACAGGAACGCGGAAAGGCTCTCCATCGCCCTTTTTCACATATACATAAAAGTTCTGACTATCGCCTAGAGTTGTATAATCCACCGAATCGGTGTAATCTGATCCATCAAGTGAAATCTTATAGTTTGCAGAATCACTGCAGGCCAGAGTTACTTTCAGTATGTATGGATTAGTGGCCGTGTCACTGCCATTGAATTTTATTTTTGCTCCATCAGGCAGGGAAAGCTTGAATTTAAAATCCTTGGTTCCTTCATAATTATTGCCCGTACCGGCAAAAGTAATGGTGTTTTCAGTTGTAGAATCCGCAACCGGCACTGACTCAAGCGTAGCGGTGTAATCCGTACCTTTTGTCATTGCAGCAGGTGTAGAAGACGAGTTTACATGCTTTAAATAAACACCTGTAGCTGCATATTCAGAGGCATCAATGGTAGTTCCGCTGCTTACGGCTTGATTGTTTCCAAAAAATACATCTACAAAATTATCATTACTATATGTCGTACCAATGTCATTTTTAGCGATATTTGCTCTAAAATCTCCGGTTTTGAATGAAACAGTCTCTGTCGTCATTGACGGTGCACCATTCTTTTTTTCAAAATATACTTCAAATTGATATTTCTGTTCCCCTGCAGATGTACCGTCATAACCTGTCTGGTTTACAATACTTATTCTATTGAACCGATACGTAGGGAAATCTGTTCCTTCTTCAGCAAAAAATTGAGTAGTATTTCCTGTATAGTCCTTCGAACCTAAATAGGGTGTCTGATCCTGAGTATTATACACAAGACTCTGATCCGGGATTGAGCTAAATGTAATCTGATCTTTTATAAACTGAGGCATATTATCATTACCTGCCCCAAACAGTCCCTTCCTCAATGCATTTCTGGTTATGATCTGGTTTCCACCACAAACAGTGCACAGTCCGTCTTCACCGAACGTGCACGCTTCAATCTCTGTATAGTCGCAGAGGGCGCAGGTCCTTGTGTGGTTGCCCTTTCCATCGCTCTTCCACTTACCCATCTTATGCTCTTCAGTTATAGTCCTGTCATCGTCGTCTTCAGCGCACAACGAGCAGACACCTGTGTGGGTGCCATCGCCGTTATCTTTATATTCGTACTTATGAGTGTGGGCCTTGCCTGTTCCGTCGTCCTCTGTCTCTTCTTCCGCACCGCAGTCCGTGCAATATCTCTTTAAAGTGCCCTCATCGGTCTTCTCATAGTCTGTGTAGTTGTGTCCTTCCGTGATCTCGTCGCCGCATACGCTGCAGACTCCGGTGTGTGTTCCGTCGTCATTGTCAGTATAGTCATACTTATGTGTTGTGCACTCTGTTGTAGCAGCATCATCTTCGACAAGGGGCTTTTCATAACCACAGATATCACAGATGTTGTCATCACCAAACTCACAGTCCTCTGTCACGGATCTGCCGGAGTGATAATAGAGGATGTGCGTTCCATCATTATTAGATGACTTTGATTCCACATAGTCTTCTTCGTCATCATCGTTATTCAGATCATCGTTATTATTCTGATCGTCATTATTGTTCAGGTCATCGTTATTATTCTGATCGTCATTATTATTCAGGCCATCGTTATTGTTCTGATCGTCATTATTGTTCAGGTCATCGTTATTGTTCTGATCGTCATTATTGTTCAGGTCATCGTTATTGTTCTGCTCGTCATTATTATTCAGGTCATCGTTATTGTTCTGCTCGTCATTATTATTCAGGTCATCGTTATTGTTCGGATTGTTATTGTTCTGATCATCGTTGTTGTCCTGATCATTGTTGTTCTGATCGTCATTATTATTCAGGTCATCGTTATTGTACAGGTCATTATTATTGTTCTGATCATCGTTGTTGTTCTGGTCATTATTGTTGTTCTGATCATCGTTGTTGTTCAGACCATCATTATTGTTCTGACCATCGTTGTTGTTCTGGTCACCATTATTGTTCTGATTGCCATTATTGTTCTGATTGTCATTATTGTTCAGATCATCATTGTTGTTTTGATCATCATTATTGTTTTGATCATCATTATTGTTTTGATCATCATTATTGTTCAGATCATCGTTATTGTTCTGGTCATCGTTATTGTTCTGGTCATCATTATTATTCAGGTCAACGTCGTTATTAAGGTCGTCATTATTCAGATTGTCTGTATCATCACCGCCCTGACCATTATTCCCATCGCTGTTAAGATCGTCTCCACTGTTATCATTATTGTTCTGATCAGAGTCGTCAGGCAGAGTCGTATTTTCACCACCATTTTCATCAATGCTGGTGTTCTCCTCAATCCTGTTCTCATTCAGATTGACATCATTAACAGTCGCGTAACTGAACATGGATCCTATTCCGGACGCCGTGCACAGCATGCTGGTTATCAGAAGACCTATAAAGATTCTCTTCGCTCCCGCCTTAAGATTTTTAAACTGTTTTTTTATTTTCATAATATTACCCCTCTTTGTGACCACGACGCCTGTCACAACTTTCTAAAACTGATATGTCAGCGGACTCCTCACTACATTTATTTCGGCTAAATCCGCCTTCTAATCATTTGACAAAAATCACAAAAATACTCCATTCAGGATTTATATTATGTCAGGGTCAAACTCTTCTTCTGGATTCTTCCCTATTTCACTGATATTTTTGACCCAAATGAACTTTTTTACTTCTTCAGGTCATACTCTGCCTCTGGATTCTTCCCTTTTCCACTAATGTTTTTGACCCGAATGAACTTTTTTACTTCTTCAGGTCAAACTCCCCTTCCGGATCAATCCCTATTCCACTAATACTTTTGACCCGAATGAACTTTTTTACTTCTTCAAGTCAAACTTCGCTTCCGGATCAATCCATATTTCTCTATTATTTTTGACCTGAATGAATATTTTTATTTCTTCAGGTCATATTCCTTTTCAGAACTATGCATGGGTTTTGCCAGTTATACCCTGGGCAAAGCTGTTTTACTACCCTGATTGGAGGCAGGACACTCTTACCATTTATACGAATGAACATGCCGAGATGTAAATTTCCTCAACTCGAAGCTCCGATGTAACGACTCACTAATATTAACCAAAATGCATGTATCTGAATTCATTTGATGCGTCAAAACTCGACAATTCACGATATTACGGTTACCGAATTTCT
>CAMNEA010000007.1 GCA_946536145.1 uncultured Butyrivibrio sp.
ACAAACAAACAAACAAACAAACAAACAAACAAACAAACAAACAAACAAACAAACACTTCTCTTAAGCGAGGTATAAATTTTCTTTTATATCTGTCGCTGTCTTTTATTCTTATTGGCTTTTTCAAAATCAATTCATATGCATATGAATATAAATCAGGAAAATGTGGGAACAATCTGACATATACCATTACAGGAAATAATGAAAATAACCTTACTCTGACAATAAGCGGAACTGGCCCAATGTGGGATTATGGAAGTGGCTGCGAAGCAGGCGTGAAGAGTCCTTGGCGGGGGGAATTTACATCCGATGGTTTTCGTTCTTGGAATATTAAAACAATTATTCTGGAAGAGGGCATAACCAGTATTGGATCAAGAGCTTTTTTCGTTAGTGATAATCATTATACACGTGTCGACGAAAGTTATTATCCTGCTACAATATCTTTTCCATCAACGCTTGAAAGCATAGGTGATTATGCATTTGCTAGTTCCTGTATATATGGAAATCTTGTCATTCCTGATGGGGTTACGTACGTTGGAGAGGGTGCATTTTATAACTGCCAGGGCTTAAATGGCTATATTTCATTACCTGATAGCCTTTCGACAATAGGTAGTTCTGCGTTTGAAGATTGTAATAAACTTACCGGAACGCTTAAACTACCAAGTAAACTGAAAAATATTTCCCAATTTTCCTTTAATGATATGGACGGCATAACTTCTTTTATTATTGGCGAAAATACTACTTTCATAGGTCAAGCAGCTTTTGCAAACAATGATGGGATAAGCACTATAAAGATTCCTTCGAAGGTGACTGTTATAGACCAGTATGCGTTTTATGATTCTCCGCTTGAGGGAACTATAAATATTCCTGCATCGGTTCAGCAGATCAAAACATCTGCGTTTCAAGAAACTAATCTAAGTACTATCAGATTCCTCGGAAATGCCCCTACAGAAAATGAAGATGCCTTCGACAAAGATAAAGTAACCATAATCTTCCCTAAGAACGCCCAGGGTTTTTCATATTTCACTTGGCACGGCTACAAATCAGACTGGTACGGGCGTATAAAGGTTGAGAATATCAGCATATACCCAAAAAACACTGAGATCATGCTTGGAAAAACTGTTACCGTAAAAGTGACTGTAAGTCCTTCGAATGCTGATATCAAAGATATTAACTGGACTATAAATGGCTACAGCCAGTCCTTCAAGAGCATTTCCTTTACATTTAAGCCTGAATCGGAGGGAACTTATAAAATTCAGGCTGTGTCGGCAGATGGTGGATATATAGCATCTACCACCATAATAGTGTATGAACCTCAGAAAGGCGCAAAGCTTACAAAGGGCAAGACTACTTATGTTGTAACTTCACCAGTGAACATGACAGTAAGGTATGCCGGGACTACAGACAAAAATGCTACAACAGTGAGCATCCCTAATTATATAACTTATAACGGACTGATCTATTATGTAACTGAAATAGGTCCTAAGGCACTTAAGGGTAACAAAAAAGTAAAGACTGTCAAAATGGGACAAAACATCACGAAGATAGGTGATGAGGCTTTCTCAGGTTGTTCAGCTCTTAAAACGGTTACTATAGGCTCCGGTGTAAATAAGGTTGGAAACAAGACATTCTATAACTGTAAGAAGCTGACCAAGATAAAAGTCGGAGCAAACGTTTCTTCCTTTGGAGACTTCGCCCTTTATGGCTGCACCGCGCTTAAAGATCTGACTCTTCCTGCGAAGACATCCAGGCTTGGAGAAAAGGTTATTGGAAATTGTAAAAATCTTAAGACCTTTACAATTAAGTGCACAAACATCACCACAAATACCCTTGACAGTCAGGCGTTGAAGGGATCGGGTACAAAAGTTGTGATCAAAGTTCCAAAGAAAAAAGTGGATGCTTATACTAAGCTTTTTAGGAAAAAGGGACTCAGCAAGAGTGTTAAGATAAAGGCTATTAAATAAGCTTACAGCTTTCTCATTACATATTAAGAGTGGCCTATGGCATGTATTTGTCATAGGTCATATTTTATTTGATTGGAAATTCCTTCAAATTTCCTGATTAAATAAAATCGCTCCGCTATGGATGTGACCGGTGCGCGCAAAAAAGTTGTGAGCGACTATTTTAGTTCGTTTTTTACTGCATGCAATCATATTAGGAAATATGCCACTTTCAGTGGCAAAAATCCGGCACCACAAACGATATTAGGCAAATCCTAATGACATATACGATAACAACGTGATTTTCCCTATGTGGGTCCGGCTTAGTCAGTTTGTATATCCAGAGAATGCTCAGAAATAAACAAATTTCAAAAAATATCTCAAAATACATTACAAAATTAATCTAATTATAAAATTTTGATTAATTTTGATATCTTGCAATAACGCGTCAGAGTGATAAAGTTATCCCGTAGTAAATTTTCAAAAGGACATATAAATAATGGATCATAAGAGTGAATACTTAATCGAGCTTCTGAAAAGATATGAGGCGAATTTCGACATAACGGAGAATTATAAACTGCAGGATAAAACCTATCCTGCTTATGCCTGGTTCTACTCCCTGAGCGAGAAATATGTGTTAAAAAAAGAAGCGCAGCTCTGGGCTATGAAAGCATACGAGCATGTTTTCTTTATTAAGGAGGAGGCTCTTGATTTAAAAAAACTTGATGAGATCAATGAGGTGATCACTAACGAAGCAGAGCCTGTACTTGTGAGAAGAGGAGAAAACTACCCGGAAAAGGACCATATGTGTTCCTACATAACATTTATTGTTATCACGGACAAGGATCCTGATGAAAAGACAATCAAAGCAATAAAGAAATACAGCTTTGATAAGGGGTATATGTTCAACTTAAGGGGGCACAGTGAGGCAAGGATAGCTGTGATTTCAATGGATTTTGGGAAAATATATACAAACAGAAGAGGAAAGGAACTTAAGGATATTCTGGGGGATGTTTATCTGACAAAAAGCAACAAACTTGTCAGCTAACATAAAAACAGTTCTAAAGAAAAATGAAGATCTGGTGTGCTGACTCGTTAATATTTAATCAAATTGAGAAGGATGTGGATTAGGTTGCAAGGAAAAAATTGAAGGTAATGCGGGCATTGTCAAGATTTTTTATCGAAGCAAACGGATTTACAGACAAGCAATTTGGTTAATAATGAATGAGCGAGTACACTGGAACACAACATGGAGGAGATTTGTATGAATGCAGCATTGTTACTTGTTGTAAGCGCAGTTGTTTTGCTCGCCGGATATGTTTTATACGGAGGATGGCTGGCAAAGCAGTGGGGCATTAACCCTGAGAGGAAGACACCGGCTCATGAACTTGAGGACGGCATGGATTATGTACCTGCCAAGACACCGGTTCTTATGGGACATCACTTTTCATCGATAGCAGGAGCTGGTCCCATTAACGGACCTATTCAGGCAGCGGTATTTGGATGGGTTCCGGTTCTTTTATGGGTCCTCATCGGAGGAGTTTTCTTCGGCGGAGTTCATGATTTTGGAGCGCTTTTTGCTTCGCTTCGTCATAAGGGTCAGTCAATTGGGGAGATCATTGATGACTCAATGGGAAGAACAGCTAAGAAATTATTCCTTACATTTGGCTATCTGACTTTGCTTCTTGTTGTGGCAGCTTTCAGTTCCATTGTTGCAAGTACTTTTGGTGTGACAACGGCAGCGGGAGCAGCGGTAGAGGGAGCAGCACTTGCTGCAAATGAGTCGACAGCCATGATATCACTTCTTTTCATAGTGCTTGCCATGTTATTTGGTTATTTTGTGTACAGGAAAAATGTTTCAGTCGTCATTGCATCTGTATTTGGATGTCTTGGAATAGTGGCAATAGTTGCTATAGGTCTGAATTTCCATCCTATCGCTTTGACATACAATGCGTGGATGTGGATACTTGGCGCATACATACTTGTGGCATCTGTAACACCTGTTTGGATCCTGCTGCAGCCAAGAGATTATCTGAGTTCTTTTCTTCTTTACTTTATGATCGCTGCAGGAATAGTTGCAGTAATCGGAGCAGCACTGACAGGAAACGGCACCTTTGACATTCCTGCAATGGGAGATGCTTCATTAAAGGGAACAGGAGTATTCACAACAGGAACGATTTTCCCTGCACTGTTTGTAACCATAGCCTGCGGAGCAATCTCAGGCTTCCACTCACTTGTATCATCTGGAACAACTGCAAAGCAGCTTGATAATGAAAAGAATGCAAAGCCTGTTTCATACGGATCAATGCTCATTGAGTGCCTTGTGGCAGTTATTTCAATATGCTCGATAGGATTTGTATGGAAAGCGGCAGCAGAAGGAAGCTATGCAAGTCCCACTCAGGTTTTTGCCGGCGGTCTTTCTGCAATGGTTGGAACATTTGCACCCGGTCTTCAGAATGTAATGTATCAGATGCTTATTCTTGCAGTGTCAATATTCTGTCTGACTTCACTTGACACAGCGACAAGACTTGCAAGATATATGTTCCAGGAGTTCTTCCTTGAGCAGGGACAGACAGCTGCAGACACAACTGGTTACAAGAAAGTACTTGCGAACCCTTACGTTGCTACTCTTATTACAGTAGTACTTGGAGTAAGCCTCGGAATGACAGGATATACCAAGATATGGCCGCTGTTTGGTGCAGCCAATCAGCTTCTTGCAGCTGTGGGACTTTTGGCAGTCTGCACATGGCTTGGATCCGTTGGCAAAAACAATAAGATGTTCTACATACCTATGGTGTTTATGCTTTTGGTAACTATCTGTTCTCTTGTTCAGACAATAACCGCCAAGGTGCAGGCATACTCCTCAGGAAATGCTGACTTCTGGGCACTGATCCAGGCAACAATAGCAGTACTTTTGGTTGCATTGTCACTTGTACTTGCAGCAATAGCAGCCAAGACACTTTATGGTCAGCTTAAAGCAGATAAGAAAAATGAAAAAGCTGCGTGATACTTCTGACGTGCGCTTGTGAAGATGGGGCGTGCGTTTGGGGAGATGAGTTGTGTGCTTGGGGAGATGTAATGATATACGGATTGCTTCGCACTGCGTGCTCTCGCAATCCTACAAACACTCGGAATCCATGGGGCCGGGAGACGGCCCCATTACTTCCTCGTGTTTGTTCAACTCACAAAAAAAGGGCTTAAGATGTGCGAGCACATCTTAAGCCTTTTCTAGTGAGTTTATATCATTACAGTTTGTTAACAGCCTGAGCGAGACGGGAAACCTTTCTTGAAGCGGTATTCTTCTTGAGAACGCCCTTGGACTCAGCCTTGTCGATTGTGGATGTAGCTGCAAGGAGTGCCTTAGCTGCCTCTTCCTTATTGCCTGCCTCGATAGCAGCTCTAACCTTCTTGATCTCTGTCTTAACGGCTGACTTGATCATCTGATTCTGAGCAGCCTTCTTCTGATTAACTAATACTCTCTTCTTGGCGGATTTAATATTTGCCATAATTTACCTCCGAAATGATAACATAGATAGTTTATTATGATGTTCGTGTGCGCATTAAGCCGGACACGGACAGTTAATGCCACATACGCTAGATATTTTAGATTATAATGTAGAAACTGTCAATAGATTTTGCTATAATGATAGCTCAGATGTGATTTTTGGGTTAATAAATAAACGTAGAAAAATGAGGTTTTTACAGTGGATCAGAGTAAGATTAGAAATTTCTGCATTGTTGCGCATATTGATCACGGCAAATCTACCCTTGCAGACAGAATGATAGAAAAGACCGGGGTTCTGACCATGAGAGAGATGCAGAACCAGGTGCTTGACAACATGGATATTGAGAGGGAGAGGGGCATCACCATAAAATCCCAGGCGGTCAGGATGATCTACAAGGCGTCCGATGGTCAGGAGTACACCTTTAATATGATAGATACTCCGGGGCACGTTGACTTTGGATATGAAGTTTCAAGAAGCCTTGCTGCCTGCGACGGAGCAATCCTTGTGGTGGATGCGACGCAGGGCGTGGAGGCCCAGACTCTGGCCAATGTTTATATGGCACTGGACCACGACCTGGATGTCTTTCCCGTAATAAACAAGATCGATCTTGCGAGCGCGCAGCCTGATGAGACCAAGGAAGAGATAGAGGATGTGATAGGCATTGAAGCTCATGATGCGCCGCTGATCTCAGCCAAAAACGGAATCGGTATAGAGGACGTACTTGAGGCGGTTGTAAAGAGGATTCCGGCGCCGAAGGGGGACCCCGACGCACCTCTTAAGTCCCTTATTTTTGACAGCATATATGACTCCTACAGGGGAGTAATTGTCTTTATCAGAGTCTTTGACGGTACGATCAAAAAGGGTATGAAGGTTCGCTTTATGGCAACCTCGGCTGAAGCTGAGGTAGTTGAAGTCGGCTACTTTGGACCCGGAAGGTTTATCCCTGGCGATGAGCTCGGGGCAGGAGATGTAGGATATTTCACTGCTTCCATCAAGAACATCAAGGACTCAAGGGTCGGAGATACAGTTACTGATTCAGAGCGACCCTGCAGCGAGGCTCTCCCGGGATACAAGAAGGTTATGCCGATGGTTTACTGTGGTCTTTATCCTGCGGATTCAGCTCACTATTCTGATCTTCGGGACGCCCTTGAGAAGCTTCAGCTCAATGATGCATCTCTTTTCTATGAGCCTGAGACTTCACAGGCTCTCGGCTTTGGCTTCAGAGCGGGGTTCCTTGGACTTCTTCACCTTGAGGTTGTGCAGGAGAGGCTTGAGAGGGAGTATGACTTAAACCTTGTTACCACGGCACCTTCCGTTGTCTACAAGGTCCACAAGACAGACGGAGAGGTCATCGATCTCACCAATCCCACCAATCTGCCTGATCCTTCTGAGATAGAGTATATGGAAGAGCCGATCGTAAGCGGCGAGATCATGGTTACCACGGATTATGTGGGTGCCATCATGCAGCTTTGCCAGGAGAGAAGAGGCAGGTACCTGAGTACGGATTATATAGAACAGACAAGGGCAATTCTCAAATATGAGCTGCCGCTCAATGAGATAATCTACGACTTTTTCGATGCGCTGAAGTCAAGATCAAGGGGCTATGCATCTTTTGACTACGAATTAAAGGGCTACGAGAGGTCTGAGCTCGTCAAGCTCGACATCCTCATCAACAGGGAAGAAGTGGATGCGCTCTCGTTCATCGTTCACAAGGACGGCGCCTACGAGAGAGGTCGCAAGATGTGCGAGAAGCTCAAGGAGGAGATCCCGAGGCACCTGTTTGAGATACCGATCCAGGCAGCTGTTGCCGGCAAGATAATCGCAAGAGAGACGGTCAAAGCCTACCGCAAGGACGTCCTTGCCAAGTGCTACGGCGGCGACATAACACGTAAGAAGAAGCTGCTTGAGAAGCAGAAAGAGGGCAAAAAGAAGATGAGGCAGATCGGAAACGTTGAGGTTCCGCAGTCAGCATTCCTGAGCGTCCTCAAGCTTGATAATGTAGACTGATATGGGAAAAGAACTGTCGATTTATGTTCATATCCCCTTCTGCCAAAAAAAGTGCCTCTACTGCGATTTTCTCTCCTTTAGAGCTAATAGGGAACAGATCAGGGACTATTTTACCGCCCTTCGAAAAGAGCTGATTTCAGCCTCCCGTGACTATAGTGGGTACAGGGTGATATCTGTTTTCTTCGGCGGCGGGACACCATCTTTTCCTGAGGCAGGAGAAGTCTGTGAGACTCTGGACTTAATAAGTCAGTGTTTTGATGTATCTAAGGATGCTGAGATCAGCCTTGAAGTTAATCCGGCGTCTGCAATTTTTGACAAGCTATGCCGGTACAGGCAGGGCGGATTTAACAGGATAAGCATAGGGGCGCAGTCGCTTGATGATAAGGAGCTGAAGGCTCTTGGGCGGCTTCACGATTCTGAGACGTTTTTGGAAACATATGGCAACGCAAGGAGAGCCGGCTTTCAAAATATAAATGTCGATCTTATGAGTGCACTGCCGGGACAGGATACAGCATCGTACCTGCAAAGCCTTAAGGGTGTGCTTGAGCTTGAGCCTGAGCATATCTCAGCCTACAGTCTCATAGTAGAGGAGGGGACACCGTTTTTTGAAATGGACCTTGACCTTCCTGGCGAGGACGAGGACCGACTCATGTACCATGAGACCAAGAGGATTCTTAAAGAGCACGGATACCACAGGTATGAGATATCCAACTATGCCCGCTCTGCGATTTATGAGTGCCGTCACAACAAGGTTTACTGGAAGAGGGGAAACTATCTTGGAGTTGGACTGGGAGCTTCTTCCATGGTGGAGAATACCAGATGGAGCAATGTATGTGATATCCACAAGTACATCGAGATGTCCGGAAGCGACGGGATAAGAGAGAACCTGCAGCGCCTTACGACAAACGCGCAGATGGAGGAGTTCATGTTCCTTGGACTTCGTCTTGTTGAGGGCATAAGTGTTAAAAGCTTTGAGCGTGAGTTTGGCAGGGATATATTTGGAGTGTATGGAGATGTCATAGACAGGTACAAGAGGTCAGGACATCTAAGACTTGAGAAAGATATGCTCAGCCTTACCGATGAGGGGCTTGATGTGAGCAACACGGTGATGGCGGATTTTTTGCTGGATGATGGTTAAGGTCACTGTATATACAGAAATGTGCACAGTGCGGCATGTGGATTTCGTGAGAAAGTGACCACTAATTTTATGGAGAATAGAATGAACTACAATTTTTTTGCACTTATATCAAGAATGAAATATATCGAGCGCTGGGCGCTTATGAGAAATACCAGGCCGGAGAATCTCTGTGAGCATTCGATGGAGGTCGCCATGATCGCTCATGCTCTTTGCACAATCGGAAATGTGCGCTACGGCAGGAACCTGGATGCCAATAAGGCAGCTCTGATAGGTCTTTATCATGATGCATCGGAGATCATTACCGGAGATATGCCGACCCCTGTAAAATACTTCAATGCTGATCTTAAGCATGCGTACAAGGAAGTCGAGGCAATAGCCGATGACAAGCTCCTTGAGAAGCTTCCGGATGATCTGCGACCTTCCTTTGAGGAGATATTCAAGCCTGAAGATACAGAGGAAGAGCGGTATATGAGAAGGCTGGTAAAGGCGGCTGACAAGCTCTCGGCGCTTATCAAATGCATTGCTGAGATGAATGCAGGAAACAGCGAGTTCAGAACAGCCAAAGACAGCACTGGCAAATCCATCAGGAGCATGTACCAGGAGCTACCGGAGGTGCTTGACTTTGTAAATGAGTTCCTCTCATCCTACGGAAGCACGCTCGATGAGCTCACTTAAGGTCCGGTGAGCCGGCTATGAGCAAAAGAGGCTGCACTGATCTGATAATGGATATTTAGATGCGTGGTAACCTTATTGGCTGCCACGCCCGGCGCGAGAATGCCGCTTGCGGCATTCTTATTTATTTCGCGTTACCAATGATTCTTATCTGATTGATTTTTTAAAGATGGAGCGTCATAATTAAAGATAATGACAAATATTCAGGAGACGACCCAATAATATGCTTTTTATAAAAAGTGATGAACTAAAACCCGGTATGCGTCTTGCGAAGCCTATATACAGCAAAAAGGGAGTTCTCTTGTATGATCGTGCAGCTGTGCTGAAAGATATGCAGAGCATTGAGAATATCAAGAGCTTTGGACTTATTGGGCTTTTTGTTCTTGAACCCGCGGAACCGGTTCCGCCAATGACCCAGGAAGACCTCGACTTTGAGAGGTTCCAGACTGTGATGTACAACGAGATCATGGAGGAACTGGCTGTTATCGTCAAGAAACGCAAGCAGAGCAGGTGCCCTAATATTTGCGCACAGATAATCAAGAACTACGGCAATCTGAGGAAGAAGATCACGTTCCAGCAGAGCCTTAGGAGCACTGAGGACTATATTTACAAGCACTCGCTTAACGTTGCGATCCTTGCGGCTATCATCACGCACACCATGAATGTCCCTCTCTCTGACCAGAACGATGCGGTCACTGCAGCGGTTATTCATGATATAGGCAAGCTCACACTTCCGCCTGAGCTGCAGTCCAAGCAGAAGACCACAGCAGAAGACAGGAAGATTATTGATCAGCATGAGATGGCGGGATATCAGATAATAGATGACGCTTTTTCTTTCCAGCCGGCTATCAAGAGAGCCTGCAATCTGGCGCGCAAGACTCTTTTTGATTACTGGAATGACACGCCGATCTCGCAGCAGAAGATGCCAATGGCTGCCAAGGTTCTCATTGTGGCGGGTTTTTTTGATAAAGAAACATCGGTCAGACTTGATTCGACACCGGTTTCAGAGGTGGCAGTCATCCGGAGAATGATGGAGAGAAGCGATGTCTTTGACCCCAAGGTGGTCAAGGCGCTCACAGATTCTTTGAATATCCTTATGCCGGGGGTGAGTATTGAGCTTAATACCGGAGAGAAGGCGCTGGTTCTTCGAACCAATGAAGATGATTTCCTTCGGCCTATGGTTCTTAGCTTCAGGGATAATTCCATAATTGATCTCTCAAACCGCAGGGCTTACAACGACATTGAGATAGTCGATATCATGAAGACCATGGACAACAGGTATGCGATGGACACTGCCAAAGTCAAGGCGCTTGGCATTGAAGTCGATGAACCTGTTTATGTATGAAAAAAGATTAAGGGGAGAAAAACATGTCTAAACTTCAGGAAATCTTACAGGAAGCCAAGGAAAACGGAGCATCTGATGTGCACATCACTGTCGGACTGCCGCCCAAGATGAGGCTTCACGGCAAACTGATAGCCATGGATAAGTACGGTAAAATGCTCCCACCGGACACTCTGGCAATCGCGGATGAGATAATGAGTGACAAACAGAAGGAGAGACTCGAGGCCAACGGCCAGCATGATATGTCATTCTCCATACCCGGAATAGGAAGATACAGGCTCAATGTGTTCAAACAAAGAGGCTCGATAGCAATGGCGTTCAGAGTTGTTGCAACAGATATACCTTCCGCCGAAAGTCTTGGGATTCCCGATACGGTTGTTGACCTCTACCAGAAAAAGAGGGGACTTGTTCTTGTGACAGGACCGACCGGAAGCGGTAAGTCCACCACGCTCGCATCGATCATAGGAACCATTAACAACAACAGGGAAGCGCATGTAATAACCCTTGAGGATCCCATTGAGTTCACATACCAGCACAGGATGTCGATCGTCAATCAGAGGGAGATAGGTACTGATTCAAACAGCTATGCTGCGGCGCTCAGGGCAGCCCTTCGTGAGGACCCGGATGTTATTCTTGTGGGAGAGATGAGAGATCTTGAGACCATAAGCACGGCTATCACTGCTGCTGAAACAGGCCATCTGGTTCTCTCTACGGTACATACTATCGGAGCATCCAACACAGTTGATCGACTTATCGACGTATTTCCGTCGCATCAGCAACAGCAGATAAGAATACAGCTTGCGGGAGTTTTAGAGGCTATCATCTCACAGCAGCTTATCCCGGCATCCGACGGCGTTTCACGAGTTGCGGCTTTTGAGGTACTTCATATCAACAGCGCTGTCCGCAACCTTATCCGTGAGGGAAAGTCACATCAGCTCATCACATATATGCAGACCTACAGAAAGCAGGGTATGATAACCATGGATGATGCTATCCTTGACCTGTACAGATCCCAGAAGATCACAAGGGAAGTTGCACTGCAGTTTGCGCAGGATCCGGATGTAATGCAGAACAAAATGCTCAGATAAAAAAATATAATCTTAAGAAAATCTTAAAGATTTCCTCAACTGACCTGTTGTATAATGAGCAGGTCAGTTTTTAATTTAATAGAAAATTGTTTTGCAAATTCATATTAAATTAAAACGCTCCGCTAAGGATGCGCACTCGCACGAGAATGCCGCAAGCGGAATTATGTTTATTCAGGTTTGTTCCCGCGTCTGCGGGGTCATGGCTGCCATGCAGATTCTTTCTGTTTTTGTCGGGCAGCGGATTCAAAATATTAAGAAATGAGGAATAAAAATGTTCAGTTCAGTGACGTCGGGAGCCGTCAGTGGCATTACTTCCTACCTTATGCAGGTTGAAGTGGATGTCTCGGATGGTCTTCCATCATTTAACATGGTAGGCTTCATGAGCGGTGAAGTAAGGGAAGCCGGCGACAGGGTGAGGGTTGCTCTCAAAAATGTAGGTTCGAGGATACCGCCTGCAAAGATCACAATAAATCTCTCACCTGTTGATATCAGGAAAACCGGTGTCGTCATAGACCTGCCCGTAGCTGTGGGGATAATGGCTGCCGCAGGAGAGATTGACGGCGAGGTATTAAAAGACACAGTTGTTCTCGGGGAACTTGGACTTGACGGAGATGTCAAATCCGTAAAGGGAATCCTCCCAATAGTGGCAAAAGCAAAGGAACTTGGCTATAAGAGAGTTCTTCTTCCAAAGACTAATGCAAGGGAGGGCGCGGTGATAGAGGGAATAAAGATAATCGGCGTATCATCGCTGCAGGAGGTGGTAATGTATCTCACAGCTGATGAGAGTGAGAGGGATAAACTTATCAGACCTACCCATATCGATGTGAAAAAGCTCTTTGAGGAAACAAAGGCAGATGAGGAAACCCTAGATTTTGCGGATATAAACGGTCAGGCTGCAGTGAAAAGAGCTGCAGAGATAGCAGCGGCAGGCTTCCATCATCTTTTGCTGATAGGTCCTCCGGGTGCGGGTAAGAGCATGGTGGCAAAGAGACTTCCCACAATACTTCCGCCACTTACGCTTGATGAGAGCCTGGAAGTATCGACAATCTATTCAGTGGCGGGGATGCTGGGAGAGAATGAGGCTCTTGTCACAAAAAGACCGTTCATGAGTACCCATCATCTCGTCACGGAGACAGCTCTTGTGGGAGGTGGAAATGTCCCGAGACCCGGGGTGATATCCCTGGCACACAGAGGAGTTCTTTTCCTTGATGAGATGCCGGAGTTTCCCAAGAACAAACTGGATCTTCTGAGGCAGCCGCTGGAGGACCGCAAGATCAACATTGTCAGGAATCGGGGAACCTACACCTACCCGGCTGACTTTCAGCTTGTCGGAGCGCTCAATCCCTGTCCCTGTGGCTACTACCCTGACAGGAATAAATGCAGGTGCTCGCCGAATGAGATAAAAAGATACCTGGGGCACATATCGGGACCGATACTTGACAGGGTGGATATCTGCGTCGAGGCTCCAAGGCTCGATATAGCAGATCTGTCATCAGGCAGATGCAGTGCAAATGAGACGAGCAGAAGCATCAGAGAAAGGGTCATGAAGGCGAGAAAGATACAGCAGGAACGGTTTATAGGAACGGGACTTAAGTTCAATTCTGAGATGAGTCCCAAGGATATTGAAAAGTACTGCAGACTTGACAGAAGAGAAGAGACATATCTTGAAAATGTCTTTTGCAAAATGGAGCTCAGCGCCAGGGCATACCACAAGATACTTAAGGTTTCAAGGACAATTGCGGATCTGGACGGATCGGAGCAGATACGTCAGATCCATTTGATGGAGGCGGTCGGTTACAGGATCACCGATGGAAAATACTGGAGACAGATGGAGGAATAAATAATGCAGCTTAATGAAAATGACTATGCAATGTGGCTCTACAATGTGCCGACAATTGGAAATGCAAATGCAGAGAGACTTCTTTCGGGGGAGCTCACCTGCAGGGACATATATGAGATGAGTTCAAAAGAGCTCTCAAAACTTCTTACGAAAAAGCAGGTTCTCAGTGTTGAGAGGACAAGGGCAATGTGGGACTTTGAGCGTGAGAGAAAAAAGCTTGATGACAGGGGAATCAGGTTTATCCCGAGGATTGATGAACAGTTCCCGGAGAAACTTAAGGATATCCCCAATGCTCCTTTTGCAATCTATGTGAAAGGAAAACTTCCTGACCCGAAGGTGCCGTGCGTTGCGGTAATAGGCGCGAGGATGTGCTCCGAGTATGGAAGATTCATGGCGAGACAGTTCGGACAGGGACTTGCCATGTCCGGCATCCAGGTCATTAGCGGAATGGCAAGAGGCGTGGACGGTATTGCGCAGGGGGCAGCTCTGCAGTCGGGAGGAACTTCTTTCGCGGTCCTTGGCTGCGGAGTGGACGTATGCTATCCGGAAGAAAATATAAAAATTTATGATCAGCTTCTTGAAAATGGAGGGATAATTTCCGAGTTTCCACCCGGAACGCAGCCTCTTGCAAATTTCTTTCCGATGAGGAACAGGATAATAAGCGCACTCTCAGATGTGGTTCTCGTGGTGGAGGCGAGGCAGAAGTCGGGGACTTCCATCACCGTGGACACAGCGCTTGAGCAGGGAAGGGAGGTAATGGCAATTCCCGGAAGGACTACTGACAGACTGAGCGATGGCTGCAATCACCTGATCAGCCAGGGGGCAGGCGTTGCAACCTGCGTTGAAGACGTTCTGGAGCGTCTGTGGACCATAACAAGCAGGATATATGTGGGAAACAGCTTGCTGAAGACGCAGGGAGAGTATGACGGGGATATATGCCGGGAAGATACGGCAGAAGAAACAGATGCTAAAGAGGGGGAGGAAGACAAGGAGCTGACTCTTCAGGATGAGATCCTTGGAATACTTGATATTATTCCTGTGTCAGCTTCCTACATCATGGAGGAACTCTACCAAAGAGGCAAAAATATCACGATTCCTGCTCTGCTGACTGAGCTGATGGATCTTACCGGAGCCGGAAAGGTTGCTCAGAATGGTGCATATTACAGGAAAGTAAGCAGATGATACCGATTGCGCAAAACGTTACCGATAACGTTACCGGAAACGTTACCACAACAAAAGTCAATGTGAAATTTGTATAAAAAATGGATAACAATATCAGCCAAAATGTTTAATTGACAAAAACATGCACAAAAGGTAAACTTTTTACGTGAGCAACCGATTGCGCAATTTGCGCAACATAAAAGGTTATTGAATTTAAAACGGAGGAAAACAAATGAAAAAGAAACTGGTATCTGTATTATTGACAGCTGCTATGAGTGCAACTCTTCTTGCCGGATGTGGCGAGACCGCAGCTGAGACTGTGGCTGATACAGCTACAGACGTTGCACAGACTGCTACTGATGTGGCTGAGACTGCTCAGGAAGTTGTTGATGAGGCTGCAGAAGAGATCACAGACTACGGCTCAGGAGACATCAAGATCTGGGTGGCTGACAATGTAGTTGACTTTACCAATGAACAGATTAAGGTATTCCAGGATGCGCACCCTGAGTTCTCAGGATACACATTTACTGTAGAGGCAGTAGGAGAGGGTGATGCAGCCGGCAATATGATCACAGACGTTGAGGCAGGTGCTGACATCTATGCATTTGCTCAGGATCAGATCGCAAGACTGGTTACAGCAGGAGCGCTTGAAGTCGTTGAGGACTCAAATGCCGAGGTTGTTAAGGCAGAGAATGATGCCGGTGCTGTTGGCGCAGCTACTGTTGGCGGAACACTTTACGCATATCCTATTACATCCGACAACGGATATTTCCTTTACTATGACAAGAGCGTTGTAACTGATCCTTCAACTCTTGAAGGTATCATCGCTGACTGCGAGGCTGCAGGCAAGAACTTCTACTTCGAGATCAACTCAGGATGGTATCAGACAGCATTTTTCTTCGGCGCAGGCGCTGAACTTACATATGAAACAGATGATGCCGGCAACTTCACAAAGTGCAATTCAACTTATGCATCAGATGCTGGTGTTATAGCTCTTAAGAAGATTGCTGAGATTGCATCTTCCAAGTCCTTCCAGAACGGATCAGCAATTTCAAATGCTACAAACTGCGCAGCAATCGTAGACGGAACATGGGATGCACAGGCAGCTAAGGATATGTTCGGTGACAACTACGCATGCGCTAAGCTTCCTACATTCCAGGGAGCAGACGGCAAGACATATCAGATGAGCGGCTTTGGCGGATTCAAGCTCCTTGGTGTTAAGCCTCAGGAAGATGATGGCAAGCTTGCAGTTTGTGATGCCCTTGCAGCATTCCTTTCAAGTGAGGAAGTTCAGCTGGCAAGATACAATGCAGTAGGCTGGGGCCCTTCAAACATAAAGGCACAGCAGTCAGATGCAGTTAAGGCTGACGAGGCTCTTTCAGCTCTTGCTGAGCAGCTTCAGTACACAATCCCTCAGGGACAGTACCCCGGAGATTACTGGTCACTTGCAACATCACTCGGTGATTCCATCATTTCAGGTGAGATCAAGGCTGATGCTTCAGACGATGACTTCATGAAGGCTCTTACAGATTTCCAGACAACATGTGAGGGATACGCTCAGTAATATAGGGATTGATCTAGGTATTGATCATTATATGGCCCGGAATTTAACTTTTCCGGGCCTTTTTTAACAAATAATGATTTTTTTTGATAGAAGGAGGCGAAGGTATGGCAGCGCAGAGCGCAGATAATTCAAAAAAGAGTGCGGTGTCGACGTTCTTTAATGCTTTGGGAAAGGGCTTGAAGGACATAGGAGTAATATTTGTTGAAGGAGATATAAAGACAAAACTGTCTTATATCATTTTTGGACTTGGACCGATCCTAAGGGGACAGATACTTACAGGTGTAGCAATGCTGCTCTGTGAGGGCCTGTTTATCTGGTTCATGGCGAGCTTTGGCTGGCAGTATCTTTCCAAGCTATCAACCCTCGGAACAATCGCTACCAAGAAGGTCGGACGTAAAACTGTATATGGTGACAACAGCTTCCTGATCCTTCTGTTTGGCGTGCTGTGTATCTTTGCGATAATCGCAATCATTGCAGTCTGGTATATGAACATAAGAGAGAACCGCAAGGAAGAACTTCTTTTGAAGAATGGCAAAAAACTTCCTTCAAACAAAGAGGTTTTCCTTTCGCTGTTTGACAAGAACTTTGACAAGACACTGCTTGCGCTTCCGGTGACAGGTGTCTTTGTATTCACGGTTCTTCCTATCGTATTTATGATCCTGGTGGCTTTCACCAACTATGACAAGAACCACCAGTCGCCGACAAATCTTTTTACCTGGGTGGGACTTGAGAACTTCAAGAATATTGTCTCATTCTCGGGAGCCGGAATAGGCTCTACCTTTATACAGGTTCTTTTGTGGACACTTGTATGGGCATTTCTTGCCACATTTACCAACTATTTCCTTGGACTTGCGGTTGCGATGCTGATCAATAAAAAGGGTATTAAGTTCAAGAAACTCTGGAGAACGATCCTTGTTCTTACCATTGCTGTTCCGCAGTTCGTTTCGCTTCTTTACGTTATGAAGATGTTCGCCAATGACGGACTTATCAACGGATACCTTATTAAATGGGGGATAATCAAGACATACATTCCCTTCTGGACTGATCCGATGCTTGCAAGGATAACTATCATCATTGTAAATATCTGGATCGGTATACCGTACATGATGCTGATCGCAACGGGACTTCTCATGAACATTCCTGAGGACCTCTACGAGAGCGCCAGGATCGACGGCGCTAATCCATGGCAGATGTTCAGGAGCATAACCCTTCCATATATGCTTTTTGTTACAGGACCTTTCCTTCTTACACAGTTTACGGGGAACCTGAACAACTTCAACGTTATTTACCTTCTTACACAGGGCAAACCTCAGTCCGTAAATCTCGCGGAGAAGGCCGGCAATACAGATCTTCTTATCACCTGGCTCTACAAGATGACGGTCAACGACACCAATTACAGGATGGCAGCAGTCATAGGTATCATGGTATTTGTAGTCACAGCAGTGATCTCACTTGTTGTCTACAACATGCTTCCATCAGTTAGAGATGAGGAGGGCTTCCAATAATGAAATCATACAAGACAAAAAGAACCATCAGCAATGCGCTGGGGTATATCGTACTTATTATCATAAGCATTATCTGGCTGTTCCCGTTTGTGGGACTTGTACTTCAGAGCTTTCGATCTTATGCTACAGAGTACGGCGGAATGGTGGACTACCTTGTGCCCAAGCACTTTTCTCTGGATAATTACAAGTTCCTCTTTGATGCGGGACAGACCAATTACATCCTCTGGTACAAAAATACGATCACAATCGCGTTCTTTGTAACTCTTCTTCAGACAATTGTCATACTGTGTGTCAGCTATGCGCTTTCGAGGATGAGGTTTACCGGAAGGACATTTCTTATGAGATTCTGGCTGATCCTCGGCATGTTCCCGGGATTCCTTACCATGATCTGTCTGTACTTCCTTTTGAAGCAGTTCGGACTTACACAGGCGGGCGCTATCCCCGGACTTATTCTCGTATCGGTTGCAAGCTCAGGCATGGGCTACTACGTTTGTAAGGGGTACTTTGACACGATCCCCAAGGCTCTGGACGAAGCGGCGAGGATTGATGGCGCCACAAGGGCAAGGATATTCTTTACAATGATAATCCCTATGTCCAAGCCAATCATTATCTACACAGCGCTTGTTGCTTTCATGGCACCATGGTGCGATTACGTATTTGCGTCTTATGTTGCGTTTGGCCATGACTCGAGCTACAACGTGGCAGTTGGTATGACCAGATGGGTATGGACCAATGATTATCAGGGATATTTCACAAGATTCTGCGCAGGAGGAGTACTGGTTGCAATCCCTGTTACACTTCTTTTCATGTTCCTGCAGAAGTACTATGTTGAAGGTGTTACCGGAGGTGCTGTAAAAGGCTGATGACAGACAGGATTACAATTGATGACATTGCCAGAGACCTTGGTATTTCCAAGACTACCGTTTCCCGGGCGATTTCGGGGAAGGGCAGAGTCAGCGATGAGACCAAAAACAGGGTGATGGAGTATATCAATAAGCACAATTACAGGCCCAACATGATGGCGAGGGCGCTGGCACAGCAAAAGACCTATAACATAGGTGTGGTGTGGCCGGGCGACTACAATGCCGTGGATCTGCCTTTTTTCCAGAGGTGTATGATCGGCATGAGTGAGATTACGGCGTCCTGCGGTTATGACATCCTGGTGACGCTGGTTATCGGGGATGATGTTTCGGGACTTAAGCGCATCATTGCCAATCACAAGGTGGACGGGATCATCCTGACGAGGACGCTTGTCGATGACAAGCATGCGAGGTATTTAAGGGAGAGCGGGATTCCCTTTGTGACGGTTGGCCGAACTGACGAGGATGACATTATCTATGTTGACAATGACAATTTCTCGGCATGCAGGGAACTCACTTCGATCCTTATCGCCAAGGGCATGAAAAAACTTGCGCTGATCGGCGGCTCAACGGAGCACATCATTACGAGAACCAGACATGACGGCTTCGTCGCAGCCTTCAAGGATGCGGGGCTGACTCCGGATCCGACTCTTATCTACCTGAATATTGAGTCTAAGTCAAGGGCAGGCAATATATTAAAGGATATTATCAAAAGAGATATAGACGGCGTGATCTGCATGGATGACAATCTGGCGGGCGAAATTATGCTAAGGTGCAGGGACAGGCACATTCGCATTCCCGATGACATCAGACTTGCCTCTTTTTACAACAGTTCTCTGCTGGAGGGCGCTGTCCCGCCTGTGACGAGTCTGAACTTTGATGACAAGAACCTGGGAGCGGTGGCTGCCAAGACGCTTCTTGACATAATAGACGGCGAAGAGGTTACAAGCAGGGTCCTTCACAACTACGAAGTAATACTTAAAGAAAGTACAAAGTATCAAAAGGAGTATTATTAATGATTATAAATTCTGACTCTCACATCACATACGACCCAGTGAGCATAATTGTCGATGGAAAAAGATGGTTTCCGATGATGGGGGAGATGCATTTTTCCAGATATCCAAGGAAGTACTGGGAAGAAGAACTTGCCAAGATGAAGGCGGGCGGAATCGATATAGTTTCTCTCTACGTCATTTGGATCCATCATGAGGAGATACAGGGGGAGTATGACTTTACAGAAGACCGCAACCTTCATGATTTCATGCAGAAGGTAAAGGAGAGCGGCCTAAAGTGCATACTGAGGATCGGACCCTGGGCTCACGGCGAGGCAAGAAACGGGGGCTTCCCTGACTGGCTTTTAAAGGATGCTAAGGAAAAGGGGTATGAGACAAGGTGTGATGCGCCTCTTTATCTTGAACATGTAAGGCGGTTTTATGAAAAGACCTATGAGCAGGTGAAGGGATTCTTTTTAAAGGACGGCGGTCCAATCATTGGAATCCAGATTGAAAACGAGTACGGGCACTGCGGCGGAAAGACCGGAGAGGAGGGCGAACAGCATATGAGGACTCTTCTTGGTATGGCTAAGGAGATCGGATTTGACGCGCCGCTTTACACCGCAACAGGCTGGGGCGGAGCTGTTACAGGCGGAATGCTCCCCGTTATGGGCGGCTACTGTGAGGCACCCTGGGATCAGAGAACAACTGAGATAGAGCCGAGCGGTAATTACATTTTTACAAAAGAGAGAAACGATCACAACATCGGTTCAGATCACGGTCTGGGAGTCGGAATTACTTTTGACATGGACCTATTCCCTTATCTTACTGCTGAGCTTGGCGGCGGACTTCAGGTGACAGGTCACAGAAGACCTGTGGCGACAGGCACGGATACAGCGGCAATGACAATGGTCAAGCTCGGAAGCGGAGCAAACCTCCTTGGCTACTATATGTATCACGGCGGCACCAATCCATACGGCAAACTCTCTACGCTTCAGGAGACCAGGGAAACGGGATACCCCAACGATCTTCCGGAGTATTCCTATGACTTCAATGCTCCTCTTCGTGAATATGGTCAGATGGAGGATACTTACAGAAGAGTAAGGCTCATTTCCTCATTTATCCATGACTTCGGCGATGATCTGACCGACATGGCTTATACCGGGCAGCCGGGCAATCCTGCAAAGCCTGAGGACCTTGAGAGTGTAAGATGCGCTGTCAGATACAAGAAGGCAAAAGCGCCTGATGGCGGGGATGTGGCAAGAGGATATTTCTTTGTAAACAATTACCAGAGAAGATACAGGATGGCTGACCACTTAGACGCAGGGCTGGCGGCATTTGACTCTGAGGGAGGCAAACTTGCTGAATTTGCAAGACGCGATGTCAAAGACGGTGACTATTTCTTTTATCCATTTAACATGCCGGTGGGCGATAAGGCTCTCGTGACTATAGATGCGACTCCTGTCTGCATCCTTCATAATGCCGGGACAGACGGACATGATACCTATATCTTCTATACGGACAGGGACAGGGAAGTGAGCGCTGATGTAACAGGAGACCTCGATGGCAACAGCATTCTGGTCATCAGTGAAAATGAGGCTGTCCATTCTTCTAAGGTTGTCATCGAAAACAGAGAGTATCTTATTATTTCAGAGGCTGATGCAGTGACCGACAAAGATGGACACACAGAGCTTTATTTCGAAGTCTCATCTGATGAAAAGAAAAAGACACCTTCCTTCAGATGCTATCCTGAGCTTGTAAATGCTCCATGTGGCTTTGAACTTAAAAAGAGCGCATCTGCTGCAAAAGACTTTGCAGATGGAGACGTATTTGCGTTGTATGAGGCTGTGGAAGATATTGAAAATGATATGACTGCGAAGTTTGAAGAAGTGTCAGAGGGGCACTTTACTGTCACTCTTCCGGGATCACTTCATGGCGCGAGTGAGATTTTTGCGCATATCGACTACGAGGCTGACAGCGGCAAGCTTTCAAAGGATGGCGTTACGATAGCTGACAACTTCTATACCGGTCAGGAGTGGGAGATAGGACTTAAGAGATTCTATGACAGATTTGGAGAGTCAGATGAGCTGATGCTTGAAGCTGATCTTAAGCCGCTGCGCGAGGGAGATAAGATATATCTTCAGAACTGGCCTGAAATGAAAGACGGCAAGGCTGAGAGGATAAACGGAATCAGTCTGGTGGCACAATATAAGATTAAGATATCGTGATACTTTTAAGGTTGACGTTACAGTTTTTGAGTCATTGGGGACGTTACAGTTTTTGAGTCACTGGGGACGTTACAGTTTGACTCGTTTTGCGGAGCAAAATGAGTCAAACTGTAACGTCCCCAGTGACTCAAAAACTGTAACGTCCCCAATGACTCATTTACTTAAAATCATGTATAAAAATTGTATAAAATAGTTTTCGCTTTTTCGTTATTGACGTATAATACAATTATTGGATTTATGCTCTGATAAGCCATTTATCACACTGCCGGAGGCAGATGATGCTATATAACTACTATTTTGATATTTGCGCTTTATGCATACTGGCGACAATAGCGATTACCTCTCTGTCAAGAAGGTGGGTTCCCGCGTACAGGCAGAGAGCTTATACCATGCTCTTTTTGGCAACGCTCATGGCAACGCTTTCTGAGAGGTTTGAGACCTATCTTCAGATGAGACCACAGACCGGGGATTTCTGGTACCATCCCGCAGAAATGCTCTCCGGATCTGTCTATTTTATTGCTCATTTGGGCTCGGGATTTTTCTATCTGATGTATGTCAGGGCTGTTCTTGATATCTATGTGGATTTCAGGAAGATACTTGATTTTTTGTCTATTCTTTTGGGGTTCCTTATCGGAATAATACTCGTCGTTGTAAACTTCTTTACACCTATTCTTTTCTACTATGATGCGGCTGGACTCTATCACAGGGGAAAACTTGTCTTTCTTTACTATGCGATCGCAATTTATTATATGACCTATGGGGT
The DNA here is from genome assembly GCA_946536145.1 of uncultured Butyrivibrio sp. Classification (GTDB taxonomy): domain Bacteria; phylum Bacillota; class Clostridia; order Lachnospirales; family Lachnospiraceae; genus Butyrivibrio. The sequence continues at coordinate 22,605 of CAMNEA010000007.1, forward strand.
GAGCCTTGTCTTTATTTATAAGAGACTTATGAGGAGAAGGACTAAGGCGGTCATTATCTCGTATGTTGGTTTTTCTTTTGCCGGACTCATTATCCAGTATCTGATGCCAACCGTTCTTATCGAGAATTTCCTTTGCACAATCTGTATAACACTCGTGTATATTACACTTCAGAATCCGAGTGAAATGGTGGATGACTACCTCAATATCCTCAACAGGAAGGCGTTCCTTGAGGGATTAGACCTTCGCGTAAAGAGAAATGAGCGTCACGAGACTATTTTTGTGACCATAGACAATATCAGAGCACTTAGCGATGAGATAGGTTACAGTCAGGCTCAGGGAGTTCTCAAAAAGATCGCGAGGTATTTAAAGAGGGTGGGACTTCGCGAATTCAGGATACAGACTTATACGTACAGGTACTCTGAATCTGTTTTTGCCATGACCATTCATTCAAAAGACAAAAAGCGTATAGAGGCACTTCTGGGTGCAATCGCGAAGAGACTTCAAAAACCGTGGAGCTACGGCAGCATGACAATAAAGGCTGAGGGGCACTGTTTTCTCATGTGCTACCCCGATAACTTTAACAGCATCACCGACCTTATAACTAAACTGGAGTATAACTCTGAGAGGATAGCAGGTCTTAAGGACGTGATAGTTGATGTTGAAAAAGAAGTGACAGGAATGTCCAAAGACTATACGAACTATGACCTGATGGCCCGAAACAACCTCGACCAGAAAGCAGCTGTCATCAAGTTTCAGCCTGTACTTTCCAAAATATACAGGATTAATTACACAACAGATGTACTGTGCTTTTTTATGGATGACTATGGCAATGAGATTGACATGAGAGGACATATTCCGGACGTAAGAGTGACTCAGTCACTTATGGACACGGATGAGTTTGTCTACAGAAATGCCTGCAGAGCACTGGCTTTCTGGAATGGCGGAGATAAAAACGGCAAGTACCGGGCAATAGTGGGAATGTCTCAGGGCGAGATATCAAGAAATGACTTTATACGCAGGATAAAAAGGATAGCCAGGGAGGAGAAGGCAGAGGCTTCATGGATAACACTTAAGCTTACAGAGACGACAATAACCACCATGAACAGCGTCGCGGAGAGAAATCTAAGGCTTCTTGGCGATATGAAATGTTCGATAATCGTAGACGGATTCGGAAGCGGATATGGGGACCTTGACAAGATCCTTGCGCTTCCTGTGATACAGGTCAATCTTGACCACTCGATTCTTGTTCATGCCATGAATTCAGACAAGATGAAGACTGTGGCAAAGGGAATAGTGGGACTATTCCACGATATCAGCCTCTTTGTCGGAGCAGTTGATGTTGAGTCTGAAGAGGACAGAATAATGGCGGAGGAGCTTGGCTGCGACTTCCTTGTGGGTGACTATCTTGGACGTCCGTTCAAAGACAGCTCTTTTGTAAAAAACATCGATGCTTATTTTGAAGAAGGATAAACATGGATATTATCACAAATCCTCAACAATATAATATCTGTTTTTCCATCGCGTCACTGGTTCTGATTGGTGTCACTCTGATCATCAATTCTCTTGAGGAGGCACATGACAACAGGCAGAAACACTTTTTCGGGATGATTATTTTTGATGCGCTGATAGTCAATCTTGCAGGTCTTTTCCACAGTCTGTGGCGTTATTCGGACTGGTTCAGAGGGTATGTCATGATTGATATGAATAACTCTGTGGTTCTTATTCAAAAGATCTTTTCGTATGTACTTGCGTATCTCTCACTCCTGTATGTTATGTCGATCTTTCGCGTGGAAGTAGAGATGATCACAAAAAAGATCATCGTCATGCTTCCTGCTGCTTTTTCAGTGTGTTTCTTTCTGACCAGCCTTTTTACTGATTATTTCTTCATTTTTAACGAATATGGTGAGATACAGTACAATTATCCGCAGGGGGCGCTGGTAAATATAAGTCTGATCTTTTATTTCCTGTACGCATTTTTTCTGTATGCGAAATACTGCCGCTCGTTCAGTACTGAGAAGGTCGTGGCGCTTATCTTTTATTATCTGCTGATGCTTGCGGGAATACCTATCAGGATAGTCACAAGATCAAGTTCGATATTTGAATTCAGCGTTTCGCTCGCGCTTATTTTCTGTGTATATACATTCCAGAATCCGAGTGAGTTTTCAGACAGGATTTCCGGTGCAGGCACAAGAAATGCACTTACCTTTGCGGTGTCCAATAATCTGCTGCAGAAAAAGGTGTTCACTGTTTTCGGGATCATGATCGAAAGACTTGATGCAATAACAGGCGGAGAGCCTCTTGAGATTGTATCGGACCTGCTTGGACAGATTACGGCATATCTGCGCAAACTCTGCCCGGGAGGCGAGATTTATTACCTGGACGATGGAAGTTACATGATGATATTCCCCGAATCCGAGCCTGATGATCCGATAATTGAAAAGACTGCGGAGCAGGTCAGAAAGAGATTCAAGGAGCCATGGAAACTTGGCGACAGAGAGATCAGGCTCTTCGAGAGCGCATTCTCCATAGGCTTCCCTGATGAAATTGATTCGATTGATAAATTTAATGAGGTGAGGGGAGTTATTGTAAAGGCTGTCCAGAGGAGCAGCCGCGACTTGATGAGAGTTTCGGACCTGAACCTCAAGCACGTGGAACATGATAAAAAGATAGACTCGATAGTAAAGCATGCCCTTGATGACGGACTTCTTGAGGTCTATTATCAGCCTATTTACAGTGCGGCTCAAAAGAAGTTTATTTCATGCGAGGCACTTCTAAGGCTAAGAAGCCCGCAGCTTGGATTTATTTCACCTGCAGTATTCATGCCGGTGGCAGAGAGAAACGGAGCAGTCATTGAAATAGACAGCTTTGTTCTTTCGTCAGTGTGCCGGATGCTGTCGGAAACTGAAGCGGTTAATCTGGGACTTGAGTTTGTGGAAGTCAATCTCTCTGTTGTGGACTGCATTCAGGCTAATCTCTCGGATAATGTCATAAATACACTTAAAAAGTTTGATGTGAAGCCGGATCAGATAAACCTTGAGGTCACTGAGACTTTTGAAGAGGGGATCACCTCTATAATGGACGAGAATATTGACAAGCTTTCAAAGCATGGAGTGTCATTTTCCATGGATGACTTTGGAACCGGTTATTCCAACCTTGCGAGGATATCATCACTTCCGGTTGACATATTCAAGCTCGACAAGAGCATTATCCAGTCTGCGTTTGAGTCGGGAACTTCCTACATGGTGCTGATGAACCTTATAAAACTCATCAAGTCGCTTGATAAAAAGATTGTGGCTGAGGGCGTTGAGACTAAGGAACAGGCAGATCAGATCATCAGGTTTGGCTGCGACTACATCCAGGGCTTTTACTTTGCAAAACCGATGCCCAGGGATAAGTTCCTGGAATTCTTGAGGGAGCATAACAACATGGACTAAATGAGGGGCACTAGTTACTGTTCAGACAGAAATGCGCACTCTGCTGCGCATTTCGTGAGAAAATGATTCAGTGGTGAGCGCATTCCTTCGACGAAGTCGAACTTTAATGAATGCGCGAATACGTTACTGGCGCGAGCTGTATGCGAGTGAACAGTAACGGGCACTACGCGCAAAGCGTTGCAAAGAATGCGATATGATAATATAATTTAGACTCATAATGTATAAAAGGATGGTAAGATATGGCACTGATAAAGAAACCTGTCACAGGAATGAAAGATATACTCCCTGCGGAGATGCTTCTCAGGGACTACTGCATAGGAGTCATCAAGAAGACTTACGGTGAATTTGGATTTACATCTATCGAGACTCCGGCTGTTGAATCACTTGCTAACTTAAACAGCAAGCAGGGCGGTGAAAATGAGAAGCTCATATTTAAGGTGATGAAGAGAGGAGAGAAGCTTAATCTTGAAACTGCCAAAGAGGAGAATGACCTTGCTGATTCAGGACTTCGCTACGACCTCACGGTTCCGCTCGTACGATACTACGCAAACCACGCAGGGGAGCTCCCGTCTCCGTTCAAGGCTCTTCAGATGGGCAATGTATGGAGAGCTGACAGGCCTCAGAAGGGCAGATATCGTCAGTTCATGCAGTGTGACATAGATATTCTCGGAGAGGCTTCCAATCTGGCGGAGATCGAACTTATACTTGCAACGACTACGACTCTTGGAAGACTTGGATTTAAGGATTTCAAGATAAGGATAAACGACAGAAAGATACTGAAAGCCATGGCAGCGTACAGCGGCTTTCCCGAAGAAGAGTATGACAATGTATTCATTACTCTCGACAAGATGGATAAGATAGGAACAGAGGGCGTTGCAGAGGAGCTTGTCAAGGCAGGCTACGCAAAAGAGATGGTCGATAAGTACCTCGATCTTTTCATATCTGCAGAGGGAAAAGGAGCTGTTGAAGGCCTTGAGATCATAGCAGGTAAGCTGGGAAGCTTCCTCGATACTCAGACCTTGGAGGGGCTTAAGGAGATCATTTCATCTGTTGATTCAACCAAGACTGTGCAGTTTGAGACTGTCTTTGATCCCACTCTTGTGAGAGGAATGTCATATTATACCGGAACGATCTTTGAGGTATCAATGCCACAGTACGGCGGAAGCTGCGGCGGTGGCGGAAGATATGACAAGATGGTCGGCAAGTTCCTTGGACAGGACACACCTGCCTGCGGATTCTCAATTGGATTTGAGCGCATCATCATGATCATGATGGATGAGGACTTCAAAATCCCCGGTGAGAGCGACAAAGTCGCATTTCTGATCGAGAAGGGCATTAAGGGGCATAGACTTTCGGAGATCATTCTTGAAGCGCAAAAGCTTAGGGCCGAGGGCAAGCAGGTTCTTGTCGTGAGGATGAACAAGAACAAAAAATTCCAGAAGCAGCAGCTCTCTGACCAGGGCTATGAGCAGTTTAAGGAATTTTATTTAAACCCACTTAATTGATGGTTACAGGAGACGAAATTGGACATAAATCTGGTTAGGATAACAATACTTGTTTTACTCGTGCTCCTGTCTGCGTTTTTTTCATCGGCTGAGACCGCGCTTATGACCTGCAACAAGGTCAGGATGAAATCTCTTTTTGATGATGGCAACAAGAGAGCAGGCAAAGTGCTGGATATCCTGAGTGATCCGCAGAAGATGCTGTCTGCAATCCTTATTGGCAATAACATAGTGAACTTAAGCGCATCGGCACTAATGACAGTATTTGTGACGGAGGCTTTTGGGAGCTTTGCGATAGGAATAGGCACAGGAATACTTACGCTGATCGTTCTGATATTCGGCGAGATTGTTCCCAAGACGATCGCCACAGCATACTCAGAGAAGCTTTCGCTCTGGTACTGCGGTCTTATAATTGTTCTTATGACAGTGATGACACCGATAAGCTTCGTGATCAACGGGATATCAACTCTTTTCCTGAAGCTCATGCACGTGGATATGGAGAACAGGCAGGCCATGACCGAGAATGAGCTCAAGACCTACGTTGATGTCAGCCATGAGGACGGCGTTATAGAGAGCGGGGAAAAAGAGATCATCTACAACGTGTTTGACTTCAGCGATGCTGTTGCCAAGGACATCATGATCCCGAGGATCGACATGAGCTGTGTGAGTGCGGGAGCGCCCTACGGCGAAGTTATGAAACTGTTCAAGGAAAATATGTACACAAGGATACCCGTGTACGATGAGAATGATCAGGATAATATCATCGGTCTTATAAATGTCAAGGATCTTATCCTCTTAGAGGATAAGGAAGGCTTTAAGATCAAGGACTACCTCAGGAAAGCGTATTATACCTATGAGTTTAAAAAGACTGCGGATCTTCTTGTAGAAATGAGGGAGAAATCCCAGAATGTTGCCTTCGTTCTCTCGGAGTACGGATCGACTGTGGGCATGATAACCCTGGAGGATCTTCTTGAGGAGATCGTGGGCGAGATCAGGGATGAGTACGATCTGGACGAGATCAACCTTATCAAGAACATGGGTGGCAGAAGATACCTCGTTGAAGGCAACATGAAGCTTGATGATATCAATGATGAGCTTGGAACAGAGCTTGACTCAGAAGATTATGACTCCATCGGAGGCCTTATGATAGAAGCTCTCGACAGACTTCCGAGGCATGGAGAGACCGTGACCTTAGACAGTGGCATCACCCTGACAGCCAGAGGCGTCAAGGGCAACCGAATCACTAAGGTTCTTATAACCGTGAACGAGCCTGTTGCAGATGAGCCCGGGGAAGCGGAAAGTGAGAACAAATAATAAACAGTAAATAATAAACGAACGAATAAAGCATAAAGAGGCGGCCACGTGGCCGCCTCTTTATATAATGCTTTATGCAGAACTTTATAAGTTATGTTGTCTGATCGTTATTGTTGAAGCTGATACCTCTGTTGATGTCGCCCTTGAAGTTCTCACCGAAGCTGTAGTCGTTGCCCGGAAGGATTGCATTGAGTGCTATTCCCAGGATGGCTGCAATTGCAAGAGATGTAAGAGTGATCGATGTTCCAAAAACAGTAAAGGAGATTCCGCCTGAAAAACCAAGGCCCGATACCAGGATGACCGCTGCGACTATAAGGTTTCTTGACTTTGTAAAATCAACTTTATTCTCAACGACGTTGCGCACACCGATGGCTGATATCATTCCATAGAGCATGAAGCTGATTCCGCCGATGATCGCTGTCGGCATTGTACCGATAATATCTGCGATCTTGGGTATGAAGCTGATCACTATCGCATAGACAGCTGCGATCCTGACAACCTGAGGATCATAAACCTTGGAGAGCTCAAGAACGCCTGTGTTCTCGCCGTAAGTTGTGTTGGCCGGTCCTCCGAACAATCCTGCCATTGCGGTTGCAAGACCGTCTCCGAATAGAGTTCTGTGAAGTCCCGGATCCTCAATGAAGTTCCTGCCGGTAGTTGCTGATATGGCTGAGATATCTCCCACGTGCTCCATCATGGTAGCGATGGCAATGGGTGCCATTACAAGAACTGAAGTTATATCAAATTTAGCGATTATAAATGGTGGAAGGCCAACCCAGCTCGCAGAAGATACTGCTGCAAAATCAAGTATCGGGCTGCCATCTGCGTTAGTCATTCCGACTGCATTTAATATGAGCGCGATCACATAGGAAATGACAACTCCCATCAGGATAGGTATGATCTTCCACATCCCTTTTCCCCAGATATTAAATATGATAACTACTGCCAGGGCTATGATCGCCAGGAGCCAGTTGGCCGATGCGTTGCTTACGGCTGAAGGGGCAAGGGAAAGTCCTATGCATATGATTATTGGTCCCGTTACTACTGGAGGCAAAAAGTGCATGACCTTTTTAACGCCTACAATCTTTATAAAAACTGCAAGAACCAGGTACATAAGACCAGCTACAACTATACCTCCGCATGCATAAGGGAACTTCTCACCAAATGTCATGTCAGCGTATTTTCCCGTATTTAAATTGGCAACTGTGGCAAAGCCACCAAGGAAAGCGAAAGATGATCCCAGAAATGCCGGAACCTTGAATTTGGAAAAGACGTGGAACAGAAGTGTTCCCAAACCTGCAAAGAATAATGTGACCTGAACTGAAGGACCCTCGCCTCCAAAATAACCGTTTACAAGAATAGGAACCAGAATGGTTGCCCCAAACATTGCAAACATGTGCTGCATTCCAAGCAGCGCCATCCTTGGTTTTCCAAGGGTTCTGGCATCATAAATAGCCTTACTTTTTTCTCCCATTTTTCTCCTCCTGAATAGACAGACTTTTTTCCTAGCTAGTATATCATTGATGGATGAATTAAACGAGATTATTTTTAAAATTATTTGTTGCTTTGACTTTTGAGTCCTTATATCTTATCATCAGAAACAATTGGCAACATTAACACAGGTAAACGGGGAAACTGCAATGATAATATTTTTTGATATAGACGGAACTTTATGGGATTATAAAAACTATATTCCTCAGAGTACGAAGGACGCAATAAAAAGAGCGCAGCAAAACGGCCATAAGTGTTTTATCAACACAGGCCGCGCAAGGAGTTTTGTACACAATAAGCAGTTGCTTGAGATTGGCTTTGACGGAATCGTATCTGCTTGCGGCTGCATGATCGAGTATGAGGGAAAGACTCTTTTCAACCGCATAATTGACGCAGACGAAGCCATCAGGACACTTGAGTCCGTGAGAAGACACAGATTAAAACCAATTCTTGAAGGGCCGGAGTACCTGTATATGGATATCAGCGATTTCAAGGGAGATATGTACGGCGATAAGATCATCGCCGAGATGGGTGACAAGCTGCTTGGAATATCCGATAACTGGGGTAACTGGCAGATGAACAAGCTCTCCTGTGACTGCAAAGGCTCCGACAGGGATGCATGCTTTGAAGAACTCTCAGATATATATGACTATATGATACACAATGAGTTTGTCGTAGAAATGGTTCCCAAGGGCTTTAATAAGGGAACAGGAATACGAGAGGTGTGTAAACTCCTTGGAGCAGAGCCTTCGGATACAATGGCTATAGGTGACAGCATCAATGACAGAGAGATGCTCGAAACTGCAGGAATATCCATTGCAATGGGGCGCTGCGCAGATGAGATAAGAGACATCTGCGACTACACAACTGACCTGCTCGAAAACGACGGAATCTGGAAAGCACTGGAAAAATATGAGATTATCTGAATGCCGGGATGCATAAAACTCTTTTATAGAAGCTTTACACTACTATTATTATATGTTATAGTTAAGTACTGAAAAAAAATAGAAATGCGGAAAATAGTTGTATTTTCAGGCAGGAGGCAATCTTATGAAGCATGTTAAGTCTTTAGTTACAAGAAACCTTAAGGAATCAATGAAGAAGGGCGGATGCGGTGAGTGCCAGACATCATGCCAGTCAGCTTGCAAGACTTCTTGCACAGTAGGTAATCAGAGCTGCGAGCAGCTTAGCAAGTGATCGTTACCGAATAAAGAAAGCATTTATGTCGGGCAGCGGCTATGCCGCTGCCTTATTCTTGTGAAGTAGCAGAGCTACTTCACAAGAATATATGATGCGCACTCGCGCTGTTTCAGACGCCGGATGTGCGGCAGGATATAGTTATTATAATGAGGAGTTTTTATGATACACGCTTACAGGAACAACGGCTATAACATTGTACTGGATGTGAACTCGGGTTCGGTACATGTGGTGGATGACGTTGTCTTTGATCTTGTGCCTGTTATTGAGGACAGACTGCGCTCTGTTTATGGGACAGCAGCTGCCCGTGAGGGCGCAGACGTGGATGCTGAGAAAGATTTTCAGGATCTGCTCGATACGGTTATGAAGGATTCTGAGATCACAGCAAGGTATTCTGATGAGGATATCAGAGAGGCTGTTTCGGAGATACTTGAGCTTCGCTCATCAGAAGTTCTTTACACCGATGATGTATATGAGAATTACGTTGAGGACTTCCAGAACAGGGAGACAGTAGTTAAGGCTCTGTGTCTTAACATCGCCCACGACTGCAACCTTCGCTGCAAGTACTGCTTTGCGGATGAGGGAGAGTACCACGGAAGACGAGGACTCATGAGTGAGGAAGTCGGTAAGGCGGCTCTTGATTTCCTGGTTAAGAATTCAGGAAACAGAAGGAATCTTGAGGTTGATTTCTTTGGCGGCGAGCCTCTGATGAACTGGGAAGTTGTCAAAAAGATCGTTGAATACGGAAGAAGCATTGAGAAGGAGGCCGGCAAGAATTTCAGGTTTACGATAACTACAAACGGCGTACTTCTTAATGATGAGATACTTGATTATGTAAATAAGGAAATGGGTAATATCGTTCTCTCCATTGACGGCCGTAAGGAAGTTCACGATGCAATGAGACCTAAAAGGGGCGGACAGGGAAGCTACGATGAGATAGTTCCCAAATTCCAGAAGGTTGCTGAGTCACGCCACCAATTAAGATATTTTGTAAGAGGGACATTTACCCACAATAATCTGGATTTTTCAGAGGATGTCAAACATCTGGCAGACCTTGGGTTCAAACAGATATCTGTCGAGCCGGTTGTGGCAAAGCCCGGTGACTCCTACGCGCTTCGCGACGAGGACATCGACATACTCTGCGATGAGTATGACAAGCTTGCAAAGCTTTACTTGGAAAGACGCAAAGAGGGAAGGGGCTTTAATTTCTTCCACTTCAATATAGACCTTGAGGGCGGTCCGTGTGTTGCAAAGAGGCTCTCCGGATGCGGATCGGGATGTGAATATCTGGGAGTTACACCCTGGGGCGAACTCTATCCCTGCCATCAGTTTGTGGGCAATGAGGATTTCATCATGGGCAATGTCTATGACGGGATCACAAGACCTGACATAAGGGATATGTTCAAAAAGAGCAATGTCTACTCAAGACCTGAGTGTGAGAAGTGCTTTGCTAGATACTACTGCAGCGGCGGTTGTGCTGCCAATGCTTACAATTTTAACGGAGATATTAACACGACATATAAGCACGGGTGTGAGCTTCAGAGGAAGCGTATCGAATGTGCGATTATGATAAAAGCGGCTTTGGCCGAAGAAGGTAATGCGGAGGAATAAGAGTATGAAACGTGTGAAGTATGTTTTGGCGTTGATCCTGATGCTGGGACTTTTGGCAGGTCTTGGCTACTCGTCAGTATACGGACTTGGTGCTGACAAGTCGGGATCTCTATCAAGTATCGACCTTGGACTTGATCTTGCCGGTGGTGTCAGCATCACTTACGAAGTTGTAGGTGAGGAGAATCCTGACAAAGAGGATATGGCTGATACTATCTTCAAGCTCCAGAAGCGTGTTGAGCAGTACAGCACAGAGGCTCAGGTTTATCAGGAGGGATCAAACAGAATAAATATCGAGATCCCCGGTGTATCTGACGCAAATGCTATCCTTGAGGAACTTGGACAGCCCGGTAATCTGTATTTTATTGCTCAGACCGATAAGGATGGCAATGAGAACTATACATACAGCTCAGGCATCATCCAGGATGATGAGGGCAATTATGTCATGGATCCCAGCGGACAGATCGGATATGCGCTGACCAAGACAATCGAGGAGCTTCAGGCAGACGGATCCATAGTACTTGGCGGATCTGATGTAACAGTTGCTCAGGGCGGATATCAGCAGGATTCTTATGGCGCTCAGGAGCCGGTAGTATCTCTTGAGTTTTCAGAAAACGGCAAACAGGCTTTTGCCGAGGCAACCAAGAAGGCCTTTGCAAACGGCGAGAGCATAGCAATTTATTACGACGGACAGTTCATCAGCGTTCCCAACGTTCAGGCTGAGATCACTGACGGCAAGGCTGTAATAACAGGAATGGAATCATTTGAGGCAGCTGAAAATCTTGCTTCCATGATCAGAATCGGTGGACTCAAGCTCCAGCTCAACGAACTTCGTTCAAATGTAGTCGGAGCCCAGCTTGGTTCAGATGCAATAAGGACCAGCCTTATAGCCGCAGCTGTCGGATTTGCACTTATTGCCCTGTTTATGATCGTATTCTTCAGACTGCTCGGTGTTTCTGCTACATTGGCACTTGCATTCTACTGCGGACTTATAGTGTTCCTTCTCTCAGCATTTGAGATGACACTCACACTTCCGGGTATAGCCGGTATCATACTTTCAATCGGTATGGCGGTCGATGCCAACGTGCTCGTTTTCTCAAGAATTAAGGAAGAGATAGCATCCGGCAAGGCTGTTGATGACGCAAGAAAGAACGGATACAACAAGGCACTTTCATCAATCCTTGACGGTAACATAACAACTCTCATTGTTGCCGCAGTATTATGGTTCCTCGGAACAGGAAGCATCAAGGGATTTGCTGAGACTCTTATCCTTGGTATCATCCTTTCAATGTTTACAGCTCTTGTTGTTACAAGAACAATTACTTCGATTCTCTATGGAATAGGCCTTCAGAGCCAGGTGCTCTACGGAAAGGCAAAACCTGTTAAGAAGTTCGATTTCATCGCAAAGAGAAAGATCTTCTACGGTGTTTCCCTTGCAATTGTTATTGCAGGATTTGTGGTTATGGGTGTCAATTCATCTGCAGGTAAGGGAGCATTTAACTACAGCCTTGACTTTATTGGTGGTACATCAACAACCGTAACCTTTGACAAGACATATGAACTTGCAGAGCTTGAATCAACGGTTGCCAAGGACATTAAGTCCGCTGCCGGAATAAATGAGCTTCAGATTCAGACAGTTACAGGAACTAACCAGGTTATCTTCAAGTCATCAACTCTTGATGTTAAACAGAGAGAGGCAGTTGAGAACGTACTGGAGAGCAACTACGGTGTTAGCAAGGACAACATTGCTGCTGAGACCATCAGCGGTGTCATCAGTAAGGAGATGAGATCGAGCGCTATCGAGGCTCTTGCCTTTGCCCTTGTACTCATGCTCATCTACATCTGGATCAGATTTAAGGACATCAAGTTCGGTGCTGCAGCTATCATCGCTCTTGCACACGATGCACTTATAGTAGTTGTGTCATACGCATTTACAAGGCTTTCGGTCGGCAGCACATTTATAGCTGTTGTTCTTACGATCATCGGTTACTCGATCAACGATACGATTGTTACCTTTGACCGTATCCGTGAGAACATGCATCTTGCAAACAACAGGAAGGAAGTTGAGGACCTCGTAAACGCCAGCGTTTCACAGACCCTTACACGAAGCCTTTTCACATCAGCTACAACATTCTTTACGGTACTTGCGCTGTACATCTTCGGTGTTGCTGATATCAAGGCATTTGCACTTCCTCTTATGGTAGGCGTTATAAGCGGAACCTATTCTTCAATCTTTGTTGCATCACCTATGTGGTACGACCTTAAGACCAAATTTAAGAACTTCTTTGGTTCCAAGACTGCTGACAATGGCAATGCTCAGAAGGCCTGAGTAAAAACATATTGAACTAACGGAGTCGGTCTGTGACTCATTGAGGTAAGAATATCGCCCTCTTTCTGTGATACATTAGATGTACATGGGAAGAGGGTGAGTTGTATTGAAAAGAAATTATCGGGGGATATCGGTATATGTCAAAATGGATGGTCGCTAATAAGAGAGCTGATTTTGACGCAATAGCTGCCAGATTCGGAATAAGGAATATTACCGCGAGACTTATAGCCAACAGGCTCATTACTTCAAATGAGCTCTCTTTGGACCAGTGCAATGAGAGGACGATAGATGCCTACTTAAACGGTGATGAGTCAATGCTGAACGACCCGCATGGTCTTGCTGATATAGAAAAGGGCGCGGGAGTGATGCTTGAAAAAATAGCAGAGGGCGCCAGAATCCGGGTTATCGGAGACTACGATGTCGATGGGATATGTTCCTCTTTTATCCTGGTATCCGGGCTTAGGCTTTTTGGAGGAAATGTTGACTGCGTTCTTCCCGACAGAGTGAAGGACGGATACGGCCTTAGCATCAAACTTGTGGATGAGGCGTGTTCAGACGGGATAGACACCATCATCACCTGCGACAATGGGATAGCTGCCTACGCAGAGATACAGCATGCCAAAGAAATGGGCATGACTGTTGTGGTAACTGATCACCACGAGGTTCCTTATGAATCTTCTGAAGGTGAGGAAAGTAAGGCAGACTGTGCCTGCGCAAGAAAAGAGAAGCTTCCGCCGGCGGATGCCGTGATAGACCCTAAGAGGAGGGATGGAAGCTATCCTTTCAGGGAGATATGCGGAGCTGTTGTGGCATATAAATTCCTTCAGGTAATGGACAGTATCGCGCAGTCAGGAGATTACGCGGTCACTGTTCCGGAAAGAGATGAGCGAAGCAAATTTTTCAGACAGATGCTCATATTTGCAGGTATCGCAACCGTGTGTGATGTCATGGAACTAAGGGATGAGAACAGGATCATTGTAAGAAGATCGCTGGAACTCATGCCTGAGTGCACCAATCTTGGTCTGAATGCGCTGATAAACGTCAACGGGCTGGATGCGCATTCCATGTCCTGCTACCAGTACGGCTTCGTTATAGGACCGTGTCTGAATGCAACAGGAAGACTTGATCTTGCGGGCAGGGCTCTTTCGCTGTTCTTTTCAAAAGATAAGAACGAGGCTGCTCAGACAGCGCAGGACCTTAAGGAGCTCAATGACAGCCGCAAGGATATGACAAAACAGGGAGTGGACAAGGCGGCGGATATTGTGAATGACAGCTGCGTGGACGGAGTTGTCCCGAAGGTCCTCGTACTCTATCTGCCGCAGGTTCACGAGTCAATAGCCGGGATAATTGCAGGAAGGATAAAGGAGAAATACTACAGACCGACTATCGTTCTTACGGATTCCGGGGACGACTGCCTCAAGGGCTCCGGCAGATCCATAGAAAACTATGATATGTTTGAGGAGCTGTCCGCGTGCAGGGAGCTGTTTATCAAGTTTGGCGGACATAAAATGGCTGCGGGGCTGACTCTTGCGAAGGAGAATCTTGAAGAGCTAAGATCCAGACTCAATAACAGCTGCAGATTGGAAGGAAGTGACTTTGAGCCTGTGCTTCATCTCGATATGCAGCTTCCCTTCAACAGGATCGACATGGAGCTTGTGCGTGAATTTCAGAGACTTGAACCCTTCGGGAACGGAAACGCAAGACCTGTTTTCGCTCAGAGGGATGTGTCGATACTTTCAGGAAGGATCCTCGGCAAGAATCGCAACGTCGGCAAGTACAGAATCAGTGATGAAGGCGGCCGGATTTATGATATGATGTATTTTGGAGATATGTCCAGGTGGCATGATTTCCTAAATAGCAGGTTTGGCTCTGAGAGTGTAAAGAATCTGTATGAGGGCAGGATGTGCGAGGATATGAAGATAAAGATCGCGTATTACCCGGACATCAACAGCTATCAGGGAAGGGAGAGCATTCAGCTGGTCATGAGTGACTTCTCTTAGTTAAAGGTAAAAAAGTTTTTGGAGGATGCATATGAAACTTGATAAATTATTAGCTGATCTTGAATACGAACTTACTTTGGGAAATTCCCAAAAAACCGTGGATGCTTCCACAGTTGAGATTACGGATGTTGTCAATGACAACAGAAAGATTGCCGGTGGATCACTTTTTATATGTATTAAGGGTGCAAATTTTGACGGCCATACCTGTGCAGCCCAGGCTTTTGAAAAGGGTGCCGCAGCCATCGTCGCAGAGCATGACGTGGAGCTTCCGGACGGCTGTACGATGCCGGTAGTGAGGGTGAAGGATACGAGATATGCAATGGCATTCATCTCAGCTGCATACTTTGATCACCCCGCAGACAAGCTTAAGACTATAGGCATCACAGGTACCAAGGGAAAGACAACAACAACATATCTGATAAGAAGCATGCTTGAAAATGCCGGATATAAAGTGGGACTCATAGGGACGATTGAGGTCATAATCGGAGATGAGCATATTCATGCTGAGAATACTACGCCTGAGTCCTACAATCTTCAGGAGTACATGGCAAGGATGGTAGAGGCAGGCTGTGACGCTGTTGTCATGGAGGTGTCCTCCCAGGGACTTATGCTGCACAGATCTCAGGGCTTCGTCTTTGACATCGGTATCTTTACCAATATAGAGGCTGATCACATAGGACCCAACGAGCACAAGGACTTTGATGACTACATGCATTGCAAGGGACTTCTGTTCAGACAGTGCAGGACCGGCATCCTCAACGGGGACGATATTCACACGGATGATATTCTTGAGGGACACACCTGTGAAGTTGAGACCTACGGCTTTAATAAGGATGTGGACATAAGGGCGGTCAATCTTGCCTATATCCACAAGCCCGGGCACCTTGGAGTGTTCTTTGATACAGATGGACTTATTAATATGCACGCCGAGATTACAAGCCCCGGCAAGTTCAGTGTATATAATGCTCTGTGCGCAATAGCGGTGGCAAGGCATTTCGGATGCACGCCCGAGCAGATAGCGCCTGCGCTGAAGGGGGCTAAGGTCAAGGGCAGGATAGAGATGGTTAAGGTATCGGATGATTTTACACTGATGATTGACTATGCCCACAATGCGATGGCATTAAAGAGCCTTCTTACGACACTGCGTGACTACAGGCCAAACAGACTGATCTGTCTCTTTGGTTGTGGCGGCAACAGGAGTAAGCTTCGCCGCTTTGAGATGGGAGAGGTCAGTGGCAAATATGCGGACTTCACTATCATAACCTCAGACAATCCGAGGTTCGAGGAGCCTGAAGATATCATAAGCGATATTGAGACAGGCATGAAGAAAACCGATGGCAAATATATCAAGATAACTGACAGAAAAGAGGCCATTGCCTATGCCATAGATCACGGTGAACAGGGCGATATCATCGTCCTTGCAGGCAAGGGACACGAGGATTATCAGGAGATAAAGGGCGTTAAGTATCACATGGACGAGAGAGAACTGATCCGTGATATCCTCGATGAAAGAAAAGTAAGAGAATGATGGAGGAAAAGTGTCTTTTCCGGAATATGCAAACATAATCATTGATATATCGCACGAGAAGGTTGACAAACCCTTCCAGTACCGGATACCGGAGAGACTTCGCGGCAAGGTCGATATAGGGACCTGCGTCGAGGTGCCGTTTGGAAGAGGCAATACCAGGCGCAAGGGTTATATAATTGAGTTGACAAACGACCCGGACTTTGACGAAAGCAGGATTAAAGATATACTTGCTGCGTCTGATGAGATCGCATCCGCTGAGGATATTTCGCTGAAACTCGCCGCATGGATGAAGAGGCATTACGGTTCAACGATGATAGCGGCTCTAAGAACAGTTCTCCCATCTGTCAAAAAGATGAAGAAGCCGGTGCGCAAATTTGTTTCTCTCAAGATTCCTGTCAGGGAGGCAACGGAGGAATACTATGAGGCTGTCAGGAAAAAGCAGAAGGCCAAAGAGAGAGTTCTGAAAGAGCTCCTTGACACAGATGGCGACAGGATACCCTATGAACTTCTTACTCAGAAGCTTCAGGTGGCTTCCGCGACTCTAAAGAGCATGAGCGATAAAGGGCTCATCAGGATCGAGAGCGAGGAGTACTTCAGAAAACCTGTGGCCGGAGACGGCATAAGATACGGCGACAAGGTTCTAAGCGCTGCCCAGCAGCACATAGTAGATACCGTATCCAGGGACTATGACGAGGGGAAAAGAGATACCTACCTGATCCATGGGATAACCGGAAGCGGCAAGACTGAGGTCTACATAGCTCTTATAGATGACTGCATAAAGAGGGGGAAGCAGGCGATCGTACTGATACCCGAGATAGCTCTTACATACCAGACGCTGATGCGCTTCTACAGGCATTTTGGCGACAGGGTTTCGGTTATGAACTCATCTCTTTCTCCGGGCGAAAAATATGACCAGATCGAGAGGGCAAGAACCGGTGACATCGACATCATCATTGGCCCGAGATCAGCTCTTTTCACTCCTTTTCAGAATACGGGGATCATCATAATAGATGAAGAGCACGAGACTACTTATAAGAGTGAGCAAAGCCCTAAGTACCACGCGAGGGAGACTGCCATTGAACTTGCACGCCTCCTTCCGGATGGAGCAGCGGTGATCCTTGGGTCTGCGACTCCTTCCTTAGAGTCCTACTACAGGGCACTCAAAGGCGAGTATCATCTGTTTGAGCTCACTGAGCGGCTTACAGGAGGATGCCTTCCTTCGGTTGAGATCGCGGATCTTCGGCAGGAACTTAGGAACGGGAACAGGTCGATCTTCTCGGAGAGGCTGCGGGAGCTTATTTCCGACAGGCTGTCCAAAAATGAGCAGACGATGCTTTTTATAAACAGGCGGGGACTTGCGGGATTTGTCTCCTGCAGATCCTGCGGTGAGGTCTTTAAGTGCCCCCACTGCGATGTCTCTTTGTCTGAGCACCGGGGAGGAAGGCTTGTCTGCCACTACTGCGGCCATGAGGAGGCAAAGCCAAGGATATGCCCGAAGTGCTCATCGAAGTATGTGTCATCCTTCAGGGCAGGCACGCAGCAGATTGAGGATGAGGTTAAAAAAATCTGGCCGCAGGCAAGGGTCCTTAGGATGGATGCTGATACGACGAGGACCAAGGGGAGCTACGACAGGATACTTTCTTCTTTTGCCGGCAAAGAGGCAGATGTTCTTGTCGGAACGCAGATGATCGTCAAGGGACATGACTTCCCGGATGTTACGCTGGTTGGCGTTCTGGCAGCCGACATGTCTCTTTACGCGAGTGACTTCAGGGCGTCGGAGAGAACCTTCCAGCTCCTTACCCAGGCGGCGGGGCGCGCCGGCAGGGGAAGCAGAGAGGGCAACGTTGTGATCCAGAGCTACCAGCCTGATCACTACAGTATACAGACTGCTTCAAGGCAGGATTACAGAGCTTTTTATGACGAGGAGATAGCTTACAGGGATCTGCTTCGCTATCCTCCGATTTCCCATATGCTCTGCGTTCAGCTCCAGAGCAGGGACGAGGCCGAGGGCATGGCATTCGCGGCAAGACTGAGGGCTGTAATGGAACAGCAAAGAGTCCCAAAGGCGGTATTTATCGGACCTGCAATGGCATCGATTGGCAGGATTAACGATATTTACCGTATGGCCGTTTATGTCAAGCTTGACGACTACGAGGGACTGGTTGCCCTCAAGGATATTACAGAGAAATATATAAAAGAACTTGAAGAGATGGGGAAACTTAGGAACATCGCGGTACAATTTGACTTTGACCCCATTACATCATATAGTTGACCTATACAAGACAGAAAGGAAGAGATTACATGGCACTTAGAAATATAAGAGAATACGGCGATGATGTTCTTGAGCGCTCCTGCAAGGAGGTCAAGGAAGTTACACCAAGAGTTAGGGAACTTGTGGAGGATATGCTTGAGACGATGTACAATGCAAACGGCGTTGGCCTTGCAGCACCTCAGGTTGGTGTCCTTAAGAGAATTGTTGTAATAGATGTTTCTCCCGATGGGGATGATCCTCTTATAATGATCAATCCCACAATCCTTGAGACAGGGGGAGAACAGACCGGATATGAGGGATGTCTTTCTATTCCCGGTAAGTCCGGCATTGTTACAAGACCGAATTATGTCAAGGCAAAAGCCTATGACCTTGATATGAATGAGTATGTCGTGGAAGGCGAAGAACTCCTTGCAAGGGCTATCTGTCATGAGCTTGATCATCTCGACGGACATATGTACGTTGAGAAGGTCGAGGGAGAACTCGTTGACAATGAGGAACTTGCCGCGCAGCAGGAAGAAGAGAGTAAGTCATAATGAAAAAACTGTGGAATAGGTTACACAATGAAGGTGCTACTGTTATGGACACTGCTCCTGTCATTATTCTGGTGTCCTTTATTTTGTATATTTTAGGCAGTTTATTGGGAGAACCGATCGCTTATTTCATAACAATTCCCCTGGAGAGTGATCTTAGGTACATGGCTTATTTATATTTATGGTTTATCGGGGTATGGATCGTATTTCTTCTGTATTTCCTGATAACCAAAAAAAAGTACATGTTTGGAGTGGTCGGCAGGGGCCTTAAGGGGAACACCTTTAAGAATCTGATGATGGGACTGCTCATTGGCTTTTGTATGAACGGCGTGTGTATTCTGACTGCGTTTCTCCACGGGGACATCAAACTGTACTTTGACAGTATTAAGCCGCTTGAGCTCATTATTATGTTTGTATCTGTATTTATTCAGTCATCAGGTGAGGAGCTTATGTACAGAGGATATATGTATAACGCCCTAAGGCGCAGCTACAGATTACCTCTTGTTGCGATCCTGGTCAATTCCATTGTGTTTGCACTGATGCACCTTGCAAATCCGGGGATTACCTTTATGGCTGTTATAAATATTATGCTGTCAGGAATGGTCTTTTCGTTCATGGCTTACTTTTTTGACAGCTTCTGGATGGCCTGTGCAGCCCATGCAGCGTGGAACTACACTCAGAATATTATATTCGGACTGCCAAACAGTGGTATAGTGACCAAGTTTTCAATATTCAGACTCGACGCAGCAAGTGCAGTAAACAGCTTTGCGTATAATACGGGCTTTGGTGTTGAAGGAACGGTCATGGCTCTGTTGGTACTGGCCACTACCTGTGTGATGATGGTACTAATTGGTACTAAGAGAAAAGTAGGAGATTAACCTGATAATGAAGATCGTATTTATGGGGACACCTGATTTTGCCAGGAGTGCCCTTGAAAAAATCATAGAAGCCGGTCATGAAGTGGCTCTGGTTGTGACTCAGCCTGATAAGCCCAGAGGAAGAAGCGGGGAACTTCAGATCTCAGAGGTAAAGGCCTGCGCACTTGAGCACAACATCCCTGTCTATCAGCCCGTCAGGATAAAAGAAGCAGAGCATGTTCAGTATCTTAGGGGCATTGATGCGGATATATATGTTGTCGCCGCCTTTGGCCAGATACTGTCACAGGAGATTCTGGATATTCCAAGGCTTGGATGTGTCAACATTCATGCGTCGCTCCTGCCGAAGTACAGAGGCGCTGCACCAATCCAGCAGGCGATCATTGATGGTGAGAGGGTCACGGGTATCACCATTATGCAGATGGCAGCCGGGATGGATACCGGAGACATACTGATGCAAAGAGAGATTCCGATTTCGGATGACGAGACCGGAGGATCTTTGTTTGACAAGCTCTCTGTCCTTGGAGGTGAACTTATAGTCGAAGCGCTCCCCAAGATTGAGAGAAATGAGATAAAGCCGGTTCCCCAGGACGAGAGAAGAGCAACAAAGTGCGGCAAACTTTCCAAGAACATGGGAAGGATCTCTTTTGAAAAAGACGCCGAATCGATCAGAAATCTTGTCAGAGGTCTTAGCCCATGGCCCAGTGCTTATACTTATCTGAATAAAAAGATGCTCAAGATCTGGAGTGCGAGAGCTTTGAACCGGGATGAGTTTGATGCTGTCAAGCTTGCTCTTTCCGATGAGGATGCAAAGGCTGCAGAGAGCGTTATAAAGTCCGGTGAGTGCGGAAGAGTTGTCCTTATTTCCAAAGACTCTTTTACCGTTCTTACTGGGGATGGATACCTTCGTATATATGAAGTTCAGCTCGAGGGTAAAAAGAGGATGGATGTAAAGTCATTCCTTCTTGGAAATAAACTTGAGGTTGGTGACAGACTCGGATGACGGTGAGCTTTTCATTATATTATTGTTTTGGAGATTGAATATGTATTTTAGTGAACTAATGTATTTTCTTACTATTATCATGGCAATCGTATGTATGATTGCGAGCTGGCGGGTTTCGTCGGTATTCAAAAAATACAGCAGGATCCGGGGAATGAGCGGATATACCGGAGGACAGGCGGCTATGGAGATCCTTCGCAGGAATGGCATAACCGATGTCACGGTTGAACCTGTCTTCGGAGAACTGACTGACAATTATGATCCGGTTCACAGGGTGGTACATCTGTCGGAGAGTGTATATGGTTCGGATTCTGTTGCGGCGGTTGGAGTTGCTGCCCATGAGTGCGGACATGTACTTCAGCACTACCAGGGATTTGTTCCGCTCAAGGTAAGAACAGCTTTTTTTCCTGCGGCCAGCATCGGATCCAAACTTGGTATACCGCTTGCGTTTCTGGGACTGTTCTTCAGCATCGGGCCGCTCATTGACATAGGAATCTGGGTATTCTCGCTGGCAGTACTGTTTCAGCTTATCACCCTTCCTGTTGAGTTTGATGCATCAAGAAGAGCACTTGTGATGATACAGGACTACGGCTTTTTGGGAGCGGAGGAAGCGGACGGCTCCAAAAAGGTACTTAAGGCAGCAGCCATGACCTATGTGGCGGCAGCAGCTACGGCTGTTGTGCAGCTTCTAAGGCTCATGGCACTCAGAGGAAGAAGAAACTGATAAATGGCTAACATCAGAGAAATAGCACTTAATATAATTATTGAATACTACAGGGATGGCACTAGAAAGCCATCCCTTTTAAAGGACAGCCTTGAGAAATATGATTACCTCGAAACGAGGGACAAGGCCTTCATCAAGAGAGTGGTTGACGGATGTATCGAGAGGCAGATACAGATTGACTATCTGATAGACTCTTTTGCGAAGACAAAAGTAAAGGACATGCAGCCTTTTATAAGGGGACTTATGAGGATGAGTGTCTATCAGATCATGTTTATGGATCAGGTGCCTGACAGTGCAGCCTGCAACGAGGCAGTAAAGCTCGCCGCAAGGCACAGATTTGCAACTCTTAAGGGCTTTGTGAACGCAGTCCTGAGGAACATTTCGAGAAATAAGGACGAGGTTGTCTATCCTGACAGAGAAGCTGATGGCGGAACAAGGTTCTTGTCCATCTACTATTCAATGCCTGAGTGGATCTGCAGGATGTGGCTTGATGAATACGGATTTGAACGCACTGAGAAGATGCTGGAGTTTTTTCTTCTGCCAAGGCCGACCACTGTGAAGGCTACGCTTGCCGGAGTATATGGGAGCGACCTGGACGAAGCAAAAAGAGATCAAAGGATAAAGAGTATAGTCTCTGATCTTAAACGCGATCTTGAAGGGGCAGGGTGCAGGGTGAGCTGCAGCGATGTACTTCCCTATGCGCTTAACCTTGAAAAGACAGACAATATAAGGTTCCTTCCGGGGTATGATGAGGGCAGATTCCTTGTTCAGGATGTGAGCTCAATGCTGGTTACGCATATTGCTGATCCGGGGAGTGATCAGGAGGTTTTAGATGTATGCGCAGCTCCAGGAGGAAAGAGCCTGGATGCAGCTGAGAGAGCAAAAATAGTTCTGTCGAGGGATGTGTCGGAGCGCAAGTGCGATATTATAAGAGAAAATGCAGCAAGGCTAAAGCTGACCAATCTTAAGACGCAGGTACACGACGCAAGGATCCACGACAGGAAAATGGAGAACAGCGCCGACATAATATATCTTGATCTTCCGTGTTCAGGGCTTGGGATCATAGGCAGGAAAAACGATATCAAGTTCAACGTATCAAAAGAAGCGCTCGAAGATCTTTCAAAGCTGCAGTGGGAAATAATAAAAACAGTCTGGGACTATGTGAAGGTTGGTGGTATAATGATGTACTCAACCTGCACCGTAAACAGAGCTGAGAATAAGGATATGATAGATCGGATATGCAGAGAGCTTCCTTTTGAGATGGTTGATTTTTCTGATCTTCTTCCTGAGGCGCTCCAAAAGGATACGGGTGAGGGCTCTTTACTCGACACGGCAGGTAAGGGATACATACAGCTCCTTCCCGGAGAATACGACACTGACGGATTTTTTATCGCCAAGCTGCGGCGCATCGGATGAACTTTATGGATACAGAAATACTTAAGATAAAAGATGGTAAAACAGATATCAAATCGCTGAACCTCGACGAGATGAAGGAGCTGATGAAACAGCTTGGAGAGCCTGCGTTCAGGGCAGGACAGCTCTATGAGTGGATTCATGTGAAGATGGCATCTGACTATGATGAGATGACAAACATCCCGAAGTCTCTAAAGCAGAAGCTCCTCGAAAACTGCTATCTGGTCGCTTTAAAAAGCGTTGAGGTGCAGGAGTCAAAGCTTGACGAGACAAAGAAGTTTCTTTTTGCACTTCATGACGGTAATGTCATTGAGAGCGTCTTTATGAAATACAGGTTTGGAGTGAGTGTATGCATATCCTCGCAGGTCGGATGCAGAATGGGATGCAGGTTCTGCGCATCAACTCTGGACGGCGTAGTAAGAAGCCTTACACCCTCAGAGATGCTCGATCAGATTTATTCCATATCAAGGATAACCGGGCAGAAGGTTTCGAGGGTCGTTGTAATGGGAAGCGGGGAGCCGCTGGACAACTATGACAATCTGCTTAAGTTTATCCATCTGCTGAGCGATGGGAACGGTCACAACATGAGCCAGAGAAATCTGACGGTTTCCACCTGCGGGATAGTGCCCGGGATATACAGGCTGGCAGATGAGAAGCTTCAGATCAACCTCGCGCTGTCGCTCCATGCATCGAGCGACGAGAAGAGGAAAGAGCTTATGCCGATCGCCAATACCTACAGCATAAGCGAGGTGCTCGATGCCTGCCGCGCCTATTTTGACAAGACGGGAAGGCAGCTCACCTTCGAGTATTCTCTTGTCAGCGGAGTGAATGATACCGATGAGGATGCCGAAAGGCTTGGAGACCTTTTGTCGGGACTGAATGCGGTGGTCAACCTTATACCGGTAAATCCTATAAAGGAGAGGGATTACAGACCCACAGACCGCACCGGTGCTGAGCGCTTTAAAAATAAACTTGAAAAAAGACGAATAAATGTTACTATAAGAAGGGAAATGGGCAGGGACATAGATGGAGCCTGTGGTCAGCTTCGCAGGAGACATCTGGAAGGAAATATATGACACCTGCTTTTTTTCGGTGAAGGAATTTTGAGTATTATTGGGGAGGCTGTTTTGCTTAAATCTTTTTCCGTTACGGATATAGGAAAAAAGAGAAAACTGAATCAGGATTATATCTTTTCCTCGGACAGCAGGATCGGTAATCTTTCCAACGTGTTTATCGTGGCGGATGGCATGGGAGGGCATAACGCAGGTGATTTCGCGTCGAGGTTTACCGTTGATACAATGGTAGAGGAGATAGAGAGGTCTTTTGAACAGAGTCCTGTCAGGATTCTGGAGAGGGCTATCAAGATCGCCAACAGGAAACTAAGAGAGAAGGCTGCGGAGAATGACAGCTTCACCGGAATGGGGACCACGGTTGTGGCCTGTACTGTTCTGGGGAGGTATCTGCAGGTTGCCAATGTCGGGGATTCAAGGCTTTATGTTATCAATGACAAGATAACGCAGATTACCAGAGACCACTCCCTTGTAGAGGAGATGGTAAGACTTGGTGGTATAGACAGGGAGACCGCAAGGGCTCACCTGGACAAGAATATAATTACCAGGGCTATCGGTGCCACTGACACAGTAGACATCGACTTTTTTAATGTGGAATTAAATCGTGGGGACATTGTTCTCATGTGTTCTGATGGTCTTACAAATATGCTTGAAGATGAAGAGATTCGCATGATCGTAAGTGGTCAGAGGGACATCATCGAGAAAGCGCAGAAGCTCGTAGAGGCTGCCAACAATAATGGCGGCAAGGATAATATTGCGGTTATCCTTATTGAGCCTTTTGCAGATGATGTTTCACACGATGGAGGAATAGATGGTTAAGATTGGAATGGTGATCGGAGACCGCTATGAGGTGCTTGAGAAGATCGGCACCGGTGGTATGTCCGACGTTTACAAAGCTAAAGATCATAAGCTTAATAGACTTGTTGCTGTCAAGGTGCTCAAACAGGAATTTTCGGAGAACGAGAATTTCGTGTCCAAGTTCAGGGTTGAGGCTCAGTCTACTGCGGGCCTGCTTCATCCCAACACCGTTAATGTCTACGACGTTGGCGATGAGGATGGCATCAATTATATTGTTATGGAACTGGTGGACGGCATCACTCTCAAGAAGTACATTGAGAAGAAGTCAAGGCTCTCAGTGAAAGAGGCAGTGAGCATAGCCATTCAGGTTGCGATGGGTCTTGAGGCCGCGCACAACAATGGTATCATCCACAGGGACATCAAGCCGCAGAACATTATGATCTCAAGGGAAGGCAAGGTCAAGGTTACAGACTTCGGAATAGCCAAGGCTGCCACCAGCAACACCATCACATCAAATGTAATGGGATCTGTTCACTATACTTCGCCCGAGCAGGCAAGGGGCGGATACAGTGATGCCAAGAGTGATATATATTCTCTTGGAATTACTCTGTTTGAGATGCTCACCGGAAGGGTTCCGTTTAACGGCGATACCACTGTGGCTATAGCGATCAAGCACATTCAGGAGGAACTTCCAAGTCCCGCCGATTACAACGAGGACATACCGATCAGCGTTGAGAAGATTGTGTTAAAGTGCTGCCAGAAGAGCCCTGACAGGAGATATCAGTCCGCGGCAGAGCTCATTACAGATCTGAAGAGATCCCTTATCACTCCGGATGAGGATTTTGTATCACTTGTTGATGCGGATGAGGAAAGCGCAACAAGAGTTGCCTCCGAGGAGGAGATGGATGAGGTCCACAATGCGACCGGTCGATTGTCCGAGACTGCGCAGATGCGCCTTAATTCGGACATCATGGACGAGTATGACCGTGTTGACAGGTACGATGACTTTGACGGAGAGAGAAAGCGTAAAAAGAGGGATTACGACCGGGACGATTACGACGATTATGACAGGGGCGCAGGCAGTAAGAGGCGCCAGGATTACAATACACAGAATACCTCGAAGATTGAGAAGGTCACGATCATCATGGCCATCATCTCAGCGGCTCTCGTCGGCTTTATCGTGATACTGCTTCTTGGAAGGAGCATCGGAGTTTTTGGTTCACCTGAGGAGGAGATATCCCGGGAGGCAGACTCAATTGCAAGTTCTTCGCTTTCGTCAGTACCGGGTTCTGAGAGCAATGACACTGATGACGATGATGATAAAGAGGGCAGTCAGGACGGCATCAAGATTCCCGATGTGACCGGTAAGACCTATGCCGAAGCTGTGTCGATTCTCCACGATGACAAGGGCTTTGCTGTTGCCAAAGCTGCCGACAGTGCCAATGTTGCAGCCAAGGACACCGTTGCAGCCACATCCCCCGCAGCGGGAGACAGGGCTAAGAGCGGTGCTACAATAACCGTATATATAAGTGATGGATCCAATTACAACGCATCACTCAGCGGACAGAGCGAAGCTACTACTGAGGTGTCAACTGCCAAGGCCGATGGACAGGTAACTGTACCCAATATCATAGGTCTTTCATCGGAAGATGCCGTGATCACGCTTGTTGAAGCCGGACTTCAGGCCGGAAGCATTATTGAGACCAACAATGAGGACACCAACCTCACAGGTCTTATATGTGCACAGAGTATTGCGGTAGGAACCTCGGTGTCAGAGGGCACTACGATCAATATGGAGCTGTCCATAGGACCTGCAAGTGTCACATACAGCTACAATGCGGAGATAACAGCTCCCACAGAGGGAGAGAATTATACTCCCGGAGTTGCTGTGCGCGTATCACTTGTGACATCTGACGGAACAACTCTTCTCAGTACCACTACGACTGATTTTCCAGTTCAGGGAACCTATAAGGGAATTACCGCTCCAACCGGAACGATCACATTTGTTTACTCAGCTACAACACCTACCACTACTGATCCTGAGACCGGTGAGACCACCGGAGGAGAGACGGTGGAGCATACCGTGACAAGAGCTGTTACATTTACGCAGGAGAACTGAAACTTATGCGTGGCAGGATTATCAAGGGAATTGCCGGGTTTTACTACGTTGAGACCGCCGGGGACTGTATCTATGAATGCAGAGCCAAGGGCATCTTCAGAAGAGCAGGCGTAAAACCCATAGTAGGCGATTATGTTGAAATAGAAGTTATTGACAGTGAGAACTTTGTGGGCAACATCACAGATGTACTGCCCAGGAGGAACTCTCTTATCAGACCGCCTGTGGCCAATGTTGACCAGGCGGTTGTTTTGTTTGCCATAGTCAAACCTGACCCCAACTATGTTTTGCTGGACAAGTACCTTATCACGATGAAACAGATGAACCTTCCCGTGATCATCTGTTTTAACAAGCAGGATATCGCGACAGCACAGGAGGCAATGGAACTTGAAAGAGCTTATGGCAAGTGCGGCTACAAGGTTCTTTTCTTAAGCGTGAGACAGGAGAGCGGCATTGACGAACTCAAGGAGCTGATCCGCGGTAAGACTGTGGCACTTGCTGGTCCCAGTGGTGTCGGCAAGTCATCTCTTTTAAATCTTCTGGTACCCGATGCCGGGATGCAGACCGGAGAACTCAGCAGAAAGATAGACCGCGGCAGGAACACCACAAGGCATTCTGAGCTTTTTTTGGTAAAAGAGCTTTCTGATGAAAATACGCAGACCTTCATCATAGATACTCCGGGATTTACTTCCCTGGAACTTCGCGATATTGAAACGCAGGAGCTTAAGGACTACTACACGGAATTTGAGGAGTTTGAAAATAGCTGCAGGTTTGCCGGATGCCAGCATATATCGGAGCCGGACTGCGGAGTAAAGAACGCACTCTCTCTCGGCGCCCTCTCTAAGGTCAGGTATGACAACTACAGGCTTATATATGATGAACAAAAAGGAAGAAGGCCTGAGTATACCAAAAAGAGTAAGGGAAGGTGAAAATAGAGCATCCACAGGAGAGGCAATATGAAGATTTATGTGACAAGACATGGACAGACAGATTACAACAAGCAAAAGCTCATGCAGGGAAGAAGCGATATACCCCTCAATGATGTCGGTTTAAGTCAGGCAAAAGAGAGGAGAAAGACGCTTGGAGACATAAAGTTTGACGCGGTGTATTCAAGTCCCCTAATAAGGGCAGTCCAGACCGCTGAGATCATCGCAGGGGTGAGCCGCGATGAGATCATAACCGATGAGCGCATCATAGAGGCCGACTTTGGAAGGTTCGAGAAGGTTGGATACTATTCCACAGGACCTCTCATGACGGCATACTGGGCATTTCCTGAGATATTTCCGGCACCTGAGGGAGTTGAGACCATAAGGCAGATGCGGGAGAGGACAAGTTCATTCCTTTCTGAACTTGAAAAGAAGGACTACGACAAGGTTCTCGTCGCCTGTCACGGAGGCATCATAAGGGCAATCAGAGGCTACCTTGAAGATCGCAAAAACGGCATTGTCTGGCGTCCAAGACCTCAGAACTGCGAGATATTTATCTACGAGTCAACAGACGGCAGACATCGCCTTATTGAGGACATTAAATGATGCAGGCCGCAAAACGGTAATAAACAGATAGAGATGAACGATACTGGCAGAACTTACATGGCAATAGACCTCAAGTCTTTTTATGCTTCTGTGGAGTGCAGGGATCTTGGAAGAAATCCCCTGACTACAAATCTTGTGGTGGCAGACAGGAGCAGGACGGAAAAGACAATATGCCTGGCAGTTTCTCCGGCCCTCAAGAAGTGGGGGATACCCGGAAGACCCAGGCTCTTTGAAGTTGAGGCAAGGCTTAAGGAAGTCAATGCCATGCGGCAGATGAAGGCGCCCGGCGGTGAGTTTACGGGAGAGTCTGACGACGAAGAGGTTCTTGGCTCTGACCCTTCCATGAAGGTGTCATATATAGCGGCCGTTCCCAGAATGGCGAGATATATGCAGGTAAGTACGGACATATACAGGATTTACTTAAAGTATGTGGCTCCGGAGGATATCCATGTCTACTCGGTGGACGAGGTTTTCATTGATGCAACTTCATATCTTAAGATTTATAAAAAGACTGCAAGAGAACTCGCCATGGACATGATAAAGGATGTCCTTGCCGCAACGGGTATAACTGCGACAGCGGGAATCGGAACCAATCTCTATCTTTGCAAGATTGCCATGGACATTGTCGCCAAACACATTGAAGCCGATGAGAACGGCGTCAGGATCGCTGAACTTGATGAGAGGCGCTACAGGGAGCTTTTATGGGATCACCTGCCTCTTACTGACTTTTGGCGCATAGGAAGGGGATACGTCAAAAGGCTTAACGCGCTGGGACTTAATACCATGGGAGACATCGCAAGATGCAGCCTTGGAAAGGACAGCGACTTTTACAACGAAGAACTTCTTTATAAGACTTTTGGAATAAATGCCGAGCTGCTCATCGACCATGCCTGGGGATATGAGCCCTGCACCATGGATATGATAAAAAAATACAGACCGGAAAACAACAGTTTAAGCCAGGGGCAGGTCCTGATGGGACCATACCCGTTTGATAAGACCAGGATAATTGTGAGGGAGATGGCAGATGCGCTGTCAATGCAGCTTCTTGAGCAGCACAAGGTTACGGACCAGATAGTCCTGACTGTCGGCTACGACAAAGAGAGCCTGAATGACCCGAAGGCTGCAGCACTCTACGAAGGCAGGATAAAGCCGGACTACTACGGAAGGATGGTTCCCGAGCATGCCCATGGAAGTGCAAACCTTGAGGAGTTCACATCCCTCGGAAGTGTGATAATAGATGCTGCACTGAAGATTTTTGATGAGCATGTAAATCCCGATCTTATGTCAAGGCGCATCAACATCGCTGCAATGCATGTCATAGATGAGACAGATGTACAGGAAAAGAAAAAAGAGACCTACGAACAGCTTTCCCTGTTTGAAAACTATGAGGAAAAAGAAAAGAAAAAAGAAGAGTCAAAAAAGCTAGGTGATAAGGAAAGAGCTCTTCAGGAGGCAGCCCTTTCCATTCAGAAGAGGTATGGCAAAAATGCCCTGGTAAAAGGCACATCTCTGCAGGAGGGTGCTACCGGACTTGAGAGGGGAAGACAGATAGGCGGCCATAAGGCCTGACCTGGGAACATGACCGATGGGAAAATACGACGACATCATTGATAAAGAAAGACCGGTTTCGCTGCGCCATCACCCGATGCCGATAGAGAACCGCGCGGCGCAGTTTGCGCCCTTTGCAGCGCTTACAGGTTACGACGATGCTGTGGAAGAGACTGCCAGATACACGGATGAAAAGAAGGAACTGACTGCGGAAAAAAAGCAGGAGCTTGAGGAGGCTCTTTTGGAGCTAACGCGGGATCTTGGAGTTAATAACAGGGCAAGAGTTACATATTTTGTTCCGGACAAACTAAAACCCGGGGGAGAGTATGTGACCCGGGTTCTTGAAATCAGAAGGATAGATGAATATAAGCGCTCTCTTGTGCTGATGGATAAAACGGAGGTAAGACTCGACGATATTCTTGCCATAGAGCGGGATAGGGACATGTAGCATTTTCACTTATTACCTGAATGGAATATATATCTGCTCAGAAGCCTGCCGACAGCAGTTATAACAGGTCCCAGGAATAAAGACATGAGAATGATTCCGATGTTTGGGATGCCTCCAAAGAGAACGCCGACGAGCACTGCGGTGAAATCATAGCATATCCTTATAATCGCAAAGGGTATGCTTTTTAATATGTATTTTTTGATCATAAGGGGAACTGCGTCGTAGGGGGCAAGTCCCATGTCTGCATTCATGTATAATGATGCGGAAACCACAAACATTGAAAAAGATATGACGAAGGTCAGTATCCTTGTGGGGGTGTTTGTAAAAAAGGATGAGGGGATATTATTGTCCCAGATCCATCCAAAGAAGTCAGCTATATATCCGATAAAGAGCATGTTGGCAATCGTGCCAAAGCCTATGTATTCGCGGCCGAAGAATATCACGATCACAAACAGTACTGCATTTAAGATGACCTGACAGGTTCCAAAGAGTATTCCAAGGCGCCTTGACACCGTGAGATTCATGAAGCTGCAGGGATCAGTGCCCAGATTGACCCTTATTAGAAAAGAGAGCCAGAATCCCAAAAAGAAGATCCCGATCATCATTATGATAAAGCGCTTTGTGAAGTTTTCGCCTTTGACGTATTTTTTAAGTCTGTTCATTCTTTTTTCCATAATACAAGAGTATATCACAACTTAATATTATGGTAGAATGTAAATTAGATTAATATGTTTTTTTGGATTTAGGAGACCCGGATGGAAGAAATAGAGATTAAAGAGCTTCTGTCATCTGTTAAGGATGGTAATATTTCGGTGGATGAGGCAGTCCTTAAGTTAAAGGAGGCTCCCTTTGAGGATATGTCTTTTGCAAGGCCTGACTTCCACAGAGGCCTCAGGCAGGGCAGGGGAGAGGTTATCTACGGACAGGGGAAGACTCCGTCCCAGATATTTGAGATATCCGAAAAGCTCCTTTTCCATGGGCAGAAGAAGGTGCTCATCACAAGGATGTCGCCCGAGGCAAAAGATTATTATGAAGCACAGCCGTTTGAGTCCACGGATCATCTCTTCTATCATGAGATGTCCGGAATCGGGATTGCATATGGCAGGGATGAGGGTGAGAACGGCAGTGATGAGCTCAAAGGCAAGATCGTCATCGTGACCGGCGGTACAAGTGATATTCCCGTTGCTGAAGAGGCGGCGCTGACTGCGGAATTTTTAGGCAACAAAGTGGTGAGACTCTACGACGTAGGTGTTGCAGGGATTCACAGGCTCTTTAATAAGCCGGTTATGGATGAGATAATGACTGCGCAGGTCATAATCGCGATTGCTGGAATGGAGGGAGCTCTCGCCAGCGTTGTGGGCGGACTTGCCGACTGCCCGGTGATAGCAGTTCCGACAAGCGTTGGATACGGAGCATCCTTTGGCGGATTGTCAGCTCTTTTGTCAATGCTCAATTCCTGTGCCAGCGGAGTGAGCGTAGTCAACATCGACAACGGATTCGGAGCCGGATACCTCGCAGGCATGATCAACAGAGGGTAAGAAGCGCGGTACGTTTGTGTGAGCTTAATAATATAAGTATAGAGAGATAGACAGGTGCAAAATATTGTAAAAAGAATAATCGCGGCAGCCTTCTGGCTTTTGGTCTGGCAGGCGCTTGCGATGATAGTACATAATAAGGTCCTGCTCGCGGGACCGGCAGAAACGGTGGCGACGCTTGGAAGACTGATGGGAGATAATTCATTCTGGCAGTCGGTGGCTTCAACGACGGGAAGGATCCTCGCCGGATTTGTGGCAGGCTCGGCTCTTGGTATAGTTTTTGGATATTTGTCTTATATTAATGAAATAGTGCGGGAGTTGCTTCGGCCGCTTGTACTTGCGCTTAAGTCGGTGCCGGTGGCGAGCTTTGTGATACTTCTTCTGATATGGTTTGGGAACCGCAACATATCGGTGATTATAGTTGCGATGGTGGTTTTCCCCATACTATATACCAATACCCTGGAGGGACTTGTAAGTACCGACAAAAAGCTCCTCGAGATGGCACGGGTATTCAGGATGCCAAGGGAGAGAGAGATAAGATACATTTTTCTGCCGGGACTGTTGCCTTTTTGGCAGGGAGCATTTAAACTTGCTATCGGCATGAGCTTCAAAAGCGGAATTGCGGCTGAGGTAATCGGACAGCCTCTTGGCACGATAGGCAACGGACTGTATCAGGCCAAGATATATCTTGAGACAGGAGAGCTCTTTGCATGGACGATAGTGACGGTTCTTGTTGCATTTATATGTGAAAGAGTGGTATTATTTTTGCTTGTGCTGCCGTCAAAGAAATGAGGGGACTTAATTATGACAATCGAGATAAAGGATGTGTGCAAGTCCTTTGATGGCAGGCAGGTTCTTAAGGACTTTTCGCTCAACATTGAAGAGGAGCACAGCTACATAATTACAGGGCCGTCAGGGTGCGGTAAGACAACGCTGCTAAGGCTTATCCTTAGACTTGAAGAACCTGATGCGGGGCACGTCAAGCTCCTTGGAGATTACAAGTATCCGTTCATCAATTCGGGCACGGTCTTTCAGGAGGACCGCCTGTGCGATAGCTTTGATGCGGTCACCAACGTTACGATGGTAAACAGGAGAGTCTACCGCGAGAATGCGATAAGTGAGCTAAAAAACCTCCTGTCAGAGGATGAGCTTCACAAGCCCGTGCGTGAACTTTCGGGCGGACAGAGAAGGCGCGTTGCCATTGCGAGAGCTTTGGCAGTTCCAAGTGACATCCTTATAATGGATGAGCCCTTTACGGGACTTGATGAGGCATCCAGGAGGAACGCAATCTCTTTTATAAGGGAAAAACAGGGCACCAGGCCGCTTGTTATAACCACTCACGACACGAGCGGACTGGAATTTGGAAGAATTATAGACATGGGCATAGACTGAGAGATTAGTTCATGCCGGGAGAAAGCAGAGATTTATTAGGGAGAGGAGATAATGTATGGTAACAAATGATGCAGGTATGAACAGCTTTAAGCACAAGATAATGGAGGAGGTCTGCAGGCTCGAATGGGACGGCAACAATGACCAGGAGCATATCGAGCAGCTTGTACTTAAGATGATACCCGGCCCCAAGCCTGAGTACAGATGCTGTGTTTACAAGGAGAGAGAAATCGTAAGACAGAGGATTAACCTGGCAATGGCAAAGGCGCCAAGTTATAATCCCGATTCTAAAAATATAGTACAGGTTATTGATCCTGCCTGTGATGAGTGTCCGATCGCAGCATATTCGGTTACAGATAACTGCCGTTTCTGCATGGGCAAGCCCTGTCTTCAGTCCTGCAAGTTTGGAGCTATCACACCCGGTGATACCCATATGCATATAGATCCAGCCAAGTGCAAGGAGTGCGGACTTTGTGCTCACGCCTGCCCTTACAACGCGATCGTTCACCTCGAGAGGCCGTGCAAGAAGGCATGCCCCGTAGGAGCCATCACTTATGATGAGTATGGCTACTGTAAGATCGATGAGGATAAATGTATACAGTGCGGACACTGCATCCACAGCTGTCCTTTCGCGGCAATCGGCAGCAAGACCTTCCTCGTTGATATTATCAAAGAGATCAAGGCCGGCAAGGAAGTCATCGCAATGTGCGCTCCTGCAACCGAGGGACAGTTTGGTGAGGACATCTCAATGGGCTCTATCAAAGAGGGACTCAAAAAGATAGGCTTTGCTGACATGGTTGAGGTAGGCCTTGGCGGTGATATGACAGCTGCCTACGAATCCGAGGAGTGGAGTGAGGCTTATAAAGAGGGTAAGAAGATGACAACCTCATGCTGCCCTGCCTTTATCAATATGCTCAAGAAGCACTTCCCCGATCAGTACAGGGACAACATGTCATCAACAGTATCACCGATGTGTGCTATCTCGAGATACCTCAAAGCCACAAGACCGGGATGCGTGACAGTCTTCATCGGACCGTGCATAGCCAAGAAATCTGAGGCGCAGGACAAATCGGTTCCGGACAACGCGGATTATGTTGTTACCTACGGAGAGCTCAGAGCTCTCATGAGATCAAGGAACGTTACCTTTGAGCCGGTTCCTGAAGGATATCAGGAGTCTTCGATCTGGGGCAAGAGATTTGCTGCCAGCGGAGGAGTTGCCAATGCCGTTATCGAGTGTATGCAGGAGAGAGGAGAGGACACTGCAGGAATCAAGCTCCTTCGCGCAGCAGGCGGAGCGGAGTGCAAAAAGGCGCTCACCCTTCTCAAAGTCGGCAAGCTTCCCGAGGACTTCATCGAGGGTATGGTATGTCCGGGAGGATGCGTCGGCGGACCTTCCAGACACAAGAATATATCTGATATCAACAAGGCCAGAGAGAGCCTTCTCTCCAAGGCTGATGACAGAAAGGTACTTGATAATCTTAAGAATTATCCTATGGACAAATTCTCTATGCACAGAGACGGACATATTTGATGAAGCTTGGTAAATTTACGAGACCTTTTAAGAGCACAAGGACAGAGACTGCCATTATCAATGTGATAATGGTGGTCTTTACGTCCTTTTTTACTATCTTTTACAACGCCCACATGTTTCACGCAGATTCCGTGAACTTTAACATGGCGGGGATGATCTATGCAGCCAGGTATCTGCCAATGATGATGACCGCTGCGTTTGGCGGTGCGATTCCCGGCATGATAAGCGTGCTGATCGTCTTTATCTACAGAACTATCGTGGACGCAAGCTTCTCGTATCTTACATTTATTTACCTTCTGGTAGTGTGTGTCACTGACCTTATCACCAGGAGAAAATGGTTTTCATCTCTCCCCAAAACTCTTTTGGTATGTGTCTTTATGCAGAATCTTGTGGGAGTTTTCTGGGGCATAGTGATACTGCTCCTTAGCAATCAGGGCATTTATTCTCTCACTCTAAGACAGCTTTTGTTTTTCTTTCTTAACGAGCTGCCGGGATGCCTTGGCGCAAGTCTTCTTATCTATTACATCTGGAAAAAGATCCCCGATGATAAAAAGGTATTTTTGGAAAACGGCAAATATTATATCGATCCAAAGAAGCTCACTGATGATGAGAAATATCTGGTAAGCGTAAAGCCCAGAATCGGTTTTGTGGTTACCAACATCATTGTCATTGAAGCTTTTCTTCTGGGATTATCTGCGGAGGTTGCGTCAAATACTCTGGTTCCGACTCTGAAAGACTACGGATATGTAAGTTCACAGCAGGGGAATGTCAGGGATTATTCCGGTATAAGCAGTGTCGAGAGACTCGAGAACAGAGTGAGTATGGATCTTCTCGAGGAGTCGAAGCTTGAGACGACTCTGTTTACAGAGACGTTCACAGGAAGATCAAATATCAACTACAGGTACAGTGTCCGTCTCGCTATGCTGATTTCCATAATAGTCATTCCTCTTGCGGTATTTTTTAACAGGTATGCGCAAAAGAGAATTGTTGAACCGATAAGGATGCTCTCGAAGGCGGTCACCCGGATATACAACGCCAATGATGACACTCTTAGCAGGAGTATCGCCGCTATTCATGATCTGAACATCACGACTAACGATGAGATAGAAGAGCTCTATCATGCTGTGGATCTGACTGTTTACAGACTTGTTGAATATATAGAACTTGTAAAGAACAGACAGAATATCGAGAATCAGCTTCAGATCGCAAGGTCTGCCAATGAGGCCAAGAGCAGATTCCTGTCCAATATTTCCCACGAGATAAGAACACCCATCAACGCAGTGCTCGGATTTGACGAGATGATACTCCGACAGAGCACCGATGGGGAGATACTTGGGTACGCAAGGGACATCCAGAACTCCGGAAGAACTCTCCTTGCACTGATAAACGATGTCCTCGATTTTTCCAAGATCGAGGCGGGCAAGATGGAGATCGTGCCTGTTGAGTATGAACTCGGATCTCTGATGAATGACATTGTCAATATGTCACAGCTTCGGGCTTCGGAAAAGAATCTTAAGCTGGAAGTTAATGTGAATGAAGATATTCCGCATATTCTCTTTGGTGATGAGATAAGGATAAAGCAGTGCATAATAAATATCATAACCAACGCGGTGAAATATACCGAGACCGGAACGGTGACACTGAGCGTGGATTATGTGCCTGTTCCTGCAGACAATCCCGATGTGGATGACGATGAGTTTATTGACCTTAAGATAAGTGTCGCTGACACAGGTATAGGAATAAGACCTGAGGATATGGACAGGCTTGTTTCAGCCTTTGAGAGAATAGATGTTAAAAAGAACAGAACCATAGAGGGTACGGGACTTGGCATCAGTATAGTCACAAGTCTTCTGGAGCTTATGGGTTCAAAACTCTCGGTGCAGAGTGAGTATGGAAAGGGAAGCGAATTTTCTTTTGTAATAAGGCAGAAGGTCATTGACTGGGAAGAAGTGGGAGATTTCTCCAGAAAGGTAAGGGAGTCCCGGGATGAAATGGAAGGCTACAGGGAGAGCTTCCACGCCAAAGACGCAAGGATACTGGTTGTGGATGACACCAAGACGAATCTCACGGTAATACAGGGACTTCTGAAGCAGACTCTCATGCAGATAGACACGGCGATATCCGGGATGGACGCGATAAAACTGGTTAAGAAAAATAAGTATGACATAATCTTTCTTGATCACAGAATGCCAGAGATGGATGGAATACAGACCTTCCACGCAATGAAAGAACTTTCCGACAATCTTAATACTGATACTCCTGTGGTGGCGCTCACTGCCAACGCTATCTCCGGCTCGAGGGAGATGTACTTCAGGGAGGGCTTTAGCAACTATATGTCCAAACCCGTTGATCCGGCCAAGCTCGAGGAGATGATCCTTCTTTATCTTCCAAAGGACAAGGTACAGTTGCCGGGTGATGAAGGCTTTGACAGTGATACGATGGCCTATGTTGAGGATGAGAACAGCGTTCTGATGGATCTTTTCAAGGTCAGCGGAGTTGATGTGAAGGCAGCTATTACCAGATGCGGTTCTGCAATCGGAGCCAGGGATGTGATGAGGGATTTCTGGCAGTCCATAGATGAGAGGGCGGCACTTATTGAGAAATATGAACAGGAGAATGACATAGAAAACTATACGATTTATGTTCATGGCCTCAAGAGTTCGGCGAGAGCGATCGGCGCTCTTGATCTGTCCGAGAAGGCAGAGTATCTCGAGGAATGCGGCAACAATGGAAATATAGATGAGATCAGGCTGCTCACACCGTCTCTTCTTTCTTTTTACAGAAGCTATAACACAAGACTTGAAGGACTGTTCGCGGAGGATGATGCGGATAAGCCCATGATAGATTCCGAGGATCTTGAGAATGCCTTTGCATCCATAAAAGAGTTTGTGTCCGCCTCCTATTTTGACAGTGCTGACGACATAATGAAAATGCTTGGTGAATACGCTATACCCGATGAGTATAAAGAAAAATACAAACAGGTGAAAAGGTTGTTGTCGGCAGTTGACAGAGACGGATTACTCAATATATTGTAAATAATAATGTAATTTGAAAGGTATCGATATGGATAAGAGAGTTTTGCTTATAGGTATCCAGAAGAGCTTCATGGTCAATGCGATTGTCAAAGGGCTTGAGAAGGAAGAATATCAGGTATCCACCGTTGCACCTGATGAGAAGGCTGTTGATGCTGTTCCTGACAGACCAAGGATATATGTGCTGTACCTGGGAGACCTCACGGAAGAAAACATCCCGCTCTTTAGCTATCTTGATGAGCATATAGATTCTGAGAGATTTCTTTTATACCTCGTGGGCAACAATGAGGAGCTGACCCTGGCAACTACAACGATCGGCAAGGAAAAGATACAGGAGACTTATTTAAGACCTCTTGATGTAAAGCTTCTGGCAGAACATCTCAATATGGTAGTGGATTATTCGGCAGTGGATGAGAGTTTGCGCAAGAAGATACTTATAATCGACGATGACGGAGCAATGCTGAGGATGCTACGCACCTGGCTGTCGGTCAAGTACCACGTATATATGTCAAGCTCGGGCAAGATCGGCCTTGCGTTCCTGCAGCAGAATGCTGTGGATCTTGTGCTTCTCGACTATGAGATGCCTGTAATGAGCGGACCTGATGTGCTTAAGGAGATAAGGGAGAATTCCAAATTGAAGGATCTGCCCGTGATCTTTTTAACTGCCAAGGATGACAAGGAGAGCGTCATGAAGGTTGTAAGCCTTAAGCCCGCCAAGTATCTGCTTAAGTCTATGCCCAAGGACAAGCTCATAGGAGCAATTGATGATTTCTTTACTGTCTACGACAGCAGAAGATAAAAAAACCGGAAGGGAATAAGAACATGATTTCAAAACTTATCGACAGCATTGTATCAAAAGACGCGCCGATCGTGGTGGGACTGGATCCGAAGCTTGACTACATACCGGGCAGGATAAAAGACGTATGTTTCGAAGAAAAGGGCAGGAACCCGGAAGGAGCTGCTGAGGCTTTCTGGCAGTTCAATAAGGAGATAATCGACTGTATATATGATATAGTTCCTGCAGTGAAGCCTCAGATAGCAATGTACGAGGAACTCGGTATCCCGGGGCTTGTGGCTTTTAAAAAGACAATTGACTACGCCAGGGAAAAAGGACTTTTTGTGATAGGAGATGTTAAGAGGGGGGACATTGGTTCGACTTCGGCATCCTACGCAGAAGCACACCTTGGTCAGGTAAAGATTGGCGAAGAATTTTTCAGTGGCTTTGATGAGGATTTTGCTACAGTGAATCCCTACCTTGGTTCCGACGGAGTAAAGCCCTTTATTAGTGTCTGCAACAGGCAGGACAGGGGAATCTTCGTACTGGTTAAGACTTCCAACCCCTCAAGCGGGGAATTTCAGGACAGGCTCATAGATGGCAAGCCCCTCTATGAACTTGTGGCAAAGAAGGTTAACGAATGGGGCAATGAGTCGATGGACGGATCTTACAGCAACATCGGAGCTGTTGTTGGCGCGACATATCCGCAGATGGGGCAGG
This sequence comes from uncultured Butyrivibrio sp., assembly GCA_946536145.1. Taxonomy (GTDB): domain Bacteria; phylum Bacillota; class Clostridia; order Lachnospirales; family Lachnospiraceae; genus Butyrivibrio. The sequence continues at coordinate 62,317 of CAMNEA010000007.1, forward strand.
CGCTTCGAAAGATCATGCCAAAGACCTACATCCTGGTTCCGGGCTACGGCGCACAGGGCGGAAAGGGAGAAGACTTGAAGGGCTTCTTTAACAGCGACGGCCTCGGCGCCATTGTGAACTCATCAAGAGGAATCATAGCTGCCTGGAAGAGTGACAAGTACAGCATTTTCTCCGATGGCAGAGTAGGAGAAGCTGCAAGGGCGGCAGCTCTTGATATGAAGAAAGATTTAGCATTGGTGAATAAAAAGTGATAACATAGATATATATAATCTTTTATTGGAGGGAGTATGCGTTACGTAAAGACAAATCACATTAAGATCGCAGACGTGGAAGCAAGTCTGAAGGAAGCTAACAACCTCATCGACAGTTATATTCTCGATGTAAGGCTTGGTGAGAAGGACGCACTCAGACTCAGACTTCTTTGCGAAGAGGTGATGAGACTTCTTAAGTCCATCATCGGAACAGGTATTTTTGATTTCTGGCTTGAGGGCAATTCCAGAGTGTCACAGATATATCTGACATGTGATAACAGGCTGGACAAGGCTCAGAAGCAGGAGCTGATCTCTGTTTCATCATCCGGTACCAACAGCAGCGAGACAGGTTTCTTCGGAGTTCTCAAGTCGATGTTCATGATGGAGGGAATTGAGGAAGAACAGTGGAACTTAAGGGATTACCTCGCAGAGATATATTTAAGGAGAGAACAGGATCCGTACTCTCAGGAGGCGTGGGACAATCTCGAGAGATCCCTTGTGGCAAATCTCGCGGATGATATCGACGTATACATAGACAGAAATATCATCAAGATGGTTGTTACCAAGGACTTCTCAGAGGCGCTTGCAACGATCGGTTCAAGGGTTCCCGAGAAGACAACGCAGTTTACTTTTGTTGACAGCAGCAAGATCAAAAGCGACGAGATATATGAGAAGGCCGAAGACCTCATTGCAGAGCTTGATCTTGATAAAAAGAGTGCGCTCCACTTAAAACTTCTTTTTGAAGAGACAATTGGAATGCTCAAGGAACTTACCGCCGATTATCACGCTGCTATATGGTTTGAGAAATACAAGCATGAGTGCTGCATCAAGCTCACCGGCAAGACAGAGATGGATCAGGACAAGAAGGAAGGACTTCTTGAAATGGCATCGGTCAAAGAAAACTCCCTCGCCAAAGGGTTCATGGGGAAGGTTGGAGATGTTATAGAGAACGGTCTTCTCAATTACAACAATGTCATGAAACTCCAGCAGCAGTATGGAGGAGGATATGTCAACTACGGAACCATGGGTATGTACAGCGGCATGGAAGGAATGGCAGATTCCGGCATCATGTGGTCGTTGTATGAATACAGGGGAGCACTCAAGGAGTCGATAGATGGCAACGAGACCGCGCAGGAAGCCTGGGATGAACTTGAGAAATCAATAGTTGCAAGCGTAGCCAAGGATGTGCTTGTCGGAGTAAAGGGCAACCGTCTGGATATGACTATAGTATGTGAACTGTAAATAAGGAGAGAACAATATGACAATCAATAAAAATGTGAATGGCACCAATCTCAATGTAGCACTTGAGGGGAGACTGGATACAACAACAGCACCTCAGCTTGATGAGGAACTTAAGGCTTCGCTTGGCGGAATAGAGAAACTCGAATTTGATTTTACTAATCTTGAGTATATCTCTTCCGCAGGACTCAGAGTCCTTCTGTCTGCCCAGAAGATTATGAACAAGCAGGGCAGCATGGTCATTAAAAATGTAAACGATGAGATCAATGAGATCTTTGAGGTGACAGGATTTATCGATATACTTACAATTGAATAAATGATACATGAGTCAGTGGGGACGTTAGAGTCAGTGGGGACGTTACATGAGTCAGTGGGGACGTTACAGGTTGACTCATTTTTGTTTTTCAAAAATGAGTCAACCTGTAACGTCCCCACTGACTCATGTAACGCCCCCACTGACTCAAAGCCCCTTATACCTCTTAGCCAGATACCTTGACAGGAACACAATCCCCAAGGTCTCCGTGAGGTGATAAATAATCGAAGTCCACACGATGCCGATCTCGCGTCCCATGAGGTACACGGTCTGCATCTGCATTACTGCAAAGGATATCAGGAACAGGGACAGTATCACGAGTGATGCAAGCTTTAAATATCTGTCGTTTAAGAAGATCGCGGTCATAACAACACCGAGCAGGATCGCTGCGAGGATCTCCATGTACTTGAAGCCGTGGGTCATGTTGTAGAGCATGACAAAGGTTCCGTCGCTCATGGCGCCTCCGGTCGACAGGGCATCCATGAGCATGGCAATGAAGCGCCTGTACATGATCGAGGTGAACACATATATGAGCTCGGCACCTACAAAGATCACGGCCCAGAGCTGGATAAGCCTGTTCACTGAAGAGACTGACAAAGAGGCTACATTGGACTCGCCAAATACTTCCTTCTGAAGTTCCCCCATTCCTTTCTGATCGTCTTTCGGGATCAGAGACATATAATAATTGAGCTTTTTCCAGGACAAATAAAAAACTATCGTGGTTGCTGCTATCTGAAGCACGGATATCACGATCTGAATCCGCCACAGAGTTATATCCAGCATATCGGGACTCTGGCGTGATGTTCTCTCAAGCACGGTCCGGACAAAACCTTCACAGAAAGCTGCAACGATCTTGATAAGAGCAACCTGAAGAAGTGATCCGGACAATATGTGTTTCTTGACACTTATGTACATTTTTTCCTCACTTTTGAACTGGCAATAATAATAGAAAGTTACTGTTCAGACAGAAATGCGCACTCTGCTGCGCATTTCGTGAGTAATTGATTCAGTAGTGAGCGCATTCCTTCGACGAAGTCGAACTTTAATGAATGCGCGAATACGTTACTGGAGCGAGCTGTATGCGAGTGAACAGTAACAATAGAAATATTATAACATACTTTAGGCACCGTACTTCATAGCATCAGGCGCTTTATTATGTTAAAATTATGATGTATTTTTATGTATTTCAGGCGATATCCGTGAACCGGGAATTTTACATCAGGAGACAGATTATGAAGTTCTGTGAGATTAATTCGGTAAATGAAAGCTTTTTCACCCCGTTTTTGCCGCCGGGTCTTGAGGAGATGAGAAGGGACAAAAGATGCCTTTCCTACGGAATGTTTGATGATGAAGAGGTGGTAGGGGCTGCGGTGCTCTTTGTGAACGGGGCAGTTATAGAGGTCAGAAGCCTGGAGTATGGGCAGGATGTGAGCCCAGGGCTGTGTGAGAGCGAACTTGCCGGGTTCATAACACAGCAGGACTGGGACGTCTACAGGATAGAGTATTGCGTCGGAGGTAACGGCGCGTATTTCGAGCAGTATGACCTGACCATGATGGAGGCCGGATTCGTTCCGTCTGTCGGCGATGTGAAGAGATTTCATGCAACAATTGGTCATATTATCAGACACCAGGGTGATTTCCTTCGAAAGTTCCTCAAAAAAAAGAGAGGTAATGAATTTGTTCTTGGAAGGAATCTGACACAGAGGCAGATTGATTCGTATAATGAGTTGTACCCTTATAACAGATTTTATCCTGATGATAGCAATATTGATTACTCTGTGTTCGTAGTCAGGCATGACAGACCCATTGCGGGGATAACACTCAGGATGAATGAGAACAGGCAGCTGGAGTTTCAATGGATGGATGCCAGGGGAATGAGGGTGATGGAACTTATGAAACTGATCGTTTTTGCAACAGCCAATGCGGTGACAAAGTGCCCGGTGGGGACCGATGTTATTATCTGTCCGTTTGAGAGAGAGGTTGAAGCCCTGATATCAAAGTTTGGCTTTGCGGAATGTGAAGAAAAGATTGAGACCAGGATTTACTCATATTATCTATAAGGAGGAACGACATGTCTATCTCAAGAGAGGATTTCGAGAACCGGCAAAAGCAAAAACAGATTGAAATACAGACCCTCAGACCGCAGGAAGTACAAAAGGAAGCCACATCTTTCCTTGAAACACCGCAGCAGACGCAGCAACAGATTCAGGGCAAGGTCCTTACGGCCAAGAATCTTTCAACATTTAACATTAAGAATGTTAAGCAGCAAAATGCCATGAAATTCAGTTCATCGGCAAGAGTTGATTACCAGACATCCGAGAGGCAGTCGAGAAAACTTGCCGCAGAGAAGACGTATGACACAGCCAATAACTATGGACAGCTGCGCGAGCTTATGAATAACTGCAAGTCTTTTGAGGACTCGGTAAAGCTCAACGATACGATCAGGGAGATCGAAAAGAGGCTTGACAGTGAGGGAGATTCTCTTGGAGAAGAAGAGAAGAGGAAGCTCAGCATTTTAAAGGACAAGGCTTCCGGCGTGTATGACAGGTATTTGAGGCTTGAACATGTGAATAAAAGTGTAAACGCAAGAAGAGACAGACATCCGGAACTTGCGGAGGTTTCACAGCAGGAATTTGAAAGAGCCCAGAGTGAGTGGGAACACACGCGGGCACTTGTGGAGCCATCAGCAGAAAACTGAAACAGATTTTCTGGTTTTTTAATAATTTTTGAGACATTTTATCCGTGTATATGATATTTATGTGTGTTATCATAATATGAGGGACACTATATATGGTGCCCGATGCGATGATTTTACATAGGGGGTTCTAAAATGGCCAGCAATCAGGTATATCCATTCGAACGAAATCGTTATTATCCCGGCAAGATGCTTACAACTGCAGACTTTCAGGCAGAACAGAGCTACCATATCAATAAACTTCGGTTTATCAACAGCCTGATGTATGGAGCAGGAATCGTATGCGGATGCGGAGTTGTCAATCTTGATGATCTCTCAATCCTAATTGAGAGCGGTGTGGTTATTGATGGAAGCGGAAGAGAGATAATCATAGATTCATCCCTTGTAAAAAAGCTCTCTGCCGTGGAAGGATTTGATGACCTTACAAGCGATACAGCCTGCTTGTGCGTAAGATTCAAGGAAAAAGACATACATTCCGTCTATGCCGTTTCGCACAAGGAATCGGATCAGGAATATGAATTCAACCGCATCAGCGAGGGATATGAGATCTTCCTTGTGGACAAGGATGAGTTTGACGAAGGATTTGAACTTGAATCTGAATTCCTTCAGAGTGAGTCTCTCTTCAGAGGTACCAACTTTGAAGGGAAAATTACCATGCCCACAATTGTATGTAAGGGCCGCAATGTGAAGGCGAGACTTGAGATACACAAGCTCACGGATGCAGATTCAAGGCTTTCCTACAGAGGTGTTTTGGATATACCTAATTTTACAGCCCCGGACGGATCCCAGCAGATAGAGATATCAGTGGATGACATAGAGCTCTCAGAGGACGGAGTGTACTACAAGGATTTCTGGATGGAGGTTCAGAATTCGGCGGGGATTGAGGCCAATGTGATCCTTCGAAGCGGCTCAGCCGGCGCCTTCGAAGATGATAAGGCCATTCAGACAGAGAACAGTTTTGCCATGAAGGTAAGACTCTCTGAGGAGACCCCTTCTTCACTTATAAGAAGAGAGACCGGCAAACTCTCTCTTGAGATGAGACAGGCAGTGACGCCTTCTTCGATCAAGCTGGCTGAGATCGATCTCATGAGAACTGACAGCGCCTATGTTATTGAGAATATAAGAGAGCCCAGGAAGAACCAGTACATCGATCTTCCGTCTCAGAACGGTGTCAAGCACGACTATCTTGAGTACTTTACCAAGGACAATGACATCCGTATCAATAAAGAAACACAGATACAGCCTGTTATGAGTTCGCAGCCTGTATCCTACTCCGGAGGTGAACTTAAAAATGTCGCTACCGGAATACTTGAGATACCTCTCGGAAGAGACGCAAGGGCAGGGGATATAAGATATTCGGGAGAGATCACTCATGGACTTGGCGCAGGCAATGTTTACGTGTCAATAGGATATGAATATCTTTCACCCGATCAGGCTCTGGGAGCCAGTGCCAAGAGTACTGTATACGGCAATCCCGAACTGTTTTCGAGACAGTCACAGCAGCTCGTTGATACAGAGACTGCTGTAAGAGTGCTCAATGACAAGGGAAGCTTTGTCGTTGCTGCAAGACTTCTGCATGACGTTGAGTTCTTGGTCCTCACCTACAGATGGGTTGCTATCAAGTTCCCGACAGGTGAGGAACTTGAGGCTGCGGATTACTATGGCAAGTCCATTACAGCCAAGACGCCTACTGTTGTGATGAGACCGAGGGAGAACTACTACTTCGGAATTCAGTTCAACAATATGGAAGCATGCAGCATTACTTATGAACTTACTGCACCCGGAAGCGGCGAGATCACCACAGACGGTGTATATACAGCGCCGTCAAAAGAGGGTGTTTACGAGATTCGCATATACTGCTCGGATATGCCTATGGTATGCACATACGCATACGCAATCGTCAAATCCACAGCTACAGCTGATGATGCAGGCAGCATACAGGAGCAGGACAAGGAACCGATCGTCAAGATCCCGGATATAAATCTTTGAGAGGAGCCTTAAATGATCTACGAGTCCGGTAAAATGCGGCTTCTTGTGGTTGCAACGAAGAGTATCGGCGAGGTAAATGATGTCTACATCTGCAGAGATCTTTTATCTCCCGGAGGTATACTTTACACGGTTATTGTGGTTCATCAGCACGAGGTTGTAAGGGATATCCTCTCGCTCTTTAGCCTTTCTGACAGAAAGGGAGAACAGATACTAATAGACGACTTCTCATCAGGTGACAAGCATGTCTATGTGTTCCCGTTCCACAAGGAGAGGCCGCTGTTTGATTTTTATGAGGGGGATGCGCTGACTCTTTCACAGTGTGAGGATATATGCATTAGCACAATTCTTGCCTGCATTACATCAGATCTCCCATATCCAATTTTATATTTGCTTTTGAAGAATAATATGCTCAACCTATCCAGTGACAGATCCGTATTTTTCAGCTATGAGCTTGATCTTAAGGATCTTGATATGAACATAGGAGAGAGCGAGTGTGCGGACATCTGTGCATCAATTCTTTTAAAGCTGCTTGAACCCAAGTCGGGACAAAAGGCTACCAGCTACTATCTTCTTCAAAAAAAGACTGACAACGGCAGCTATCACAGATTTACGGATCTGTACAGGGATATAACAATTGCTGCGGTCACCAAAAAGAAGATCACTCCGTGGTTTCTCTTTAAACTGTGGGTGAAGAGGAATGCTGATACCATTATAGGAATACTTTTCTGGATAAGCCTGATACTTGCAATATTTGCACTGAGTATCATACTGTCGAGGTTTTTCCTTGGAGGTAATTCCTGGTTCAGGCTTCTTTTTAATACATTCAAAAAGATTGGCACAGAGAATCTGGTGCAGTAGGAAGGCGGGACAATGTCAACTGATAGTTTGAGGAAAAGACTGATAATAATCCTTTACATACTGAGCTTTACTGCATCTGTTGTGCTGTTCGGATTTGTGATGCGCAGGGTGTCGGTTGATGTGGAATGCACATCCCACAATCAGTATGCTATAGACGACAACACCATATACTATGTCCAGAACCACAAAAAAGAGGGATTTCTCTTTTCGATGAACACAGCCGGAAGAGTTTCTCATCTTTTTTCTTCAAAAAGTCTTTCTGACAGCAGGATACTCTCTGTATCAGTCAGAGGCGGCAAGATATATCTGCTGCTGCAGACCTTTATCGAACAGAAGTCTGCTGAAGATGAAAACGCGATCATCAGTATACCTGCCTACAGGATTGTATGCCTGGACAAAAGGCTGAAAGAGGAGACCCGCACAGCCAAGTTCAGGGTGGATGACAGTGAGGTATTTACAGGATTTTCAGCTGAGCCGACAGGACTTTTTCTTACCTTCCTTTCGGAAGATGGATCTTTTATCAGGGTTTACTCACTTGATCCGCAGGAACTTGTGACAGAGCCTGAAGTTGTGGAGGACGACCCTTCTCTTGAGGGAGTCAGAAGCAAAAAGAGCGAGGCAGGTAGATTTTACTCGGATGCCATCTATTATGAGGGACAATTATACGCAAGGACGGATAAGAGTATTCCTGAGGGAGTATTTGCGATCGACCCTGTTGTGAGCAGTATTGTTTCCGGAATGAAGCTTAGCATTGGCCAGATACTTTCGGTTTATTCCGTGTATATTATCTGGTATGTGGCAGCTCTCCTCATATGGTTTATAGTTCTCTACCTTATAATCAGAGTTCTGGGTGACAGGAACAGATCCTTCTATTTCATTCTGATCGCGGAGGCTATGCTGTTTGTCATCGTGGCTCTTGCGGTATTTGCAGTAAGTGCCGGGTATACAAGGGCGAGAGCAACCGAGCATTCAAGGTTTGCTGTCACCTCACTCATATCTCTCAAAGAGGGAGCGGGCTTAAATGAGTTCGTTGACTACGATGATGAAGCTTACTACGACTCCGAAAGATATCTTGAGATTAAGAATAATCTGACAGGATTTATAAAAAATGAGGGAAATAATGACATCTTCTATGATGTATTCGTATTAAGACTTAAAGACAATATTATCTGTGCAAGCGCAAGCGGCAGAAACCGGGAAGTTGTCACTGACGTATACGGAAGCAGCATGAATGATATTGCGCTTGGAATAGCAAGGGGACAGAGATATGTCGGAGTTGACCTTGACATTGAGGGGCAGGCTTACAGAGCAGTTGCTGTTGCCGATGACATTCTCTCCGCTGATTATGCTCTTGTGGGCATCATCAATTCCACCACGACGGATGCGACGGTATTTGTAGATAACATTGGTGTGTTTTTGGCATTCCTTGTTACTTTTGCTATGGCCAGCGCCCTGGTAGTACTCGTGTGGTTCCTTCATATGAGAGATCTTATTGTTCTTGAACAGGCGCTGTCTGATACAGCTCTCGGAAAAGAGATGCCTGAGCGCCCGGCAGTACTTGGAAGAGACGTCAAGGATATGTGGGATTCCGTTGCCGAGGTGAACAAGAGAATTGAGGAGATACAATACTCCAAGATAAGGATACTTGAGGCATATTACAGATTTGCGCCCAAGAATGTTGAAAAGGTACTTCACAAGAATTCAATCCTGGAGGTGGCAAACGGTGACACAAGGCGTCTTAGCGGAACTGTAGGAACCTTCTGCGTTGATCTCTACGGAGGCAAAAAGCTTGACAGACTTGAAAGTCTTGTGAAGGTGATCGGTGAGTATCAGAGAAACCATGAGTCGATCATAATCGGCAAGGCTCCAGATATGTCAGCCATACAGATTCTGTTCTCCGAGAATGAGAACGACACTGTTGAGGCATTCATAGATATCTTTTCAAGAAGCAACAAGAACGGATACGCCCAGAATGTATCCGTGCTCCTGTGCTATGATGAATGTCTGTTTGGTGTCGCAGGTGATGACAATGAGACATCGACCTATATGTACTCGGACAACAAAGACCTCATAAGAGCTATGTCGGCATTTGCCATAAGCGTAAAGCTTGGACTTGTTATCAGTGAGAGAGTACTCAAAAGAGAGAAGATAAGCGGCAAGGTGCGTTTTATAGGTTACGGCGGCATAAACAATGAAGGTGAAATGATAAAGCTCTATGAAGTACTCGATGCATGTCCTGCGAGGGTTCGTGCAGAGAGACTTGCAACCATGAGCAGATTTGAAGAAGCGCTTAATCTCTACTATGAGAAGGACTTCTACTTTGCAAGGACCAGGTTCTCGGAGATCATCAAGGATACTCCGGATGATGATCTGGCCAAGTGGTATGTATTTGAGAGCGACAGGTTCCTCAATGAGGGAACTGACGGGGAGAATTATAAGTTACTTCACATCTGATTAGGAAAGGAAACGGGTCATGGGCGGTGGAGACCTTCTGAGTATTTTAATACAGACGATTAAGTCCAAGATGACCGGTATAGTCACTAAGATCAGGCTCTGGACAAACTGGAACTTTGTCAAGAACAAGATCATAGTCAAGATCCGTGATTTCTTTGCCAACCTTCTCGGAGTAAAGCCAAGGAACAAGGATGACTATTACACAATTGGAAGGTGGATGTTTTCAAAGCGCCTTCTGTATGCGCTGGTCATCATCGTGGGTGTTGTCAGCATATGGTACATCTCGACGGAGACTTCTCTGTTCAGACGTTTTTCGGAGGACGGTGTCAGGACCTACAAGTATGATTCGCTAAGGCTTCGAACAGCCAAGGGGCACGTTAAGATCACCGGAAAAAGCGGCTATCTTGCCTACGACGGGGCTGTTGAAAACGGCTATGTCACAGGCATAGGCACTCTTTACAACAAAGAGGGCAACGTGGTTTATACCGGGAACTTTGCGCAGAACAAGTATGAGGGAACGGGAACTGCCAACTACGACAACGGCAGTATCAAGTACTATGGCACCTTCCATGAGAATCTCTATGACGGAGACGGAACACTCTACAGGGAGGACGGCACAAGAATATATAACGGCGCTTTTTCAAAGGGCAAAATGAGCGGACAGGGAGTTCTGTACGACACCGGTGAAAACGAGGTGTTTTCAGGTACTTTCGCCAACGATAACATTGTCTACAGCGAGCTTTTAGGAAAGAGTGTTTCGGAGGTCGGAGACCACTACAAGGGGCACAGGGATCTTTTTACAACGCCTACGGAATCTGTGGGTGTGATGGACAGTATAGGTGCCATCTACCATGCCAGCATGGATGAGGAGGCACTTGATGATGAAGAAGTTGTGGATTCGGTCTATGTGCTTGATGATTTCTTTATCAACGGTGTTGATAAAGTATCCACCATATCGGATCTTAAAGAGATTTTCGGTGAGCCGATCTATGACGGCAACTCAGGAGTAGTACTTCCCGAGGCCGTTGCGATAAATATTCTGAATCAGACAAAGAGCGCGTTAAACGGCAAGGTCAAGATGGAACTCGACCAGACTTTCTCTGACGTTGCCGAGGTTCAGGGATTCGACAGGGAATATGTGGTTTACATCACATCCTTCCAGAGAGGGGACATTATTTATTCCTTCGTATCCGGCGCGGATGATGATCTTTTTAGTTTTTATTACATTACAAGCGGAGCAGGTGATGAGGCAGGTGCGTAAATCAGATAACAAACTGAATATCGCAAAGAGGCTTATGACAACGCTTCTGGCGGTGTCCCTTATCGCGCCGATATGCTTCCCACTTAATGCGCAGGCAGCCGGCAAGGGCAAGAAGCTGACCCTCAAGGCCGCCAGGAGCCTGGCACTTGAGGAATCTATCGAATATGAGGCGGCAGGTGACAAGGTGCTCGCCAAGCAGGCAGCCTATGAGAGTGCGGTTAAATCCATAACTCTCAAGGAAAAGAGCATGAAGACCTTCAGATGGTCGCCGCTCATAAACTTCAAGTTCCCGACCAAGCCGAATTTCAGTGAAGCTTCTGAGTTTAACTACAAGCCTACGGCTCTTAAATATGAAATATCAGTTGCCCAGCATCAGATGCAGGACAAGATTTTTGAAATAGATGAGAAGGTAAACAACCTCTACTGCGAGATCGTAGTTCTTCAGGAGAAGATCGCCTTCAATGAGAAGAGAGCAGAGAGCTATACCAAGGGACTTGCCAGGAACGAGGCCAAGCTCAGGATCGGTGAAGCCAAAAAGGCTGATGTTGAAAAGATACAGAAGAAGATTGAGACCACCAACACCAAGATCGCGAACGACAGAAGATCTCTTGAAGCAGACCTCAAAAAGCTTTCCAAGATGGTGGGCTTTGATGTGTCAACAGGCTACAGCTTTGATAAGCCCTTTGTTGAGGCAACCATCGAAAGGTCTATGCTCGATTCACTGATCCAGTATACGGAAGACAGGGATGAGACCTATTTCGAGGCCTGCGTGGCGGAAGTTACCGCAAGAGCCGAGCTGAATGTCAACTCCGGCCTTGTTAAAAACAAGTACGGCACGGATTATAACATTATTTCATCTTATGTAAATACAGCGCTCAACGGAGATCCGATCAACAAAAAAGCCTTTAACAAGGCATATAAGGATTTCCTTAAACAGATAGACAGCTACTGGAACGGTAAAAAGAGGATCCTCTTCTTTAAATTCCCTAAGATATGGTTTAAGGGCAGTATGGATGGTACCAGGTATATAGAGGACGATCCGAGCGCGCTTCAGACCAACGTTCTGGACTACGCTTCTGCGGTTACGGAGAAGAGTGCAGCCAAGGAGGAACTGGATCAGAGCGTAATAGATTATTTTAATAATTACATTTCTGTTCGTAATTCGTATAAACAGTATATTAAGGATGTGGATGATGCCGATAAAGAACTTAAGAAGGCAGAAGTTCTTAACAGAAACGGAGAGCTCACCTTTGAGGAATATGACTCTCAGATGGAGAGCTACGAAGAGCTTCAAAACAGCATGCTTGATTCTATGAAGCTATACACCACAACACTTTATGGATTTGACAGACTGACCTGCGGCGGGATAAGTGCCCTGCTTACGGGGACAGATGCCGATATGCAGGCAGCTGTTGTAGGAGAGAGTTACCCTGAAAAAAAGAGTGCCGAAGGTGCATATTATACCATGCGGCCTATCATTCAGAGCCAGGAGTTTGAGCTTACTGTTCACATACCGGATGATTTTGAAGTCGATGTTACCGACTATGAGCTCTGGGTTGACAATATCCTGATTGATAAAAGAACAAGTACAGACAAGAAGCTTCGCCACCTGATGCTTACAGTAGACGGTGTAACAGAGGCCAAGATAAGGCTCTACAATGGAGAGGAGTTTATAGATGACTGTGTTATTGATCCTTCCGAAGAATCGGGACCTCTGACCATAACAACCGGCTATGAACTTAAGAGAGTCGATCCTGACAAGATAGGTGTATATGAGATAGCAATAAATGACACCACAGGTCTTCTTGAGATCAAGTTCACAATGGATATGTCGGACATCAAAAAGTTCAAGGTCTTTACGCAGGACGGTAAGGTTATGGGAAGTGACGAACCAATTGGAATTGATAAGCCTTTCAGGCATCTGCAGCTGGTTCAGCAGTCACTGCCGGAGCTTAAGCTCGAGTTTTACGACGATTCAGGAAGCCTTCTTTACAAAGCAAGGCTCGATATAGCAAACAGTGCAGTATTAAAAGAGGTTGAAGAAGAATGAAGTTCAGGTTTTCTTCCAAATTAATATTGAAAGCGGCGGCAGTAACTCTTTCTGCGGTTTTACTGGGCGTTACTGTGATGGGACCTATGAAGTCGCAGGCTTTGTTTGATCCTGACAAAGCCATAAACTACCAGCAGTTTGCCGCTTCGACAACTGTGGATAATGCGGTGCTCTTTATCGGAACCTACATAATCCACAAGGATGCGCTCACTGATGACCTTTATCAGAAGGCGGCAGACTCGGGCAGTGAATCAGGGCAGTCGGAAATCTACTACAAGTCAGAAATTTCTAACGGACTGTGGTTTAATGTCGGAGATATCGATAACGGTATCAGGGGTATTTCAACAGAAGGAACACCGGAGGCAATAGATACCATCAATCCCCTGTATGTTACCTACTATGTTGGCGCAGACGGAATACTTAAGGATGCCAAGACACTGGCGTCGATAAATCCATTTGACGTCCCTGATCCATACAATCTTTCAGGTCTTCCGGAGCTAGATCCCATAAGAAGCCAGTACACAAGTTCAAGTACGGCAACGAGCATCTCACAGGATGATTTCCTTGCTAACAAGAACTCCAAGGATGCGGGTAGCCTTCGAAGCGACGTATATACCTATCAGATACTCAGTACATTCTTTTCACTGGATATTAAGGACGCGCAGACCAACAAGCTGGATGATCAGCTAAAGAACCTCAACAACACTTACATAGCTCTCAAGGCTGCAGGACAGGATGAGGAGGCCGCACTTGTGTATGACCTCATGTCCAAGGTTGATGCGACAAGAAGGGCAATTGTTATGGAGAAGCTCTCCGAGATTGATGACAATCTCTTAAATGCTCTCTACAATCTGTGCAGTGGCAGTAATTACACAACTTATGGCAACTTTAAGGATGCCAGTGATGATAAAGATGCATCGGGAAGGGATGATAACATCATTAAGATGGAGGATTCCCTGAAGCATAATTTTATTTCTACAGTGGGAGCTAATGTTCTCGTTGAAAGGTGGCTGAGGCAGCTTGGACTTTTGGGCGGCAAAGGCTGGTGGACAGTCCTTGATGAAGATAAGGCAGAGCAGAAGCAGAAGGCAGAGGAAGCCAACAAGGACAATGATGATTATGTCTTTGACAACTCTCCGCAGGAGCAACCCTTTAATACGGATTCAGCACTGCTTGATTCAATAGGAACAGCGATATCAAACTGCGGTGAGAGCTATACAACCAACCTGTCCAAGGCTTTAGTCGATTCAGATGACCTCATGGGGCACGTTATATATGACTACAGCTCACAGGTAATAGACCAGGCATCAGGGTCAGGACTTGGCGGGCCGGTAGCTTTTTTAAAGCATGCCACCAATATAAGAGACAATGTGGTAAGCGACAGAGAGGGAGAGCTTTCACTCCTGAAATCAGTCCTCTTATCGATGGGAAGTTCAAGATATGAGACTGCAGCGACAGCGGGTACCAATTCAGAATATGCCTCTCTTAGCTCTGAGGCTGCCAGGAAGGCTTCACTTGATAACCAGAAGACAGAAGAAGAAGCAGACAGATCTATATACCAGTATCTCATAGAATCCATGAGAAAGAGGGATACTGCTCCAAATGCTCTTGAATATGTAAATGAGAGGATAAAGATATCGGAAGGCCTGCTGGAACAGATACCTTCTGATGAATACAAAACCTACTCGACATCCTCTGTGCAGGCACACATTGTCTGGCTCAAGGAAGAGGCGCAGAAGATCATAGATTCTGATGAGAGCCTTAGGAGCAACCTGGATGAACTCAAAGAGAAAAAGGAAGAACTTCAGAATAAGAGAGACCAGTGCCTTGATAATAATGACCTGTCGGGGGCGAAGGCCTATGACGCCAAGATAGCAGCTGTCGATCAGGACATAGCAATAGAGACAGGAAGCGCAAGTACCAATCAGCTCAATAACCTCAACAACCAGAAGAGTGATCTTGAGCAGAAGCAGCAGGCCGCTCTTGACAGCGGAGATCAGGCTACTGCAGATGCGCTTGCCAAACAGATATCTGATCTTAATGACAAAATTGCCAAAGGAAGTGGCCAGGACAAAGGCTCCGGCACAGGAAGCGGCTCAGGAACGGGAAGCGGAACGGGAAGCGGCTCTGGATCGGGCGCAGGCTCCGGCACAGGAGACGGCTCGGGTTCAGGAAGCGGCTCGGGCACAGGAAGCGGAAGCGGCTCAGGAACGGGAAGCGGCTCCGGCACAGGAGACGGCTCGGGTTCAGGAAGCGGAAGCGGAACGGGAAGCGGCTCTGGATCGGGCGCAGGCTCCGGCACAGGAGACGGCTCGGGTTCAGGAAGCGG
>CAMNEA010000008.1 GCA_946536145.1 uncultured Butyrivibrio sp.
TCAGGGTGTAAGACTTAATTCCGTATAATGTGGAATTTACTTTTTTATTCAATGCTTCCGCAATTTTTTCATTGAAAGTGTTGACAATCCGGAAAAAGTACTTTATTATTAAACTTGCTGTTGCGAAAGCAACTTTACATATATGCGATAGTAGCTTAGTTGGTAAAGCGCCACCTTGCCAAGGTGGAGACCGCGGGTTCGAGCCCCGTCTATCGCTCTAGTTAAACCCCAGATTTTATCTGGGGTTTTTCTTTTTTCTATTGATTACCCACAGGGCTTTTTTGATTACCCTATTGATTACTATATTCAAGGGAATATCATTTGACTAAAATGCCTCTAAGACTTCTTTTGCTTTTTCAAGATCAAGACCTGTATAGTAGTTTTGATTAATGACCGCTGGCGTATTACCAAATAATTTGGATGCCATTAGAATATTTCCATTGCTTTGATTGATTACCTGGGTAATCGCATTTCTCCTGAAAGCATGAGTTCCACGGACAATATCTGAACGAACAGCAATCCCTAACTTTTCACACATTCTTCGATAGAAGTTATATACAGTATTGTTTGAAATGACTTTTGTTTCGGTAGGAGCAGGAAACAAATATTCACTCTTGATTCCATATGCTTTATGAATCATGCGTAGCCTTTTAAGAAATTCGGATACATCTGTCGTAATAGGATAATGGCGATCTTTCCATGTTTTTGTATGTGAGACAATAGCATCATATTCAGGTTCTTTAGCTGTCTTTTGTACAGTTATCTGTTCACGGTGAATATCCATATATCCATCATGAAAGTCTCCCCACATAAGTGGTGGTACCTCTCCACGCCTTAATCCACACATAATCTGTAACTCCAATGCATAAGCAGGAAAATAATCTGGTTTCTTTTTCTGCTTTTCTACAATAAAGTTATGTATCTCTTTCATCTCCTGATCAGTATAACCACGCTCCTCTGTCACACTATCGGGCTCTATCATATCATTAAACTGTCCCCTCCCTTCTGTCCGACCTACAATATTAATATGGTAATATCCATCCGAAGATGGTTTGTCTGGGAATTTGTATTTTCTGAGAATAATTTCTTTTTCCATTGAAGTATACAAATTCCGCGCATCCTCAAGGGATAGTGTACCACTTGCTGAGAATGAGCTCAATAATGATGCACTTACATTGGTGATTTCATTGGACATAAG
The DNA here is from genome assembly GCA_946536145.1 of uncultured Butyrivibrio sp. Lineage (GTDB taxonomy): Bacteria > Bacillota > Clostridia > Lachnospirales > Lachnospiraceae > Butyrivibrio. The sequence continues at coordinate 1,199 of CAMNEA010000008.1, forward strand.
CTAAATACTGCGAAATCAGCGCATATTGGCCTTATATCCTCGTCTAAATCCCGCTTTTCTCCTTATACTAATTATGTATTCTTTGATCTTTATGCTTCTCCTATATATAGGGGGTTATGCGGGGGGATAATTCGGGAAAAAAGTAAAAAATATAAATTCTGAAATGAAAATATCGTTATGCTACTATTTGGATAAAAGCAAACGACGTATCCTACTATATAAAACTTTCATTTATTAAGATATTGAAAAATGTTATAATGTCCTTGAAAGGTTAACAGTACGAGGAGGATTTGATATGAGTACAGCTAAAGAGCTCATTATAGATAGAATAAACAGCATGCCTGATGATATTGATGAAATGCAGGTTCTGGACAGATTGTACATGCTTTCAAGATTGGAGCACAGCAGAAAGCGCTGTGAAACAGAGGGTACAATAAAAGATTCAGATCTTGATGAGCATTTCAGGGAGAAGAGAAAACAGTATGCTGCATTATGAGTTGGAATGGTCTCCAGATGCCCTGGAGGATTTGGATGAGATTTGGGACACCATAGCATGGGATGCTGATCCGGATATGGCAGATTCCTTTATTGATCAGCTGCGTGAAGTAGCAAGGGGCATCTGTGGAAACAGCAAGAAGGGCAGGATAATACCCGAGCTGGGACTTGAGGCATTCAGAGAGGTTTATTATAAGGGATTCACGATAGTGTACGAGATAACAGAGGAAACTATTCTTGTGCATGAAGTGTTTAATCAGAAAAGGATTTACATAAGGTCATATCCAAGAAAGAAAAGAGAATAGAAATATAAAAATGTCTGCTTTACTGCAAAAAGGTGGAGCAGCTTTTGTTTATAGAAATATTGGAGCATCCCAGAAAAAGCACAGAGATGGGAAAAGGGATTTGGAATAATCCCAAAGAAGCTTTGTAAATAGTGGCTTGGGATAGTGATGGGACAATGAGAAGAGGCTGAGGGTAATAGTAGCCCTCAGCCTCCTATTTGCGTAAAATTGCCCATTGCGCTTGGCGCTTAACGGCGTCCTGTGCTCGGCGTCTCCGCGTTCGCTCCACCGCCTGCGGCAAGAACGCCTACGCCTATCCGCTCGTGGGGCAACAAATATTGTTTAGGAGTTGATAGTAAGGTCTCATAGTAACAGGCTATGAGACCTTTTCTATTGGTATTAAGGTTTGGTTGGCTTGAGCATATTATTATATTGATGTTTGTTTTATTCGGCTTCTGGACACCATGCTGTACTACAATCTCCATATCCTGAAGAATATGTTAACCCTTCTACACAATCACAATAACCCTCACAATCTCCATAATCACAATCTGCTACACAATCACTTGGTGTGGTTGGCTGTGCTTGCTCTTGTGGTTGCTGTTGAGATTGCTGCTGGGATGATTGGGATGATTGATATGATTGAGATGATTGTGATGATTGATATGATTTACTACTATTACCACTATCTGAGGTTTTGGATTTAGCTTGGGCTGTTACTTTAGTTGTTGATAATAAACTACCAGCTACCATCTTATGCCCTTCATCTTCTGACTTTAATACATACCACACTTTTCCATTGTCTGCTGTTACTTTTCCATTGACTGTTACTTCTTCATTCAGTGACAGACTCCCAACCTTATCATAGTCAGTAGAAGGACCCTTGCGAACATTGCAGTCCTGTTTAGCGTACATAATAGTATCATCAATTTTCTCTATTTCATAATCAAGTGCAGGTGTCTCTGGCTCTGTATCCTCAACAACAGCTTCTTCAGATTCGACTACCTCATTAATAGTTTCATTTTCTGGTTCTTCATCTTCACCAAGGTCATTGCTTTCTGCATTATTCACATCATTATCTGTTGTACCTTCTGTCTGGGATACAGCAATCTCGGATTTGGAATTATCCTGTTCTTCTACAGCTACATCTTTTTCTGCTACAGATGATATATCTGTAACAGATTCTTCTGTGGTCGATGAAATATTATCCTCAACATTTACTGCTGCGGATTGGATTTCGTTCTTTTTGTTGGCATTATAACCTTTGACAGAAGCAATTGTGAGTGTCAGCGCAACGGTTATTCCTAATACGGCAATAATCTCTCTCCTTTTCATAGTAAGCCTCTCATAAATATACTAGCTATAATATCTGTAATGATTTTACTCTGATTCTTTTTGTTTATAATACTATTGGATTTTTGTGTGTTGTTCTTTTTTCTTTCTATTTCTATTTTACTACCTTTTTAGGTAATTGCGAAACTCGCTTTGCTCGTTCGCAATCTTGAATTTAAACAAGGAAGAATTCATGCAGAGCATGAATTCTTTGATGCAAAAATGTGAATTAGCAATTTTGGCGCACTTTAATAAGCATATGGCTTAATGAAGTTGGTAAGTCCTACGCGATTAGCGGTTTTACACTGCGGATATACTCATGATGTTTGATTTTGTCAGCTAGAACGACGGTGATGAGCTGAGTGATACCTGCAAGAATTAGATCAGCATGCAATGTTTTTTCATTTTGTGTGCGACGCCCTGCAAGACAGAGATTCTCTTTCATGTGGTTGATATCTCTTTCAACGACGGTTCTGATTTTATAGGTGTTATCCCATTCTTCAGTACCGCGCAGTATCCCTGGATATGCACGTAGATTCTTTTCGGGATAGATATATATCATACGGCCGCAAGGAGAATTAGTGCAGGGATTTTTACATTGACACTCACGAAGAGATTTGCCAGTAGATTTATTGTAAACACGTTTGATTTTGGGACAGACAAATTTATATCTTACTAAACCATTGTTCCTTGAAGATTTGCCATCGGATTTCATTGGGAGTGAATCATCTTTAGGACAACATGGAATGCCATCTGAGTTGACCTTGCAATCGGGATATTTGATGCTTCCTCTATTGGCTAGAGGGATATACGCTTTTGAAAAATGCTTATCTGATCCGAAGGTATCCCCTGTAAGCAGCTGTTTATACAAAAGAGCTGAATCAAAAGCGGAATCACCTAGAAATGTTTTGGGATTGATAAGTGGGTGCATTGAAAAGAAGTCCTGTAGTGTGGGAATGAGAAGTTTTGCGTCATGAACGCATTTATCTTCATCAGGTGAATCAGACTTCTTTTCGACAACAATATCCGGGTGAGATGTAAAAAAGTCTTTGTTGTAGAAAGAAATGTGGCGAACAATTCCTAGGCCATTTGTTACAATGCCAAACTTGAAAACGTAGCAGAAATGGCCGTTGATATATAGCTGTTTGATTTCAGGATTGGCAGAAGCATGAGAAGGCATTGCTCCATAGGCTGACTTATAGGGATCATAGGATTTATCAAAGCCCATTGCTTTGGCATATGCCTTAAGTTGTTTGATTATCTTGTTTGCATACTTAGGATTATTTTCAGCAACAAAAGCTTCAATACCAGAGGAATCAAAAATGGTCATGTTAGCTTTGTCAGTGTTAATGGCCTGACAGATAGGTTCGGTAATATCAACGAGCTTGTCAAAAATCAGTTGTAAGTCATCCACAAAATTTTGCTTAAAGCGGGTTATTTTAGAGGCATCAGGAACTTTGGTAAAACCACAGAATTCACGAAGTGGCTTGGAGTATGAAAGAAACACCAGTAGAAGCTGATCTGTGGGGATGCTAAAAACGCGTTGGATGATTAAAGCCCAGAGCATGGCTTTTAATGGGTATTTACGGGATCTTCCCGTTGATGCATAGAAATGCTTTATAAAAGAGAGCGGAATAATTTCATCAAGGTCGATATTGGTTTCTAATAGAGACAGAAACGCGGGCTTGTCATTTTCAAATTTATCCTGACAGTCTGCATAGATATCAGCCAAAGAAAGCTGTTTATATGGTATCATATATATCAGAATAACTCCTTTCTTAGTGTTGGTCAGTGGTTTCTCGTCAATTCTATTGTACCATATCTAGTGAGGGGTTATTCATTTTTTATGAAGCAAAAACGCCGTATTTATGCGGCTTTCGGCGTTTTGCAAACGCCTATTTACTACCTTTTATATTGGAGTGCTATTGTGATTGATAAATTGAATATTCTTATTCATTTTGATGTTTTATTGATTGATTTCTATTTGATATTAATTTAAGAAGTTGTTGCTTGGTGGCTTCAATTCGTTTATCTTTTTGGCAATCTATGTTATCTATAAATCTCTGAGATGTACAATACCCGAAACAAAGTGGTAAAATTGGACATTCTTTACAATCATCTATAATTCTACTATTATCCCAAAGTGTTCCATTTCTATTAATAATTGATGATTGATCTTTAATATTTCCTACAATGTATTTCTTCTGACCTACTAAATGCTCACATATATAAATATCACCTTTAGTATCTATTACATAGTAATCTGGATGACGTGCCTCGCACCCATAACGTCTTCTTAATGGAATTACTGCATCCTTTAATAATATATCTTTTATTTTATGAAATTCATCATACGATATATTATTTTCAGAATTGATTATAGTCGTATTCTGTGGTGCTATACTTATTGTATTAAAACTAGACTTTATTTTATAATCATTTCTAATCAATTTTACTAATTGTAATATATCTGATTTACTTGCTTCAGATATATTGATATGAATTGTTATTTTTAATATATCCTCTACGTCTTTGATATTTTGAATTGTTTTATAAAAGTCATCCTCAGTACAGTTCTTTAATTTGGCATAGGTTGGTGCTAAACCATCCAGAGGGATTACTACTTCATCCGTAACATGAAGTGATTTTAATTCCTCTGCTATTTCTTTTGTTAATAATCTTCCATTTGTATACATCCTTGCATTAAATTCTATATTATTGATGATGAGTGCGTTTGAAATATATCTTATAATGTCCATATTAAGTAATGGCTCGCCACCAAACCATTTTATTTTTAATGGTTTGGTGAATTTATGGTCTACATATCTGCGCTTTATGAATGCTATGATTTCATCTGCTGTTTCTTTTGTCATGTGCTCTGTTTGACAGAGCTGGTCTTTTTCAAAACAATAAACACATCTATAATTACACGCTAATGTTGTAAATATTGATAAGAACATGAAATCTGCTTTCTCTGCATGTGCTTTAGCATCATCTTTTAATCGCTGGATTTCATCTAATGTATTTGGTACTATGAAACCTTCATTTGCAAGATATACTGGTACATCACCTATGTCTATTGATTGTTTGTCTTGTATATCATCTAGTTCTGAGTTGTCTATCCATCTATAATTTAAGGTGTAGGTGTTGTATATTAAGACTTTATCTTCTGTTTGGTCTGCTATGATGTTGAATTGGCTGTATTTATAGAGTTGCATGGTAAATCCCTTTATTAATTATGAAGGGCATCTGATTATGACAGAACAGATGCCCTTAATTAGCTTCTCAATACTATGATAGCATACAGTGATTCTTTACAACATCAGGAGCTTTATCTGTAGTATTCACAAAAACCACCATAGTAATGGTAGATGAAGATTGATTACCTATATGATTACCCTGTGGATGCGAAGATGCGCGGAGTCTCCTTTCTTCGCGTGATTGAGCGATTATTTGGAATGGGTTCGAGCCCCGTCTATCGCTCTTTATTTTTGCCTCAGACGATGTCTGAGGTTTTTTATTGCTGCCCTTCTTGCAGGCGGGCATGTTCTTTTGGAAGACGTGCCCGGTGTCGGCAAGACCAAACTTGCCAGGGCTCTTGCGGATGATATCACAAAAGGAAGCCTTTCAGATTATGAAAAATGCAAACAGATAGAGATGTTTCTTAGACAGTATGCCTACTCTGAAGATTCAGTGGGCGGCTCTCCGGGCAGAATATCCCTGACAGGGTCTTCTTTCAGACTATGTCCGCCTCGCTCCCGCCGATATGCAAAAATACGTGAGCAAAGTTTTTAGTGTCTGCTACAGGATTCTCTATGGTAAGGACAAGGAGACTTCTCCTACTCCCGCGGAAAATGCCCTTGCAAAAAGTGTCAGGGGAAAACTTAAGTCAAAAAGAGCCTTCCCCAAAAGCTCTGCATGACCCGCTCGTTTCTGCTCTTTAGTGGTGCCTTCTGTCTATGCCGTTCTTTTCGTAGTATCTGGCCTTTGCCCGATACATAGCATCATCAGCTTTCTTTTCAAGCTCGTGGATGTCCAGATCTTTATTGGCACCGTGAGAAGCATACCCGATTGAAACAGACAGCTTGTCAGAATAAGTACCCTTCCAGTTGCCGGTCTGATTTTCTATATCCCTGCATACTGCATCAGGGTCATCAGTGTGGATCATGGCTATGAACTCATCTCCGCCAGTCCTGTATACTTTGCCTTTTTGTCCTATTGCGATCAGCAGGCTCTCTGCGGCGCCCTTTATGAGTTCGTCTCCTGCCGCATGTCCAACTGTATCGTTGACTTTTTTAAGCCCGTTTACATCAGCACACAGAATAACAAAATCATCTCTCATGCCGTGCTCAGCGTATTCTATATGGTCCTCCTCGTAGCATCGCCTGTTGAACAGATTGGTCAGTTCATCGGTCATCGCAATCCTGACAAGGCGCTCCTCGCGCTTTCTTTCCTCATCAACATTTCTTGTTGTAAATACTACACGGATGGGAATCCCGTTCTCATCAACTTCCACCGGTATATACTGCGCGCGGAACCAGCCATCTACCACATCGATAAAGTCCGCACTTATGATCCTTTTTCCGGCAAGCCTTGACCTGATGGTTGCGATATTAGTAAATTTAATGAACCTTTCCAACTGATCTGTTATTACGCGTTCCCTTATCCTCCTGCTCATAACTGTATGCGTCTGTTTCTGAAGATCAATGGGAGTTTTGACATGCCCCTTATCTCTTACAGACATCTCCGTATTATCAATAAAGTCTATCAGATTCACATTGTCATAAATATCAGCAATTGCCTTCAGCACATTTATCTTGTCCTGTACTTCCAGATCCTTTGCCTTCCTAAGCTTAACCGTTGCCTCGGCCATTCGGATAAAGGAATGGTAGCGCACTGTCATACCGATCGCTGATACAAAAACAAGCACGATATAGTTAAGAATGTTGATCCCTGCTGCGCCGTCCACTACAAACAGCATTATATACAAGATGAAGTAAACTCCGCAGGTCAGGGTTATGCCCAGCCAGATCTTCAGTGCAATAAAGCATACCATCGCAAGCTCAACTGCATAAAAAGTAAGCATCTGCTCCCGGCGGATATACTGGCGATACGAAGACCAGATACCCCATACTGACATAAGCAGATAGTATGTCGCTTTAAAAGTTATCACCTCTAAATGAGTCGGATTTTCTTTCTTTAAGATATATCTTGCCATGAAATACCCTGCCAGGCAGGTGACAATACAAAACATTACACTCCCTACGCTGACCCACTGGGCGCGTCCGTAGCTCTTCGTGGTACATACAAACAGCGCAAGGGTGATCATTTCGAATACAGCAACGACAATTGAGACATTCTCAATATTCTTCGTGCTGTTTTCATCGATCAGCTTTTGAACTTCCCCATCTATTTCAGGAAAAAAATATTTCTTAAGCATACTTTCACCAAATCCCAATTGCAATCATAAAATATGAACAAAAGTACATAATCTAAATATTATTTTATTCACTCATAACTTCAAAGTCTATGCCTCTGCTAATATTTTCAGATTATTTAGAATACTTTTATATTATAAACCGACAATGCCATTCTGTGAGCCAAACAGCAGCAGCCGGAATGAATACACATCCCGGCTGCTGCCTAATAAAGTTATAAGAGAAAGAATTTGGTATTTTTAATATCAGTTCTTTACGATCATCTTTCCGCCACGCTTTGATACAACATCGAAGATAACTGCGGCAAGAAGTACTGCACCCTTAACCACCTTCTGCATGTTGGCATCAACACCCATAAGGGACATACCAAGGTTGATAACACCCATGAGAACCGCACCGACGATAACTCCGGGTACTGTTCCGATTCCGCCGTAAGCTGATGCTCCACCGATGAAGCAGGAGCCGATGGCATCCATCTCATAGTTCTGTCCGTATGTAGGCTGAGCAGATGTAAGTCTTGCGATAGTTACCATTGCTGCAAGAGCTGCAAGGAATCCCATGTTGGTGTAAGCAAGGAAGTAAACCCTGTTTGTGTTGATACCTGAGAGCTTTGTTGCCTTCTCGTTGCCGCCCACTGCGTAGAAATGTCTTCCGACTGTGGTGTTCTGTGTGATGTAGCCGTATACAAGGACTACAACAAGGACCCAGATGAGAACTGTAGGAATACCTTTGTGCTGAGCAAGCTTGTAAGCAAAGATCAGTACAACAGCTACGATAGCAACCATCTTTACAGCAAATGCCCAGAGAGCCTCTGTCTCATAGCCGTGCTTTTTCCTGTTGATACGTGTGTAGAGCTGCAGTGCTACAAAGATACCTGCTGCAAGGATTCCGCCAAACAGACATGTGAGGTTGAGATTAGCTCCTCCAAAGATATCATGTATATAACAGTCAGCGCCGCCACCAAAGAGGTTTACGAAAGTTGTCTGATCCTTGATTGAAACAGTAAGACCATTTAATACAACGTTTGAAAGACCTCTGAATGCAAGCATTCCTGCCAGTGTTGTAATGAAAGGAGGAATTCTTACAAAGGCAATCCAGAATCCCTGGAATGCTCCGATTGCCGTTCCGATGAGGATCATGCAAATGATGGTGATCCATACAGGAGCATGGAGGTTGACCATCATAATGGCTCCGATAGCACCTACGAAGCAGACAACAGATCCAACCGAAAGATCGATGTTACCACCGGTTAAGATACACAATAGCATACCTGTTGCAAGAATGAAAACGTATGCATTCTGTGAAATAAGGTTACTTACGTTCATGGGAAGGAGAATAGCTCCTCCTGTGCGCCATGCAAAAAATCCAAGTACTATAACAAGGACTAATATCATAGTATTCTTTTTTAGGAAATCCAATACTTTAGCATTATTCATTATTAACCAACCTCCCTTTTCCCGGATGACTGTAAAATATAAGTCATAATCTTCTCCTGGGTGGCATCTTTGCCATCCAGTTCGCCAACCATTCTGCCTTCATTCATGACATAGATCCTGTCACACATTCCCAGAATCTCCGGGAGTTCAGAAGAAATCATGATAACAGATTTTCCTTCATCTACCAGCTGGTTGATAATACAATAAATTTCATATTTGGCACCTACGTCGATACCTCTTGTAGGCTCGTCGAGGATCAGTATATCAGGATCGGCAAACATCCACTTTGCCAGAAGAACTTTCTGCTGGTTACCGCCGCTAAGGTTACCTACATTCTGTTCTACGCTCGGGCATTTTGTCTTGAGCTTCTCCTTGTAATCCACTGCTACGGCATACTCTTTGTCTTTATCTATTACTGTTCTCGTACTTACTGCATCGAGATTTGCCAGAGTGGTATTGATCTTGATTGGATTGGAAAGAATAAGGCCGTTGCCCTTTCTGTCCTCTGTAACATAGGCAAGTTTGTGCTTGATGGCATCCTGAACCGTATTGAGATGAACCTCCTTGCCGTTAATAAAGAGCTGTCCGGAAATATTCTCTCCGTAGCTCTTTCCAAAGATACTCATCGCAAGCTCTGTTCTTCCGGCTCCCATAAGTCCCGAGATGCCAAGAACCTCGCCTTTCTTAACGTTGATATTGACGTTATCAACAATCTTTCTCTCATTATATAATGGATGGTAAACATTCCAGTTCTTTACCTCCATCATGACATCGCCAATATGTGGCTCTCTCTTCGGGAATCGGTCTGAGAGTTCTCTTCCTACCATTCCCTTGATGATCCTTGACTCTGAGAAATCATCCACTCCCTTTATGAGGGTCTCGATCGTCGAGCCGTCACGGATGACTGTGATCTTGTCAGCGACATAGGAAACCTCATTGAGCTTGTGCGTAATAATGATCGAAGTAAGATTCTGTTCTTTCTTCAGCTTGAGGAGCAGATCCAGAAGTGCTCTTGAATCCGTCTCGTTAAGTGAAGACGTAGGCTCGTCAAGAATGAGAAGCTTTGCGTGCTTTGAAAGAGCCTTCGCAATCTCAACAAGCTGCTGTTTACCAACACTAATGTCCTTAATCAGTGTCTGAGTACTCTCCGCAAGACCAACCGTATCAAGATACTGTCTTGAAAGTGAACTGGTCTCGTTCCAGTTGATCCTGAATTTCTGTCCCCTCTCATTTCCGAGGAACATATTCTCAGCGATGGTCATGTAAGGAATAAGCGCCAGCTCCTGGTGGATAATGACTATTCCCTTGGCCTCACTGTCTTTAATGTCATTAAATTTGCATACTTCTGAATTATAAATAATATCGCCTTCATAGGAGCCAAATGGATATACACCACTTAGTACATTCATCAGTGTGGACTTTCCGGCTCCGTTCTCTCCGACAAGTGCGTGGATTTCTCCTTCTTCAACCTGTAAATTTACATTATCTAGGGCTTTCACACCAGGGAAGGTCTTGGTAATATTTTTCATTTCCAGTAATATCTTTGCCAAACTAACCCCTCCTTCTCTCTCTTAAACTCTTTTTTCTCTAATAGAGGCGGGTCAAAGAACGCCCGCCTCATAAAAATGTTCATATCCTGTAGTACTGAAGATATTACTGAAGGTCAGCCTCTGTGTAATATCCTGAATCAATAAGAAGCTCTTTGTAGTTGTTTACATCTGCAAATACAGGCTCGCAAAGGTATGATGGAATGATGCCTGTTCCGTTGTCATATGTTGATGTATCGTTTACAGGAGCCTCTGAGCCCTTCATGATAGCGTCAACCATCTCAACTGTCTTAGCTGCAAGAGTACGTGTATCCTTGAATATAGACATTGACTGCTTTCCGGCGATCATGTTCTTAACGTTAGCAATGTCGCAGTCCTGACCTGTGATGATTGGCCAGTCACCTGTGTAGTTAGCTTCGAGTGAGTTTGTAACACCAAGAGCTGTTGAATCGTTTGAGCACATAACAGCGTCAAGCTTTGTTCCGTCAGCGTAGTTAGCAGAAATGATGGCATCCATTCTTGCCTGTGCATTCTCTGTTGACCAGTTAGCTGTTGCAACGTTGTCGAAGTCTTTCTGTCCGGACTTAACTACGAGCTTGCCCTCATCAATGTACTTGTTGAGAACGTCCATAGCACCGCCGAAGAAGAATCTTGCGTTGTTGTCACCAGGGTCACCTGTGAAGAGCTCGATGTTGAACGGGCCTTCTGCGTTGTCAAGATCCAGCTGATCTCTGATGTACTCGCCCTGCTTTGTTCCTACCATGTAGTTATCGAATGTAGCGTAGTAAGAAACAGCGTCAGAATTCATGATAAGACGGTCATAAGCTATAACAGCTACGCCCTGCTCTTTTGCCTGCTCAAGAACTGTTCCGAGTGAATCGCCGTCGATAGATGCGATAACGAGAACCTTTGCTCCTGAACTGATCATGTTCTCAATCTGAGAAACCTGTGTAGGAATGTCGTTTGAAGCATACTGAAGGTCAACTTCGTATCCGGCTGCCTCGAGCTGTGCCTGCATGTTGGCGCCGTCCTGATTCCATCTCTGAAGATCCTTGGTAGGCATTGCAACACCAACTCTTCCGCCTGCCTCTGCCTCAGCAGCAGGTGCTTCTGCTGCAGGTGCCTCGGCGGCGGGTGCCTCAGCTGCAGGTGCCTCAGCTGCAGGTGCTTCAGCAGGTGCCTCGCTTGTTGCAGGTGCAGATGAGCCACAGCCTACAAGTAATGACAGTGTCATTGAAGCTGCAAGTAAACCGCTTAAAATTTTTCTCTTCATTGTGTTCCTCCCTTTAATTAAAAAGTTAATTTGTTTACAAAAATAAGTTATCACAAAACAAATAGTAATAATTTACGAACTACAGCACATTTTTAACTGCAATAGTCTGACAAAAAGAGCTGTGCTAGCATTTTTTTGCCGGCACAGCCTGAAATACTAATTTTTTGCTATATCAGTCAGATGGCATTTTGGATGGTACATTCAGATAAACATCTTCTTTTAAGTGGAATCCGCTCTTTATGATCACTTCATTTATATTGCTCTCGGTCACACTGACAGGATCGATCTTAAGGTATGGGATCCTGCCGGTGCCATCATCATATTCTGAGAGATTCCCATCTTCAACCGCTTCGCCCTTTGCCAGTATGACTGCAGATTGGGCCGCTCTCTGTGCAAGCTTCCCTATCGGCTTGTACACCGTCATGAGCTGGGTTCCTTCTACAATTCTCTGGCAGGCCTCAAGGTCGGCATCCTGTCCGGCCACAAGTATCTTCCCTGCAAGTCTCTTTTCTGCAAGAGCATGCACCACCCTGCTGGCAAGGTCATCGTTTCCGCACATTATGGCATCCGCTTTTACTACCTTGTCCATGTTCCGGTAAACGTAGCTTCCCGCTTCCTCAGCTTTCCACCCCTCACAGTAGAAGGTATCAATGATCTCGTTTCCATTCTGTCTCATTATCTTCTCAAAACCGCTCTCTACCATCGGGACGTTATAGTCGGTTGGTGATCCGCAGATCATGATGACCTTGCCGTTTTTTACATTGTTTTTTACCATTGTCTGAGCCATCATCTCCCCGACTTTCTCGTTGTCGAAGGAGACGTAGAGATCAACACCGCCTCCCCTTATCGGCCGGTCGTACGCAATGACTTTTATCCCGGCATCCTGGGCTTTCTTGACAGTGTCTGCTATTGCATCCGGGTCTATGCAGATGATCACGATAACGTCCATCCCGCTCTTGATGAAATACTCAATCTGCTCCTTCTGCTGCTTAGGATCACCGTTGGCATTCTGGATATTGACTTCTGCACCAAGTTCCTTGGCTGTAGAGACAAATACATCCCTGTCCCTCTGCCACCTCTCTATGACAAAAGAATCAAAGCACATTCCAATACTTACTTTCTCGTCATCTTCCTTATCCTTCTTGCCGCCTCCTTCGCCTTCAGTTCCGCACCCTGCAAGACTAAGCATAAGCAGAAGTGCTGCGAGGATAAAGATTCCCCATCTTCCTAATACTTTTCTCCCCATTTTTCTTACCCTCTCTCTTTAAACTCTGTCGGGGTAACTCCCACATTCTTTTTAAAGCTCCTGCTAAAATAGTTCGGATCCGTATAACCGCAGGTTGCGCACACCTCCTTGATCGTCATGTCCGTCCCTGAGAGCAGCTCTTTTGCCTTGTCGATCCTTATGTTGGTAAGATACTCAATAAAGTTCAGACCGCTCTCCTCCTTGAAGATCTTGCTGAAGTAGTAGGGAGAGATATTTACCTGTCTGGAAACTTCGTCAAGCGATATGTCCTTGCTGTAATTGTCCTTAATATATTCCATCGCAGTCCTGATGATGTCATTGGATCTCTCTTCACGCTTACTCACAACATCCCTGCAGGCACTTGTAAGTCTTTCTATGAACCACTCCCTGATCTTTGCGGCGCTTTCCATGGCCATGATCTCAGGAAGGTACTTATCCCTCCCGGAATACCGGTAGGTCTGCCCTCCGCTCTGGTAAGCAAGGTGTTCTGCGTAAAGAGCAAACTCAAGAGCTTTGAGTCTCATGGACATAAGATCTGTTCCGACAGCTCTTAGGCACATCCAGTCAGCATACTTACCCGCATATACCAGCATACCGTTGAGATCTCCTTTGCTGACCGCATCAAACATCGGCTTTTCCAGCTCTTTGGGATAGTCATCCTCATAGCTGCAGCTGATGGTAAGATCATCCACATGAGCAACAGTTCCGGTAGTTGCTATCAGAGCATTTAATGCCTCTCTGTATGAGTCTCCAAGATTCTTTAAAGGATGCAGCGCTCCTATCCCCAAGCGGAAATTGATGTCTGTCTTTTTCCTTAAGTACCTGCAAAGCTCCCTGGCTCTCTCAATAAGCCCGGTTCTCTCATTGTACTCGAGCACGTTGCTGCTGCATGGCACCAGCACAGCGATCTTGTTCGCCATGACATTTCCTACCTTGCAGTCAAAAAAGCTCTTTACTCCCTCCCGGATCTCCCTGTACATTCCTGACACCTTGACCGAGCTCCCCACTGCGTTGGTCATATGGTTGCCCTCCTGCTCATCGCCGCAGACAAGTGCCATCATATATCCGTAGTCTTCCTCTATCCCGAGAATGCTCTTGTAGCTCTCAACATCTTCGTCAAAGTGCTCCTGTAAAAGAATGTCATAGATAAGTCCGTTCTCAATGATGGGTTCGATGGTTTCCAGCTTTTCCTTTATCTGGAGCTCGCTGCTCCTCTTGGCTCTGTCAGAATCTATCTGCTCCATGGCACGCTTTAGGGTGTCGACAACCTTAAGTCTGTCCATGGGCTTTGTTATGTATTCCATTACCCCCAGTTTGATTGCCTCTTTGGCATAGTCAAATTTGTCATAGGCAGACATAACGATAAATACGGCGCCGGGGCAGAACTGTTTCATCTCTTTTATCGCATCTATACCGTTGATGCCGGGCATGTGGATATCAACTACAGCAATATCCGGCCTGAACTGCTCCGCAACCTCTATGAGCTTTCTTCCGGTCTTGGCAAACTCCAGACTGCATTTATTTCCAAACTCTTTTTCAATTATGAATTTCATCGAATCGATGACGATACCCTCATCATCAGCAATCATCACTCTGTACATCTTCTGCTTCTTTCCTGTTTCTTGGAATGCGAACGATAAATTCGCACCCCTTATTTTCTCCTTCGCTGTGGATCTCTACAACATCCTGCCTGTCTGCGTATAGACGAAGCCTGGATATAACATTGTCGAGGCCGATGCCGTTGTTGTCGTACTGCTGGCTTCTGGACTCATAGCTGCCATCCAGGATCCTATCTATCTCCTCACGGGCAATGCCCTTGCCGTTGTCCCTGACACTTATGCAGACATCAGTCTCATCCCGGTATACCCTAAGGCTTATCTTTCCCTTGTCTCCCATCTCACGTATCCCGTGATTGACTGCATTTTCCACCACAGGCTGGAGTATCATGCTGGGCATCCTGATATCAAGGAGCCGTTTATCTATCTGTTTCTCATAGCCGATATCTCCGGAAAATCTTACATTCAGGATCTGGATATAATTGTCGACAAGATCAACCTCTTCTCTCACAGTTACATCATTTTTGTTGTTCTTGACATTATATCTGAAAAAGTCTGCTACTGTCTGTACATACTCGTAGGTTCTATTCGCGCCCTCCATCATGGCAAGCTGCGCACCCGCATTGAGTGTGTTAAAAAGAAAGTGCGGATTTATCTGAGCCTGCAGATACTTAAGCTGCGCCTCTTTGAGGTGCGCCGTCATCATGAGCTCTTTTTCCTGAAGGAGCCTTTCCTTCTCCATGCTCTCCTTGAGCCTTTCAATGTACTGCTTGATACTGACCACCATCTTGTTGAAAGCTCTTATCACTATGCCGATCTCATCGTTGTGAGACGGGAGCGGAAGCTCTGTGTCAAAGTTTCCACCCGCAACTTCGTCCGCCTGGTTGGCGAGCTGTTGAAGAGGAAGAATCATCGCGCCCACAAGACCTGAGATCATGATCATGTTGGTCACCATGATGAGCGTCATGCCAAAGACTCCTGCTGCCTCGAACTTTTTAAACGCCTTGGACAGCGCCGTGTACTTCTCGGAGTTTACTACAAAAAGCTCAAGATTCAGATTGGTGATATAGGCCTCTATATCCTTACACAGGGCTGTGGCATTCTCATAGTATGACCTGTACTTTTCTACGTTTCTGCCTCTTTTTGCCTCAACTGTCTGCGCCACTTCATCAAGGTAGGTCCGTGACATGAACTTAATATTCCGCTCGATCCTGTCATAGCTCTGATCGGTCACTGTATCACTCAGAGCCTCCGACAGGTCCTGATATCGCTGGGCACTTCTGTAGTAGTTTTCAAGTGACTCACTGGTTTTGGAGCTGAGGTAACCTGTCATCGAATCCTGTACATCAGACAGGGCAACCGAAAGCTCATTGAGCTGCCTGTTGTCCTGATATGCCATCTCCATGTCGTTGGACATGTTGTTGATGCCCAGGATAAGGAACAGATTGACCACGAAAATGATCACGTTGGTAACTGCACATATCACGATTATCTTGAACTGGAGAGGTTTGTCAAAAAATCTATTCGCCATCTTCTTCCTCCCCGACAAGGAATTCTTCCACATTGTTCTTATTGATGAGCGTTACATCAGCAAGATAGTACTCACTTGTATTTCCAAGGTTGAAATAGTCAGACAGGGCCTTGATGCTGTACTCCCCGAGCTGATGGGCATCTATGGATATGGTTGCGTAAATTCCGCCTCTGTCTATGGCTGTCAGGATGTCCTTTGAATCATAATACCCGAGAATATTGACCTGTCCCACCCGGTTAAAGTCTACCACTGCCTGATATGCGCAGACCGTACTAAGCTCATTGAGACATACGATGACATCCGGTATCTCTTCATTCATGAAGATATCCCTGATAGACTCTTCAACGGAAAAAGGATTTGAGTTGTCCACTGTCATGACAGATATTGAAAACTCCGAATCCGTTGCATTTTCTTCCATTATCGCATCCTGCATCGCAGGAATAATTATGTTCTGTCCTGTGTCCTTGGTATCCGAACTCGCCACCACGACAACTTTCACCTGAGATCTCTCCTCGAAGGTCTCGGCCTCGATAAAGTCCTCCCTGCGCCTGTCCCTGATGACGTTGATGACCTGTTTGCCGTACATCCTGCCAATGCTGTAACCGCCGACTCCCACAAAGCTTAGTCTGTTCGACATGGTGTTGTCACCGTAGAGCGTCACAACAGGAATTCCTCCCGCAACAGCCTTGTTTATCAGCTCCGTCATTGACTCCGACTCATCCGCAGCTATCATGATGCCGTCAGGTCTTGCCGCAATTGCGATCTGCATCAGTTCCTCTGTCGTGTACTCCCCGGGAAGGTTTGATCCAAGGATATCCACATAACCGTTTTCTTCTTTTGCCGTCTCCAGGGCTCCCTGATACACCGACTGCCAGAAGTCAGACTTGTAATTATCCGCGATCAGACAGTAGTACCTGTCGTATACCCTGCTGTCAGAACTGCCATTTACACTCAGTTTGTAGAATCGAAAGACAAATGCTCCCGCAAAGAGTGTGACAAGGACCGATATGATTGTCAGCGCAAATACTATGTACTGACTGTTTTCACTGTTTAAATTCTTACCCTTCATATCATTCAATTATCCGTTCCTGTCATTGTTTCATCAAGATTTTACCAAATAGCTGGTTGTAGAAAAACTATTGACAAAGAATTCATTCTGGTATAGTATTTATGTTGCTGTTGCGAAAGCAACTTTACATATATGCGATAGTAGCTTAGTTGGTAAAGCGCCACCTTGCCAAGGTGGAGACCGCGGGTTCGAGCCCCGTCTATCGCTCTTTTTATTGCAAAAAGCTGTCACACTAAATTTGTGCGACAGCTTTTTTGCTGTAAGAATCTAGGGGGGCTTTTCCACCAAAAACTCCGCCCTGTCCCCACTTTATTTATTTTTTGTTGAGACTAACCACTATCTGCGCAATGCGTGAAGCAAACTGAGTAAGCGGCTGTGTCTGAAGAACTATGCGACCCGGGCCTGTCACTACTGTGTTGAAGAGTCCTTCCCCTCCAAAGAGGATATTGCTTACGCCCTTTAGCATTACTATATCAATAGAACATGTATCATCCATCATTACAAGATATCCGGTATCAATAGTCATCTTCTCGCCTGCGGCAAGCTCATACTCTACAGCTCCTCCGTCAATCTCGATAAGAGCCTTTCCGTTTCCGGAGAGCTTGTTCATGATAAAGCCTTCTCCTCCAAAGAAGCCGGTTCCCACCTTTTTCTGGAAGAAAATATCAAGATTAACTCCACTGTCCATTGCAAGAAAAGACCCCTTCTGAACAACGATCGGGTTACCTGTAATGTCAATCTCTCTTATCTCTCCCGGTGAATTTGCTGATAATGCCAGGATTCCGGCGCTGTCAGCCACATAGCGGTTCATGAACAGAGACTCTCCTGAAAATGCTCTGCCAAGCATCTTCCCAAGTCCACCGCCTGTATTTGTCTCCATCCTGATCCCGCCGTTCATCCAGCTCATTGCGCCGGTCTCACACATGATCGATTCACCCGCATTCATGCTGCATATTGCTACCGGAAAATTTCCTCCTCTTATCTCACAGTTCATCCAATTTCCTCCTTTACAAATTTATCTGTTAAAAAAAATGCTACTGACAATATTATACAACAAACCGTGGAAATGTTATCATTCATATAAGTCAAAAAAATAATTCACATGACTTTGAAAGGATTTTTGCATTCATGTTCAGGAAATTCGTTTTTACTACGGCCATGCTATTTGGCTATGTTTTAGTTTCTGGCTTTAGTGTCCCTGGAGACGATCCTATAAATATCGTAATGGTCGGAGATATACTGCTTCACACTCCCATAGAGGAAGCTGCGGCAAATCCTGATGGCAGCTACAATTTTGACTTTATCTTTGAAAATCTGAAAGATGAGATAAAAGGCGCTGACATAGCAATAGTCAATCAGGAAGTTATTTTAGGAGGAAAAGAGCTTGGCGTATCCGGCTACCCTGCCTTCAATGCCCCGACAGAAATTGGTGATGCTCTTGTTAATGCAGGCTTTGATGTCGTGTGCCACGCAACAAACCATGCTCTCGACAAAGGAAAAGACGGACTTATTAATACGCATAACTATTGGAAAGATAACCATCCCGAAATTCATGTTCTCGGAATAAACGAGGATGAGGCTGCTTATCAGAATGTAGATATCATCACTGTAAAAAATAAGAGGATTGCCATTCTCAATTACACTTATGGCACAAACGGCATATCAATGCCTGCAGGAATGCCCCATGCCGTAGATATGCTGGATGAAAAAAAAATTATTTCAGATCTTAAATTTGCCGAAGAAAATGCAGAATTTACCATCGTCTGCCCCCACTGGGGAACAGAGTATAGCCTTGGCCGGGATAAAAATCAGATCTACTGGAATGATATTTTCAGGCAGTACGGTGCCGATCTGGTTCTTGGAACCCATCCTCATGTCATCGAGCCTGTAGTTTTTGAAAATGATGACACTGGCGGTATCTCCAACAACCACGGAGGCGGCGATATGCTCACCTACTACTCACTCGGTAATTTCGTAAACTGGACCTCCGGCACAGGAGCAGGATGCGCAAACCGCATGGTTGGCGGCATGGCAAGAGTTACTCTCAGAACAGATAACAGCGGGGAAACATATATCTCATCCCACGGCATAGAAGCTGTCGTATGCCATTTAAAAAAAGGCCCTCGCGGGGTAACTGTATATCCGCTTTCTTCTTACACCGATGAAATGGGCGCTTTAAATGAGATAACCAGACAGGATCCCTCTTTTTCAAAAGCCTACTGCGCTATGCTCTGCGACATGATATGGGGAAGCGGAAACTGGAAATGATGTGAAAGCAGAAAAAAGCCTGTCTCCCGGTATGAAAGCCGGGAGGCAGGCTTTTATTTATTAAGCGACCAAATCACTCATCACCGAAATCCATAAGATCTCCGGTCTCATCGGTCACAACTTCTTCATCGGCCTCTTCCTCTGCAGAGGGTGTAGGAATAAACTCTGTCAGATAGTCCTCGGGGCCCTTCCCTGCCAGCAAAACGGGGAGATTTAGTATCACGCCGTCCATGTTATAGGGAATCGGAAGGGATACGTTTACTCTGCTCGAGGTACCGCCCTTTTCCTTGGTCACAACAAGCTGCATATCAAAGGTCTGTCCCATTGTATCAGCCATTCCACGCTCTCCGGATTTCAGCTTAGCCGCCTTTTCTCCCTTAACATATACTTCGATGCTATAAGGCGCATCTATGGTCGTGCCGCCAACCTCTGCGGATTTGTTGTCAAAGTAGATCGTATGTCCTCTTCCTATAACAAACATTGCCGCAGCGATACCTATCACAACAATAAGGGCAAGGCCTCTGTAGATCCAAATCTTTTTGTCTGTCTTATTCATTGGCAGCCTCCTGTTCCAGCGCAAGCTGCTTGCCAGCCTTGCTCTTATCCCTTCTCTTGTTGGTCTCATACATTATGAGCGCAACAGTGATAACCGCATAGGATACAAATACTCGGAAGTACTCACCTATCATTGAGTCGCCTGTTATTACGGTTCCTGCCTTGGGCGCCACAATGAACATAGTGTGGAAAAGAATTATTCCAAGGAACACATTTCCGATAGATGCCTTGTCAACTGAGGCACCACCCACAAGAAGAGCTGCGATACAGAACATACCGATCTGTGAGTGTGAGCTGTATGTTGCAATGTTTCCCATGTTCTGAAGGTATATGATCATACCGATTCCTGCAAATACTGTTGAGAGTACCATGGAGATAATCCTTGTGCGCTCAACATCTATTCCTGCGTCCCTTGCCACTTCCATATCCTGGCCGACAGCTCGCATATCCTGGCCCAGCTTGGTCTTTCTGAACCACACAATGACAAGACAGAGGAAGAATACCACAATAAATGTGGCTACCGGTATCTTTATCCCGGCAATGGTGAGCGGGATCAGGTTGTCAAGCTTCTGTCTCATGGAAAGGAGCGATACCGTATTCCTGATACCGTAGCCCCTTGGCAGCTTGATCGATGTGTGCTTTATCGGGATGATGGGTCCCATCATATACAGAACCACCAGCTGATAGATACCGTTTATGAAAAAGCTGATGATATAGCTTGTTATCATTTCACGTCCTTTTGCCATGTTGAGGACTTTTCCGCAGAACAGTCCAAGAAGAGCAGAGATCGGAACTGAGATTATCATGGCAAGGATCATTCCGGGGATCCCTACGATCTGCCAGTCGCAGACAAGTATAAGTCCGATCTCACCTGCCATGGCACCAAGAGTCATACTGAAGTTAAGACCCATACCGGCCATGATCGGGATCAGAAGGCTGAGTATAAGGAAGGCATTTCTTCCCATTCTTGTGACGATTTCATTGGCGAGATAACTCGGCGAAAGTCCCGATACCGGTGCGCATACCGCACAGATGAGCACAAACATAAGAGGAACCGAGAATCTTCGCATAAGATCTGAGATATTATTCTTATTCATTTCGTTCCCTCCGTTTTTCTGGTAAGAGCATACAGGATCATACCATTTGAAACGATTATCCTGATAACTTCACTCATATCCAGATGTATCATGTTGTTCATAACAGTAGGTGTCATAGTTACGATACCCTGGAAAAGAATAGTTCCAACGATAACATTTGTAATGGTCGCTTTATTTACTGTTGCTCCGCCGATCAGTATGGCAGATACAGCCGGAAGCGCCATGTAAAACGGTGCCATATAAAGCTGGATGAATCCAAATCCCTGCTCATATACAAGTATTCCTATGGCAGCAAGCCAGGTTGACATTACAACCGAAATAAGGCGTATCCTGTCGACGTTTATGCCCGCAGACCTTGCGAAATCGGGATTGGATCCTACTGCCGTCATGGCAGTTCCTGTCTTGGTGTGAAGGAATGCCCACATAGCAAATGCAAGAATGGCAAAGAAAAGGATTGCTCCCGTAGGGATCGATAGATTGCCGATATTGATCTGCAGGATGTTGGCAAGCGCCTGAGTATAGTAACCCTCAAGCGAAATAGTGGTACGAAGTCCCTTTCCGGCCATACCCCAGACCATGTTCGGGCTGTGGTAAGGAAGAAGAAGCCACATCATACACATAAGCGATACGGATGAGAAGCCTACATAGGTAGCTATCATCATCTCACCGCCCTTGATCTTGTTGAGGAGCCATCCGTATACACTTCCGAAGACAAGCGCAAACGGTGTTGCCAAAAGCGCTGCCATGAAAAATGACATCGAACCGGTAAAGCCAAACTCAATTGACATAGTCGCTCCCAAAAGTCCTGAGATGATACCCAGCGGGAGACCAAAGTTAAGTCCGCATCCCGAATGAACCATCGGCACCATTGCAAGCACCAGAATTCCATTCCAGCTGAAGCGGTTTATTATATTGGATATCTGAGTCGGAAGATCTGCTCCGACAAAGGGGGCTACGATCAGCAGCAGGATAAGAAATCCCGTGATGATGAGCCTTGGAAGCCCAAAGGTTTTAACAAATCCCTGGATCCGCCCTTTTAGTGAATTTTCCTGAGTTTTTTCACTCATCTTTCTACTCCTTATAGCTGCATTTATCAGCAGTTCTTTAGCATAAGTTCACCAAATTTCTCACGGTCCTCACCTGCCGGAAGTATCCCGGCAACTTTGCCGCCCGAAACAATGGCTATCCGGTCACAGGTCTGCCTGAGTTCTTCAAGCTCCGAAGAGACCATAACAATGGTAACCTTTTTCTCTCTGTTAAATTTCTTAAGCGCATCCAGCACCAGTGCCTTGGCACCGACGTCGATTCCTCTTGTCGGCTCACTTACAAAAAGAAGCCTGGGCTCCAGGGCAAAAGCCTTGGCAAGGCATACTTTCTGCTGGTTACCTCCGGAGAGCTCCTTAGCCTTTTGCTTGGAACTCTGGCACTTTATCTTGAGTTCATCGATATACTTGTCGGTTACCTCCTTGATGGCAGCTTCATCACGCCACTTGATAATACCACCCAGGTAGTTCTTCAGGTACTTGTTCTGTATCTGCATTGCGGGAAAAGAGATATTCCACTCAAGGGACTCATCGAGAAGAAGACCAACTCCACGCCTGTCCTCTGATACAAACGCAAAGCTTGAATCAAGGCATTTCCTTGGACTGTTGAGCGGTATGCTCTCCCCGGCAAAGGTTACTTCTCCACCTGCCTGATAAAGACCCATGATACCGTTTGGAATACCGAGCTTGCCCTGACCTGCAAGTCCTCCGATCCCAAGGATCTCTCCTTCCTGTACATCAAGGTCTACATTTCTTACCGTTTCACCGGGCATATCTACCCAGAGCTTTTTGACAGAAAGGATGGTCTTTCTGTTTAAGTCTTTTTCTTCTCTTGCCTGTGAAGATACGTCGTCGCCGATCGATTTTCCAACCATCCACTGCGTGATCTCTTTAACGTTGGTCTCACCTGCAGGGCTCTCATTAACCACATAGCCGTCTCTCATTGTGACAACCTTGTCGCACACGGCAAGGATCTCATTTAGCCTGTGTGTTATAAATATAACGGCGATGCCGCGCTTCGACATTCCTCTTATCGACTCAAGGAGTGCCTCCGCCTCTTTCTCGGTAAGTACTGCGGTAGGTTCATCGAGGATCAGAAGCTTTAGCTGCTCCTTGGAAAGTTCCCTCGCTATCTCGGTAAACTGCCTGTGTCCCACCGGCATACTGTTTATCTTCATGTCCTGGTCTATATTAACGCCCATCTTCTTAATGGCTTCTGCGGCGTTTTCATTCATCTTTTTGCGATCCAGAGTATCTAATCTGTCGCTGAACAGATATGAAAGAACACTTCTTTTTTTATCTTCTCTGTTCAGTAGAATATTCTCTGTTGCCGTAAACCCCGGAATCAGTGAAAATTCCTGGTGCACCATTCCAATACCTGCTGCAATTGCATCAAAAGGAGACTGAAAGTTCACCTTCTGCCCATTGATAAGAATATCTCCGCCATAACCCCCTGTTTCCCTGATCACATCAGCACCAAACAGGATCTTCATCAGTGTAGACTTACCTGCGCCGTTTTCCCCCACAAGTCCAACAACCTCACCCGGTTTAAGAGTAAGATTTATATCTGTAAGGACCTGATTTCCAAAAAAGTCCTTCTTTATGTTTCTCATCTCTAATAGAGGTGCGTTTTCCATTTTATAAAGCCTTTCTCTAAAAAGTGGGGAGATGAACCATCTCCCCACGGATTAAGTCACATTATTTTGTAGTGAAGTATTTCTCCGGTACTTCGATCTGTGTTGATCCCATGTAGTGTCCGGGATCTCCCATAATGTATGTATCCTGGTAGATAAGGAAGGTATTGTCTGCCTTAACACCTGTGTCTGCGTTAGTGTAGTTTGAACCGTTCCACTCAGCGCCTGGTGAAAATACTTCGTATGCAGCTGAGATATCATCGATATCTGTGAGCTCGCTCTTGCCATCGATAACGTTCATAGCGTGCTGTGCAAGTCCTGCTGATACTGTGTAACCGTATGAGTAAGCCCATGTTCCGAATCTGCCTGCGCCGCCTTTTTCTACTATAGCGCTCTCAACCTTTGCAAGGATCTTACTGAAGTCTCCGGCTTCCTCTGTGAGGTCAAGTCCGAGTGCTCCGGGATATCCCATAAGAGGTGAAGGAAGATCTGCCTCGATGAAGTATCCGCCATTCTCAATAAGTCCGCGAAGAAGCGGCTCTGTGTGAGCATCATTTGTGCAGAAGTAAGCTGAATTCTGGCCGTACTTCTCAACCCACTCCGGAACATGCTCTGCGATATAAGCCTGAGCACCCGGAACACCTACGTCTGTTGTAGGATCGGGAGCGGATTCCATAACGAACTCCATTCCAAACTCCTCACATGCAGCCTTCATGATAGCTACACGGCGGCTCATTGTCTCATATGAGAGGTGACGAGGGAATGAGATATGTACAAAGGTATCGCATCCGAGCTCGTGAGCTGTACGGATGATAAGATATCCACGTGCAACGAAGTCGTTGTTGCAGACAAGGTCTGCAGCGCTTCCGATCTCAGGAAGATCCTCGTGAGACTCACCTGCGATACAGATGATGTCAGGTCTTCTCTCCTTGATCTGGCGGAACGCCTCTGTTGTTCCGGGAATAGCCTGGTTGACGATGATTGCCTTCATGTCGGCATCATCTGAAAGATTGACGATTGTCTGGATTGTTGTCTCCAGCTCCTCTGTGAAGTTGTCAGGATATGTTGCAAGGATTACCCTGTCCTCACCATACTTTGCCTGGAAAGCCTCGGCGCCACGCCTGTCATCCTCTGACTGTGATACAGAACCTGTTACGATACCGATGTGATAATCGCCGCCGGCCTCTGTTGCCTCTTCTGCGCCCTCTGCAGGAGCTTCTTCTGCAGTCTCGCTCTCCTGAGGTGCCTCTGCAGTCTCAGCAGGAGCAGCCTCGGTGGTCTCTTCAACTGTCTCTATGGTTGCCCCACCTGAACTACCGCACCCTGTTACCATTGCAGTCATCATAACTGCAGCAGTCAGAATACTAACTACTTTCTTTTTCATACATTTCCTCCTTTTACAGTTTAAAGTGGTAACTTCATGAAAAAGTATATCAAAGACATTAAAATAAGACAAGAATATTAATTTTGCCAATGTAAAAAAAAGAGCTTTGAGAATCTGCATTTAAATCTGCAGATTCACAAAACTCCGTATCTCTATTTATCGGTATGCTCAAAACATCAGTTCTTCTGAGCCTTCTCGGGGTGCTCGAGCATCTCCTGCATGGTGTGCCAGCCAAGGACAGCACACTTCACCCTTGCAGGCATATGTGCCACATCCTGAAGGGCAGCCGCTTCATCAAGAGCCTCTATGCTCTCCTCATCTGTGATCTCACCCTTGATCATTCCCATAAATGTTCCCGCTAGCTTAATGGCCTCTTCTTTGCTCCTGCCTATGATCTGATCAACCATCATGTCAACCGAGGCCTGTGAGATAGCACAGCCGGATCCCTCGTAGCCCGCATCGCTTATCACCCCGTCAGTTATCTTAAGGCTCAGGGTAATATCGTCGCCGCAGCTTGGATTTACACCTCTCATGACAAGATCAGGGTTTTCAATGCTCTTTTTGTGGACCGGATGAAGATTGTGTTCGTTGACTATTTCTCTGTAAAGCTGCTTAAGCTCCATATCCCATAACCTCCCTGACACTTGATAATCTGTCGAGGAAGCGCTCAACTTCCTCCTCGGTGTTATAAAAGTAAACACTTGCTCTGGCTGTCGATCCCGCCCCTATAAACTGCATCAGAGGCTGTGCGCAGTGATGACCTGCCCTTATACAGATCTTGTCATCGTTGAGGACTGACGCCATGTCGTGGGGATGAACTCCCTCCATTGTAAAGGTCACGATCCCGCAGTGCTTGGTAGGATCCTTTGATCCGTAAACTTTGATGTAAGGCATTTTTGAAAGGCCGTCCATCAAAAGAGCTGTAAGCTTCTTCTCCTGCTCCTCGATCCTGTCAAACCCAACCTTTTCAATATATCTGATAGCTTCGGCAAGCCCCACAGCATCTCCGGCATTTACGGTCCCGGCCTCAAATTTGTGCGGAAGTTCGGCATAAGTCGCATCCTGCCTTGTGACATACTCTATCATCTCACCGCCTGTCAGGAACGGGGACATGTTTTCAAGAAGCTCTTTCCTGCCGTACAGAGCTCCTATACCCATTGGCGCCATCATCTTGTGCCCAGAAAATGCAAAGAAATCACAACCTATATCCGTGACGTCCACCTTCATATGCGGAGCTGACTGGGCGCCGTCCACAACGACTACAGCTCCCTTTGAATGCGCATACGAGGTGATCTCCTTAACGGGATTTGTGATTCCCATCACATTGGAAACGTGACCGATCGCAACGATCTTAGTCCTGTCTGTTATCTTTGATTCGTATTCCTGCCTGGAGATAACGCCCTCATCATCCGGTTCTAAGTATACGAGCTTAGCACCATTTTTCCTGGCTACCATCTGCCAGGGAAGGATGTTGCTGTGATGTTCCATGACAGAGATGACTATCTCATCGCCCTTTGATACATTGTCAAGACCGTAGCTGTAGGCCACCAGGTTGATGGATTCTGTGGTATTTCGTGTGAAGATGATCTCTTCTGATGAAACTGCGCCCACAAAATCCGCCACAGTCTTTCTTGCATCCTCATACTCTTTGGTAGCATCCATGCTCCAGTCGTAAAGTCCCCTCAGGGGGTTTGCGTTTGTAGTTTTGTAAAAATTCGACACAGCATCCAGCACCTGTCTCGGTCTCTGGCTTGTTGCCGCATTGTCAAAATATACATATTCGCCGGAACCAAAGATATCAAAGTCCCTGCGGAAATCGGTGATACTGCTCATAGGTAATCCTCTCAAACAATACTCTCTATATAATACTGCACCTTCTGCATGATCTCCGGGTCGGGAATCAGCCTTGACACGCTCTCGAGCCTTGCCCTTATCATTATCCTCTTGGCCTCGACCTCGTCTATTCCCCTGCACTGCATATAAAACAGCAGGTCGTCCGAGAGCTGTCCTATAGTAGCTCCGTGCCTTCCTTCCACGTCCTCCTCCTGACACAGGATAACAGGCATTGTCCGGTTTATGACATCGGGGCTTAAAAGAAGCGCATCCTCCTGCTCATCTCCAACCGATCCCGAGCTTCCGGTCTTAAAATCAAGCGTTCCTCTGAAGGTCTTATTTGCAGTACCCATAAGTACGCCCTTGAACTGCATTGCGGCGTTTGTCTTTTTGCCTCTCTGATCAGCCACATAGTTTATATCAAGGCTGTGGTCATCCCTGCAAAGATACCCCATATTGCTGTTATAGGATGCCTCCTTATCGGAGAGATACATATAGGAGCTGCTGTATACCCTGCTTCCTCCGAGTTCCAGAGTTACCAGGCTGATCTCGGCCCCCTTCATTAAGGCTCCGCCTATATCATCAAAGTGGATGAACTCCTTGCCGAGAGTCTGTGCCTTGACAAGCTTTATTTTTGCTCCGTCTTCTGCCAGGATCCTTGTGCTTACCCCGTGAAATCCTGCAGCATCTTTGTCCGAATCATATACCATGATAAAAGTTGCCTCAGAATTTTTCCCGGCGTGGATCACCTGGCTTGAGAGACTTCCCTGACCGTTTTGCATATCATAGCGAAGGATTATGGGGCTTGTCAGTCTTACGCCCTCATCTATAGTGTAGACATCGCTCTTTACTCCCATGTTTGTCATGAGATTGTCTACATCGGCCCCCATGCCTGTCCGTATAGCCTGATCCTTGTCACGCTCCGAGGTATCGCCGTTTGGTCCGGCAAAATTCTCTTTTGCAACAAGTATCCTCTCCTTATTGGCTCTGAAAACCTGCCCTGCTTCACTAAAAGGAACTTCTCCTGTAAGTGTTACTCCGGCAGGGATATCAGACGGTTTCGGGGCTCCGTCTGTCTGTATTTCCATATCTTTTATCTGAAGGGTGCTGTCATTTACATGCAAAAAATTGTATGTGAGAACAGGCAGTACGTTCACCTTCATATTAATGTCCCTATTCATCTGCACTCCTTTATCAGCCGTTACCGCTCATTTCGAGCTTGATAAGGTTGTTCATCTCAACTGCATATTCAAGAGGAAGCTCTTTTGATACAGGATTGGCAAATCCGCTCACTATCATTGCCTTGGCATCCTCTTCGCTAATGCCCCTGGACATCAGATAGAAGATCGCCTCATCACTGATCCTGCCTATCTTGGCCTCATGTCCCACATCAGCGTCATCCGTTCTTATGTCCATGCCCGGTATAGTGTCAGCCCTTGAAATGGAATCCAGCATAAGTGAGTCACAGGACACTGAAGCCTTAGCTCTCTTTGCGCTGTTCTGGATAATGACACTGCTCCTGTAGGTACCGATTCCTCCGTCCTTGGAGATCGACTTGGTATTTATGACAGAGCTCGTTGCCTTTCCCTGATGAACCACCTTGGCTCCTGTGTCAAGATTCTGGCCCTTACCTGCAAAGGTTATGCCGGTAAACTCCATCTTGGAGTTGTCGCCCTTTAAGATGGTCATGGGATAGAGATAGGAAGTGTGCGATCCAAATGATCCCGATACCCACTCCATGATACCGTTTTCCTCAACTATGGCTCTCTTGGTATTGAGATTATACATATTTTTGGACCAGTTCTCTATGGTCGAATACCGAAGCCTTGCGTTCTTACCGACAAAAAGCTCAACGCAGCCCGCATGAAGATTGGCCACATTGTACTTTGGAGCGGAGCACCCTTCTATGAAATGGAGGTCTGCCCCCTCATCAACTATAATAAGAGTATGCTCGAACTGACCCGCTCCTGCGGCATTTAGCCTGAAGTATGACTGAAGCGGGATCTCAACCTTGACACCCTTCGGAACATACACAAATGATCCGCCTGACCATACAGCGCCGTGAAGGGCCGCAAACTTGTGGTCGGTTGGCGGAACAAGCTTCATGAAATGTTCCTTGATCATATCGCCGTACTCGCCCCACATAGCGCTCTCAAGGTCTGTATAGATGACTCCCTGGGCAGCCACCTCGTCCTTGACGTTGTGATATACAAGCTCTGAATCGTACTGCGCTCCTACTCCTGCAAGAGACTCCCTCTCAGCCTGCGGGATGCCGAGCCTCTCAAAAGTATTCTTGATATCCTCAGGGACATCCTCCCACCTGCCCTTCATGTCAGACTTATGTCTTACATAGGACGATATCTTGTCCATATCAAGTCCGTCTATGCTTGGGCCCCAGTCTGGAATATCAATCTCGTTGTAGAGTTTAAGGCACTTTAATCTGAACTGCCTCATCCACTCGGGGTCATTTTTCTCTTCAGAGACCTTTAAAACGGTCTCCTCAGTAAGACCCTCCTGCATCCTGTAGAAGTCGCTCTCACTTTCTACATCTTTAAAATCGTATAAACTGCGGTCGATATCGGCCACAATCTGCTTATTTTCACTCATATCAGTCCTCTTTGACAAACCTCTCGAAGCCGTTTGCATTAATCTCATCAACCAGTGTGCCGTCTCCGGTGTGGACAATGCTTCCCTTTACAAGCACATGGGTATAATCAACATGAAGTGACTCAAGGATCTTGGTGCTGTGAGTTATGATAAGAAGGGCTCCGTCTTTCTTTTTCTGATACTCCTCAATACCTTTTGATACTGTGCGGACAGCATCAACATCAAGACCGGAGTCCGTTTCATCAAGAATTGCGAACTTGGGTTTTAACATAAGCAGCTGCAGGATCTCTGCCTTCTTTTTTTCTCCTCCGGAGAATCCCACATTCAGATCCCTGTCTGCATAGGACTCATCCATGGACAGGATCTCCATTGCAGCCTTAAGTGACTTCTGGAATGCCAGAAGCTTAACAGGTGCCCCTGTCTGAGCATGATAGGCGTTTCTGATAAAGCTGCTCAAGGAAATACCGGGAACCTCATAAGGGTTCTGGAATGAGAGAAACATTCCTGCCCGGGCTCTCTTATCAGCGGACAAAGAAGTAATATCCTCACCCTCGAATATAATATTTCCCTCAGTCACGCAGTAATGAGGATTACCCATAAGAGTAAATCCAAGTGTTGATTTGCCGGCTCCGTTTGGTCCCATGAGAACATGGGTCTCTCCCGGCTTTATATCCAGGTTAATACCATGAAGGATCGGCAGTTCATTATCAATGGAAACTGACAGGTCCTTTACCTGTAATAAAGACATATCTGACATAGTTTTTTCCTTTCTAAAACATAGCTTAAGACAATCATCAAAAAGTTTACCATAAAAATGCTTGACATACCATAGAAAATTAAGTAGAATACATTCTTGTCAACACATTGCGGGTGTAGTTCAATGGTAGAACACCAGCCTTCCAAGCTGGACACGTGGGTTCGATTCCCATCACCCGCTTAGAGCAGCGATGAAAAGAGTCGTTGCTCATTTTTTTGCAGATTTTTTAAATGCAAATGATTTGCATTTGCAAAAGGAGGCCACATGGAATTACTCATCGAAATATTCTTAGATGCACTCATAGACTCTCTCAAGATACTTCCATTTTTGTTTGTCACATATCTTATCATGGAATACCTAGAGCACAAGGCGGAGGATTTTTCTGCCGGTATAGTTGAAAAGACGGAGTACTTTGGACCGCTGTGGGGAGGACTTCTTGGTATCGTTCCTCAGTGTGGGTTTTCTGCTGCCGCTTCAAACCTGTACGCCGGAAGGGTCATCACTCTTGGAACCCTTATTGCCATCTATCTTTCCACGTCAGATGAGATGATACCACTTTTTATATCAGAGAGAGTTCCTTTTCCTACAATGATAAAAATTCTCATCATCAAGGCCGTTATAGGTATCACTGCAGGCTTTATCATTGACGGTGTTGTTCATTATCACCACAGACTTCGCGGTAAATCGCCAAACGACCCTGTGAGGATCGATGAACTTTGCGAAAAGGAGCACTGTCACTGCGATGACGATGAAGACGGAGGATTTTTATCAATAGCAAGGTCAGCACTTGTCCACACTCTTCATATCTTTTTCTTTGTTCTTGTACTCTCACTGCTGCTGGGAGCTGCCATCGAGATCATCGGAAAAGCAAATCTGGAAGAGCTGCTTAAGACCAATCCTATAATAAGTCACCTTCTTGCAGGTCTTGTCGGTCTCATACCCAACTGCGCGGCTTCGGTAATAATAACAGAGCTCTACCTTGATCACATGATAACCCTTGGCACAATGATGTCCGGACTTTTAGTAGGCGCAGGCATAGGTCTTCTTGTCCTTTTCAGGGTCAACCGGGAAAAAAAGGAGAGCATCAACATAGCCATTATGCTGTTCCTTATCGGTACACTTTCCGGACTTTTGATAGATATTCTGAAGATCGGCATATAATATGCACGGAGACATGACATGAGTACTAAGATACATACCCATTCTTTTGATGAAATAATAGACAAAAACTGGCCGGACGGCTTTAAAAAAACCCGCCAGAGAATTGATATTTACAGAATACTCTTTGAGGCAAAAGAGCCTCTTTCAGCTGCCGAGATATTCGCTGCGCTTAACAGCGCATCAGATTCTTCAAGAGACATGTACGCCTTTTCCACTGTTTACCGCAACCTCCTTGCATTTGAAAAGGCCGGGATCGTAACAAAGTCCGTCCTCTCCACAGAGGATAACAACATTTATGAACTAAAACAGGCAAACCACAGACACTATGCGGTTTGCCTTGTATGCCACACTAAATTTCCAATAAGTACATGCCCTCTGCACGAGATCGCCCATGAGGTAAAAGACTCACTTCCCGACTTTACGATCACAGGACACCAGCTTGAGATATACGGGTATTGCAAAAACTGCAAGGACGTCACTCTGAAATAGTTGCTATCCTGTCCCCGCTGTCAGGGTCTGACTTAAGAACAAGGGTCTTCCCCTCAAGATTCCTGCCTTTCAGATCTTCGCACCTGAAGTAATACAGCTCTTCATCCTGTTCATTTTCACAAATGAAGACCCACTCATCACTGTCTGTATAAATATCAATCCAGCTGCCCATCAGTGTATAGCCATCGGGAAGAACTGCGTCTTTTCCGACAAGATTATCACCGCTCATCTCCTTTTTTACGTCATGAAATACTACTCGTGAAAAATTCATTCCTGTCCTGTTGGCTACATAGACATTGTAGGTCGTTTTCTTCTTTCTGTCCTCTCTCTCTAGTGTCTCCAGCTCAAGTATGGCTGAAAAATCACTCTCCATGGACTGATAGCTGCTTGTAAGCTCTGATACCTTGGTTATAAAGCTATCGATCTTATTCGCGCCGAGTTTGCTTATATCTGTCGACTCAAGCTCCTTCGCCTCATTTGCAAGGATATTTATCTCATTTTTCCTGGAATCATCAGTAATATCAAGATAAGTTTCCTCAGCCGCCTGTCTTGCCTGTTTCATTGTTTCGACAGCCTGCGCAGCCTCATCGATCTTCTCCTGGGATGCGCTGCAAGCAATCAGGAACATACATATTATCATCGCAGATGCGGCTTTTGTGATCTTCTTAATTGTCATTGGACTCTCCTTTAATACCGGTCGGACTGATTTCAATTATACGGATTATTGTTGTAGTAGTCCAGTAAAAGACCTACAACATGGCTGTAGCTTGCCTTTCCGGCTGATACGCCGTTCACTTTAAGGTTTGTATCTATAAAGGTGTCTGCTGCCTTCCTGACCGTCTCCGTATCAAATATAGCGCGCTTTTCCACCTCATCCCAGGCCTTATCGGTAAGGAACTGGCTGTCGAATTTGACCTCTTCGGAGATTGCCACATGTTTCCTGTATTCTTCCCTGTCAACGGATCTGTAAAAGTCGTTGTTCACATAGGCAAGAACCCCCAGATAGCCGCTGTAATTGAATATCATGTTGTCAGATTTTATACAGGATAAAAAGCCCAGAAAGTTCGCCTCATCCTCATAAATATATCCTGCCGTATGGCATAGTTCATGGCACATGGTAAAGGGCTTGTTCATTATATACATCTCACCGTTTATATTGGCCTCCATCGAAAAAGGAAAATAATACCCCTGCATATACTGCTGGCTCATAAAACCGGAGAATGTCAAAACCTTTGGCGTGACAAAGTAGCCGTCAAACCTTTTGTACTCCCCCGAAAGCCCCCTGACAGCCTCCTTTGCAGTCTCTGCCATATCGCCTTCAAAGATAACGCATCCCTCTTCATCGCGTGGGACTTCAAGTGACAGTTCATTGCACTTATTAACTATATAGTCCCTTAGTATTGCCAGCTCACCTATATTATAACTTCCCTTGGACACCTCTCCCGCCTTTATGGGAGTGCAGTGATAGAGGACAAAACAGTTCATGGACATAATAACGCAGACCGTAAGAAACAGCGGCGGAAGAACTTTTAAAAGGATCCCTTCAAGGGCTTTGAGCCACGAAGGAGCCATGCGCTTTCTGAAAATAAAAAACAGTTTTGCCGCCAGACAGAAAACGATGCATATAGCGATCAGAACAAGGACTATAAGCATGATCTCTCCGACCGAGAATTTCACGAGACTTGTCAGTCTCCCGTAAGGCTTAGTTATTACGGTAAAAATGTTATCGGTAAAAAAGTCCGCAAACGACCGGCTCATCCACGCCAGTATATTAAAGATTACGCACAAAATTAAAACTGTAATGAACAGTGTTTTTTTTCTCAAACTTTTCATGAATATATTATAGTCCTTATGATAAAATTATTGTAAAAAAAGGCGGTAAACCATGAAACTTCTAGTAGCAGATGATGAAAAAGAGCTCTCAAATGCTCTCGTTGCAATTTTAAAGCACAGCAACTACACCGTCGATGCCGTATACAACGGCAGGGACGCCCTTGACTATGCTCTAGCAGGCGACTACGACGGAATCATCCTCGATATAATGATGCCCGGGATGGACGGTACCGAGGTTCTTACCAGGATCAGGGAAAAAGGAATATCAACTCCTGTCCTGTTTCTGACAGCCAAAACAGAGGTCGATGACAGGATCCGCGGGCTCGATCTCGGGGCTGATGATTATATTCCCAAGCCCTTTGATATGGGGGAACTTCTGGCAAGAGTCCGCGCAATGCTAAGGCGCAAGGAGGACTTTTCCCCTGCAAATCTTAGCTGCGGCAATCTGACCCTCGACAGATCCGGATATGAAATCTATACCAAAGGGCATGAGCATATCCATCTCTCCGGACGCGAGTTCCAGATGATGGAAATGCTGATGACAAGCCCCGGCAGGATCATCTCTGTCGACACCTTCATGGATCACATATGGGCAGACGCAGAGGCAGATGTCAATGTTGTCTGGGTCTATATTTCAAATCTTCGCAAAAAGCTTGCCTCGCTTGATGCCACCTGCGAGATCAGGGCATCGAGGGGCGTCGGATATTCTATTTCAGTTAAATCCTGAGAAAGGGCATGAAATGGTAAACAAACTTCGCAAAAAATTTGTCGTAACCGCTATGCTATCCCTCCTTGTCATTCTTGTCGCGATGATCGCTGTCATCAATATTATCAATGTGACGCGCATGATATCACAGACTGACGATCTTTTACATATGCTTTCCGAAAACGACGGATATTTCCCCCAGATGAAGGGTCCGGGCAATCCGCAGAATGCTTCTTTTAAAAAAGATTCTCCCGAAAGGAAAGACCCTTTCCAGTATGGTAGGCTTACGAATATACGCTCAGCGGAAATGCCTTATCAGACAAGATACTTCTTTGTAAGACTCTCAGACACCGGAGAAGTGACCGAAACCGACCTTCACCACATCGCAACCGTGACAGAGGAAGATGCCGGCGAATATGCGCTTACAGTTGCTTCGATCAATAAAGATAAGGGTTTTTACCACACCTACCGTTACAACGTTTCTTCAAAAGAGGACGGAACCAGGCTGATCATTTTTGCAGACCTCAGTGTCAGTATTCTCAATGCATTCGCGCTTCTGGGTCAGTCTCTGCTAGTCGGACTTTGTACTCTTCTTGCCATGTTCTTTCTGGTATTTCTTTTCTCAGGAAGGGCAGTAGCTCCTGTCGTCGAATCCCTTGAAAAGCAGAAGAGATTTATAACCGACGCCGGGCACGAGCTAAAGACCCCCCTCGCTGTAATATCCGCGAATGTAGATGTCCTGGAGATTGAGTCGGGAAAGAGTGAATGGACAACATCCATAAGGAATCAGATAAAACGCATGAATGATCTTGTCAAAAATCTTCTGACCCTTTCGAGAATGGATGAAGATATCATGCAGGTAGTCTTTTCCGATATCGACATGAGCAGCGTCGTAGAGGAAGCCGCAAAATCGTTTGAGGCACTCGCCGAGACAAAGAACAAAAATTATCAGATGAACATTGAAAGCGGTATTCACATTACGGGTGATAAAAATGCCATCAACCAGCTTACGTCTCTGCTGCTTGATAACGCAATGAAGTATTCCTCTGAAAACGGGAGTGTTTCTGTTGTTCTCTCAAAAGGAAAAAACATATTCCTTGAGGTTTCAAACACCTGTGACCAGATACCTCAGGGCAATCTCGACAAGCTCTTTGACAGGTTCTACAGAGCGGACTCATCAAGAAGCAGGGAGAGCGGCGGATATGGCATAGGTCTGTCTGTAGCAAGGGCAATAGCTGTATCTCACGGAGGAAGCATTGAGGCCGTACGGGATGGGGACAAACTCATACGCTTTGTTGTTACTCTTCCAAAACATCTGCCTAAGAGCATGAATAAGCAGCCTGGCTGAAAGCAACTGCTGCTGCGGGTTTCTATAGAATATGTTATACTGAACGAAGGAGGTGTCTTATGTATAAAAAAGGGGATAAAGTTATAATTTTGGACTACAACGACAAGCCGCTCTCACCAGCTGTCGTTGCCGAGATAGAGGATGTTATTGGTCCTGACAGAGTGCGGCTACACCTGCCGGATAATGCCTGCTGTCTCGAATTTACAGATCGCTTCAGGAAGATAGACGAAGCACAATACGAAGAACTTCTTCACGGGGTGAGGTCAAGAGAAACTCTGCTTGCAGTCGATCTTCAGATCGATATCAGAAAGTTTGCCAGCCGGCACCCCCGCAGAAGAAAGGATGAGATATTCAACATCTTTAATCAGGACAAGCACTATGTCTCAGTCCTTAATGCATACGCGGGAAGAGTACTTATGTACGGCGAGGAGAATATTAATGAGAGGTTTTTGTATGAGTACAAGGATGCACTCGCAGGCATCGTGAGGACAAGAACCTTCTTCCACGAACTGGATGACTCAATTCCGGTTCCGGATCTGGCCTAGATTTTAAGAGGGAGATAACCGCTTTTAGCTGTCATCTCCCTCATTTTTTATTTTCTGATGCTTAGACGTCAAGAAGCATGCGTATCGCACTGTTCTCAGGTTTTATTTGAAAACTCATACTTCGCCCTGTCACAGGATGTATTATCTCATATCTGTAAGCGGCAAGGCAGATATCTTTTACCATAAGGCTCCTTGCATACTCAAGACTCTCCCTCGAGCCATAGTCGTTGTCTGCGACGATCGGAAACCCTCTAAACGCCATCTGCGCCCTGATCTGATGAAATCTGCCGCTTCCTAAATGAATGCTAAGAAGCGCAGTTTTTTCCGTTTGTCTTACTATCTCATAGGTAAGATCAGCCTTCTTTGGTGAGCCTCCTATGAGGCGCACCCTGCTGCCATCTTTCAGGGTTATGCTCTCATCCTTATAGCTCTCCGCCTCTTGCTTTGTAACAATAAAAGCCTTTTTTGTATCTTCTCTCCTTATGATATAGTCAGATATTGTCTCCTTACGGGTATCCGGTATTCCGTAGCAGAGCGCATAGTAGTATTTTTTTACGTCCCTTTTCTTTATCTGATCAGCAAGGCTTGAAGCTGCCTTCTTGTTTTTCGCAAGAACCAGTACCCCCTCGACCGGTTTGTCAAGCCTGTTTACGCTGGCAATATAGGGCGGCAAATCTCTTTGCCGCCCTCCTTTGTTTTCTCTGTTTCTGCGTGCTATGAAGTTCCTTGCAGCACTGATGACATCCATCTGTCCGGGCTTTGCACCCTCAGTGGCCATACCTGCCGGTTTGTGGCACACCAGAATATCATCATCATCATACAGAAATTTCAGTTCATTCATTGATCATACCTTGAATCTGTAGCCAACACCCCAGATCGTCTCGATATACTGTGGATTCGAAGTATCATATTCGATCTTCTCACGGATCTTCTTAATATGTACGGTTACCGTAGCTATATCGCCAATGGAGTCCATGTTCCAGATCTTCCTGAACAGTTCCTCCTTAGTAAATACGTGGTTAGGATTCTCTGCGAGGAAAGTAAGAAGATCAAACTCCTTGGTGGTAAAGCTCTTCTCCTGGTCATCGACATATACCCTTCTTGCGGTCTTGTCAATCCGAAGTCCCCTTATCTCCACAAAGTCATTGTTCTCATGCCCCGAACCTACGAGCCTTGAATACCTTGCCATGTGAGCCTTAACCCTTGCAACCAGCTCTGACGGGCTGAAAGGCTTGGTGATATAGTCATCTGCTCCGAGCCCAAGTCCTCTTATCTTGTCGATGTCATCCTTCTTGGCAGATACCATGAGGATAGGCACATCCTTTTTCTCCCTGATGTGCTTGCACACCTCAAAACCATCCATGCCCGGAAGCATCAGATCGAGGATTATCAGGTCAAAGTCCTGCGTCAGGGCAGTCTGAAGCCCCGCATCACCTGTATTCTCAATAGCAACCTCGAAATCACTAAGTTCCAGATAGTCCTTCTCCAGGTCAGCGATCGCCTCTTCATCCTCAACAATTAATATTCTGCTCATACACCCTCTCTGCCTTTCTTTTTATTGTGCATTGTCTACCATCACGGTGTCCGCATCATTTGCAAAATCAACATACTTCCTTAGTACAAAATGCATGCAGGTTCCCTCACCTTCATGGCTGGTGGCCCAAATATAGCCGCCGTGATCCTCTATGATCTTTTTAACTATCGAAAGCCCTATTCCGCTTCCTCCCTGCTTCGAGTTCCTCGAAGAATCTGTCCTGTAAAATCTGTCAAAAATATTGGGGATATCCTGCTGGGCGATACCTTTTCCGTTATCCTCCAGTTCAATCCTTACGGAGTCAAGCTCATCCAATAACCTTATATCTATCTGCCCCGTGCCGTCTTCCCTTCCCATGTATTTGACAGAGTTGCTGACAATGTTATTGATAACTCTCTTTATCTGCTCGGGATCTGCAATGATCTGAGTGTCAGGAGACGTGAGATTTGAGTAGTTTAGCTTGATGGACTTGCTCTCAAGATCTGCCCCTATCTCATCTATGCAGTCTCTGAAATAATCTGCCACATTCAGTCTTACAAAGTTATATGGTATCCTGTTGTTGTCTATACTTGAATACAGCGTCAGCTCATTGATAAGATTGTTCATATCATTCGCCTTGCTGTTGATGATCTTAATATACTTCATCTGCTTCTGCGGACTGTCTGCCACACCTTCGATCAGCCCCTGGGAATAGCCCTTGATAGCAGTTATCGGAGTCTTGAGATCATGAGAGATATTGCTGATAAGCTCCTTGTTCTGCTTCTCCCTCTCAATCTTCTCATCGGCGGATTCCTTGAGGCGAAGTCGCATGTCCTCGTAGTTGCGGTACAGTGCCTCAATCTCTCCCTTATCCTTGATATCAGTCGGCAGGATGTAGTCAAAGTTGCCGTCCTTGATATGCTGCATCGCCTTATTAAGCTCTCCGATAGGTTTGAAGAAACTTCTGCCGATCCACATTGTCAGAACAATACTCGTGATAAGAAGTATAAGTATTACTGAAATGCTCATGTAGATGAGCAGTGACGTCGTAAGAGCTGTCCTTATACCTGAAATGAAATACAGGCTTCCCTTGGATCCATCCGAAAATGGGAAATCATACTGTCTGACCAGATACTTGGACGGCGTATAATAAATTCCTTCTATGTCATTGCCATAGCCCGGGAGTTCGGAGATCACCTGTTTTCCCCTGTCTCTGTCGGCAACGTAATAGATCTCATTATCTTTCTTGACTATAATAAAAGAATACCTCGATGCAATCTGAGAATCCAGATCCTCCAGAAAGCTCATATCCTCCAATATAAAGAAATCGGAGAACCTGAGGACGGTAATCTCTTTTACAAGCTCATCTGTCATCTCCGCAAAAGTTCCACCCGGATCAGATACCATGCCATAGTCAACAACCGCTGAAAACTGCTGTGCCTGCTGTTTGTAAACCAGGTAACGTCCAAGTGCCAGATATGTTCCAAACGATAAAAAAAGTGGAAGCAGAACTATTGCCAATGACGTGATTAAGAGTTTTGTACGAAATCGCATTATTTCTCCCTAAGCTCTATCTAAGTATAACATATTTTATTTAAAATTAAGACAATTTTTATACTTCGTGATATACTAATACCAAATTTTTAAAAGAAGGATACTAACGTGTCAGAAAGAGCATCTAAAAAAATAGTTCTCACAGGCGGAGGAAGTGCAGGTCATGTAACACCGAACATTGCTCTTATCCCGGCCCTAAAAAAATCAGGTTTTGACATATACTACATAGGTTCCTACAACGGTATCGAGAAGAAGCTGATAGAAGATTACAATATCCCATATTTTGGTATTTCAACAGGCAAGCTTCGCAGATATTTTGACCCCAAAAATTTCTCTGACCCATTCAGGGTTCTCAAGGGATTCACTGAGGCTACATCTCTGCTTAGGCGCATACAGCCCGACATTGTCTTTTCCAAGGGCGGATATGTCAGCGTCCCTGTTGTAAGAGCAGCAGGCGCTCTCAAGATTCCCTATATCGTACATGAATCCGACATGACTCCGGGTCTTGCCAACAAGCTCAGCATGAAAGGCGCAAGGAAGATCTGCTGTAATTTCCCCGAGACCATGCGTATGCTTCCTGCCGACAAGACTGTTCTGACAGGAACCCCCATAAGGGAGGAGCTTGGTCTTGGTTCGAAGCAAGCAGGCAAGGAACTCTGCGGCTTTGAAGATGACAAACCGGTACTTATGGTCATAGGAGGAAGCCTTGGCGCGCAGTCTGTCAATGAAACTGTCCGCTATGCACTTCCAAGACTTCTTCCAAACTTCAACATCGTTCATCTGTGCGGCAAGGAGAAAATGGATAATCTGAAGCTGTCTGTTCCCGGATACAAGCAGTTTGAGTACGTCAAGAATGAATTAAAAGACATATTTGCAATGGCAGATATTGTTGTATCCAGAGCCGGTGCCAACTCTATCTGCGAACTGCTCGCGCTCAAAAAGCCTAACATTCTGATACCCCTCTCATCAAGGTCAAGCCGCGGCGATCAGATGCTCAACGCCAGAAGCTTTGAGCAGCAGGGCTTCTCTATGGTTATTGACAACGATGACCTGGATGAGGACATTCTTGTCGAGACTATTGAAGAACTCTTTAATAACAGAGAAAAGTATCTGGAGGCCATGAGTAAGAGCTCGCTTCATAGCGCAACAGATACTATTGTAAGGATCATTAATGAGGAGATACAGTAACAGCTCAGAGCATTTCCTTTACAATTGCAGCACAGTCATGTGCTGCTTTTTTTTCGAATTCAGGATAGTCCATTATGTCACTGCCATCGGCTTTGTCTGAAATTGCTCTTATTATTACGAAGGGGATATTGTTGAGGTGGCATACCTGCGCTATCGCTGCACCCTCCATCTCAGTGCATAGTCCTCCGAATTCCTTTATTATCTCCTGCTTAACCTCAGGTGATGATATAAACTGGTCGCCGCTGCACACTCTTCCCTCAAATACTCCAATATCGGGAGCTGCTTTCCTTGCTGCCTCTTTTGCCTTTTCAACAAGCTCCTTGTCGGCAGGAAAAGCAAGAATTCCCATCTGAGGGATTTCTCCCTTCTTATATCCGAAAACAGTTGCGTCTACATCGTGATAGCACGCATCCGTTGAGAGCACTATATCACCTATATTGATCTTTGCGTCAAGCGACCCTGCAACACCGGTGTTGATCACATGGGTTACTCCGAACTCATCAGCAAGTATCTGAACACAGATCCCCGCATTGACCTTGGCAATCCCGCTTCTTACTACAACCACGTCACTGCTACCTATAGTGCCCTCGCAAAACTCCATTGATGCCTTGGTAACTACCCTGTTTACCTTCATTTCGCGCTTTAAAGACTCAACCTCAACCTCCATTGCGCCAATTATTCCAACCTTCATTTAAGCCTCCTGTAAAATACATTCAATCCCTTGATGTTTCATGAAATACGTCATAGGAGTCCTTAAGAAATCCCTTGACGTTTTCGTAGTCTCTGTTCGCAATTGCGGTGTACAGTGTATCGACCAAAAACAGCTGGGCAAATCTGGAACTTGTGATGCCACTCTTTTTATCAATCTCAGGACTCGTCGCAAAAAGCACGTGATCGCAGCCGGTAGTCAGATGGTTATTTCCAAGCTTTGTTATCGCAATGGTCTTTGCCCCCCTCTTTTTTGCTATATCGAAGAGCTGGATGATTTCGGCATTTTTGGCATTATCACAGAAAAATATGGCAACATCGCCCTCACGGATCTGGGATACCGTCATGAGATTCATATGGTGATCCTGGTTAAAAAGGACATTGTAATGGATCCTGAGAAGCTTACAGAAAAGGTCATAGGCTGCAACTCCCGCTGTACCTATTCCAAATACCTGAATCTGCCTGGCTTCAATGATATCTGCAACAGCCTCACTAAACGTACCTGCATCAAAAAGTCTGTAGGTCGTCTGAACGGCCTGCACACTTGTGGCACAGATATTGTCCGCGATCGACTGAAGAGACGTATATTCATTCACATCCTTAAAGGTAACCTTAGGGCCTCCTTTATCAGACTTTTCTATCGTATCATTGGCCTCTGAATAATAGGCATTTTTCAAATCCTTAAGGCCTTCATACCCTATTGCCTGGGCAAACCTGGTCCATGCAGCCTGTGTAGTTCCGGACATCTTGGCAAGCTCTTTGATCGGATGCCTGAAAAGCGCATCCTTATTTTCCAATACAAAATCAGCCACCATCTTTTCCGATGTAGGAAGTTCTTCGTAGTGACTTCTTATTCTCTCACTTACTATATTCATGATAAAAAAGCCTCCGTACGTTTATTGTTTCCCTATATTATTTATTATATCTCAAATTAATCGCTATTTTGAAATAAATTTTCAAAATTCTATAAGCAGTTTCTTAAATATTTCTAAACTATATTACATTTATCAATGAATATGATATGCTGATATAAGCATTCATCGTATTTCTATGCATGAAAGGAGACTTTTATATGAAATGGGTATGTCAGGTTTGTGGTTACATTCATGAGGGAGATCAGCCCCCGGAGGCTTGCCCTGTATGTAAGGCACCTGCCGAGAAGTTCACCAAACAGGAGGGCGAGAAGGTATGGGCATGTGAGCATGTTCTCGGAGTAGCAAGTGATGCACCCGAAGAGATAAAGAACGGGCTTCGCGAAATGTTCAACGGCGAGTGCTCGGAAGTCGGCATGTATCTTGCAATGTCAAGAGTTGCTATCCGCGAGGGATATCCGGAGATCGGAGCATTCTATGAGAAGGCTGCCTGGGAAGAGGCTGAACACGCTGCTCACTTTGCTGAGCTCCTCGGAGAGGTTCTCACAGATTCAACCAAGAAGAATCTCGAGATGCGCGCAGATGCAGAGTATGGCGCTACA
This sequence comes from uncultured Butyrivibrio sp., assembly GCA_946536145.1. Taxonomy (GTDB): domain Bacteria; phylum Bacillota; class Clostridia; order Lachnospirales; family Lachnospiraceae; genus Butyrivibrio. Next base: position 44,103 of record CAMNEA010000008.1, read on the forward strand.
CAGGGAAGAGCAGATCTTGCCAAGAAAGCAAAAGAGCTCAATCTCGATGCAATCCACGACGCTGTTCATGAGATCGGAAGAGACGAGGCACGCCACGGCAAGGCATTTGCCGGTCTCCTCAAGAGATATTTTGGATAATTATCGTTTTTTGGCTAATTTAAAAGGAACTGGCTTAAAACAGTCAGTTCCTTTTTTTGAATTATAGTTCCGAACAATTTTCCTCGTTTTTGTTCGGAAAGTCACGAATCAAAGAACTCTCTTCCATCCTCGGTAATTAGTCTTTCCGACTTGGGATATTCAAAAATATCCGGATTCTCTGAATTAGATGCAAGATACCCGGCAAAACGAGCTGCATACCACTTTGCCATGGGCAGGTTGTGCATCAGGCAGTTGCCACAATTTACTTCGGTAGACCCAGGTACCTCCTCTGAGTCCTTTACAGAATCGAAAGCTCTGTACAAGAGGTCAAATATCTCCTTAGGAGCACGGCCTCCCTTGAGTATCAGATAAAATCCGGTAAGGCATCCCATTGGTCCCCAGTATATAACATCATTTTTCCACTCGGGATCATTTCGAAGGTATGTCGCAATTATGTGCTCCAATGAGTGCATAGCAGCTACATCTACCGCTGGTTCGGCATTCGGTTTTGTAACTCTGACATCATAGGTTGTTATTACACTGTCTCCAACCTGATCCTGACGGCTTATAAATATACCGGGTATTATCTTAGTATGGTCAACAGCAAAACTTGGAATCAGATCCATATTTATTCTCCTTTTCATATTTTTTACATGCCTGGTCTTTTAACACATTCATTATACATTCAAGGTCAGCATATAGTCCATCACCTTTCTGCAATCCTCAATGTAAAAAGGGAACTGACATTTTTGTCAGTTCCCTTTTTCGCAATTATGTATCGAAAGAATCTATTACTTCCAGCTGAAATTCCTTATTCTTGATGCAAAGTACCAGGGCTTGCTATAGTAGTAAGGATAGTCAATCCTCACGTAATAAACACCCTTTTTCTGTGCTGCTTTTGTAACATACTGATTGCTCTTGCCGGATACAGCTGTAGTCGCAACTTCCGTTCCTTTTGAATTAAAGACCTTAAAATACGGGTCATTGAGTGTTGTAGCATCATCAAGATTCTTAAGATTTATAGTAATCTTCTTCTTAGCACTTAACGTGATCTTGAACCATCTGCTGTATTCATAGCCGTTATTGAAAACTACCTTCTTTGTTACACCGGAATTGAGCTTTGATGCGGTAGCTCTTGCATAATTTGTCGGATTCGATACACTCTTGAAGGTATACTTAAGCTTTAAATCACTATTTGAACTATCACTCCAAAGATAATATGTTCCCTTTGGCAAAACTCTGTAATATTTTGTCTTTCCTGTAAGTACATCGTTAAGCCGTCCGCTGTAGTCTGCCTTGCCGACATATACATCCTTTTCAACCTTTGTATTTATATATATTTTTTTGGATGAGTCGTTTGTTGTAAATATCAGATATCCATTCTTAGGAACATTTATCTGCAAAACATTATAAGTATAGTAAACATTATCCTTATCTGCCTTTGCACTATACTTCTTGGCGACTGAATAACTCGCTGCCCCCGATGTTACCGGAATTTTGTTGTAGCTATAATGAAACGTTCTTGTCTCAGCAGCCTCAGCATTCTGAGGAATGCAAACAGCCAAAAACGTCACTGCCATCACAGCAACAAAAACTCTTTTCAAGAAATCCTTCATAACCTTTCCCTCCTTAAGAAAACATAGGTTTTTGCTTAGATATAAATATTTTAGCACAAAATCATTCAATGTTAAAAAAAAACTACAGGTATTCAAAAAATACCTGTAGCTTTTTTTATCTTATTAGCAGTAATCAGATAGCAAGGAGCTTTGCGTACTCTGTAAGGGCTCCGTCGGTCTCATGCGCAAGAACCTTCTTGGCAAGAACCTTTCCGAGCTGAACACCTTCCTGATCAAAGCTGTTGATATTCCATACAAATCCCTGGAACATTACCTTATTCTCGAAGTGTGAAAGAAGTGCTCCGAGTGCCTTTGGATCAAGCTCATCGCCGACGATTATGCTAGAAGGGCGTCCTCCCTTGAAGTTCTTGTTGAGGTTTTCGTCCTTCTTGCCGCATGCAAATGCAACGATCTGAGCTGCAACATTCGCGCAGAGCTTCTGCTGGCTTGTGCTGTCCTGGATGTTTACATCATTCTGAAGCTGGCTGTTCTTAAAACCAATAAACTGAAGCGGAATAATATCTGTTCCCTGGTGAAGGAGCTGATAGAAAGAATGCTGTCCGTTAGTTCCGGGCTCTCCGAATATGATTGGTCCTGTCACATAGTCTATAGGCTCGCCAAAGCGGTTGACGCTCTTACCGTTTGATTCCATATCCAGCTGCTGAAGGTGAGCAGGGAAACGGGAAAGTGCCTGTGAATACGGAAGAACTGCCGTGCTGTCATAGCCAAGTACATTTCTCTCATATACACCGATCAGGGCATCGAGCATAGCAGGGTTCTTAAGGATATCCTTCTGCTTTGCAAGCTCATCTTCACTGGCAGCACCCTCAAGGAATGCAGCAAAGACCTCAGGTCCGAATGCAAGTGAAAGAACTGCTCCGCCAACGCCTGAAGTTGATGAATAACGTCCGCCGATATAGTCATCCATAAAGAATGCTTCGAGATATCTGTCAGACTTTGCAAGAGGTGAAGTCTGCGATGTAACAGCTATCATGTGCTTTGAAGCGTCAAGTCCTGCCTTCTTAAGCGCATCTGTGACAAAAGACTCATTAGTCAGTGTCTCGAGTGTTGTTCCCGACTTCGATACAAGTATGAATACAGAATGCTCAACATCGATTCCCGCAAGAACTGCTGATGCGTCATCAGGGTCAACATTGCTGATGAACCTGGCTTCCATCTTAAAGTTACCTGTTCTCTTAGCCCAGTTTTCAAGAGCAAGATACATAGCTCTGGGCCCGAGATCTGAACCGCCGATACCTATCTGAACAACAGTTGTAAATTTCTCGCCCTTTGCATTGGTGATCTCGCCGCTGTGCACTTTATTTGCAAAATCAGCGATCCTCTTCTGCTCATTTACATAAAATTCTCTCTTATCAACGCCATCAGCCATTACCTTATCACCGAGCTGACCTCTTGTGAGCTGGTGCAGTACAAGGCGCTTCTCACCTGTATTGATGACTTCGCCGTTGTAAAGAGCTTCAAACTTCTCTGAAAGCTGAGCCTCATCAGCAAGGTTTGCAAGTGCCTTTAAGATATTGTCATCCACTTCCTTGGCTGCATAGTTATAAGAAAGTCCGCATGCCATTGGCACCTGGTAATTTTTTACCCTCTCGGCGCCGCTCTCACCGGTCATTGCCGAAATGAGATCCACCTTTTCGACCTTCTCAAGTTCACTGTAAGATTTAAGAGTATCCAGATTGTTCCAATTAACCATCATTTAATCCTCCATTCCGCATTAAAGTGTAGCAAAGTTGGTAATTGTAATCAAGTTTATTCTTGATAATGCAAAAGATCATTTTTCTCGTAGTATGGCATATAGGTGCTCTGCACTTCGTCTGAAAATTCTTTTACTCCTTCAAATACTTCATCGAGATTATCCTTTGTGATCTCATATTCTCCTGCCAGGATATGGTCGAGCATGAGCCTGTTTATATCCGGAGAGAAGTGTATCGTATCCATGTAATTCTCGAGGTTTGTAGTGACCTCCTTCTCACTCTGAAAGCAGAAGATCCTTACATTGTCATACTTAAGAAGTGCCTTTGATATCTCCTTTTCACAGTAGAGTATGGCATCAGTCTCCCCTCCCCTGTAGGTCATATCCCACCATAGCATGGAATACGGGGGATAAAAGAAAATGAACTGTGTTTCCGGGTGATTCCTCACCCTGGATTCAAGAAGTTCTATGTTGCCCTTAACTTTATTTGCATACTCAGTTTCCGGAAGCATCTCTTTTACCTCGTTGCTTCTAAGATACAGGCCAAGAGCCATATCACTTCCAAAGGTCTTCCATTTTGCCCAGTTGTATGAGAGATTCTCATCGTAGTCACCCAAAATAGAGTTTGCCACCTCGTAAGGGATCTTTTCAAAGAGAACATCCCTGTTAAAGAGATATGAGACATCATTAAACGGGTTCTTGTCATAAAGATACATCGGGCAGCCTGTGGACTCATAGGTTGTATGCGTATCTCCATAAACTGATGACGGATCTATATTGTAAAAGACATACTTAAGGTCATGCTCCTCATAGGCAACATCCAGAAGATAGCAAAGATCCGCTGTGGCACCGTATGATCTTATCGCCTTTATCGCATTTACCGAATAAGCATCAGAAAACCAGGAATTGTCATTGTTCTCCATCACCGAGGATCCCACAATAAGGGCGTCATAGTCAAAGTTGCGAAGCGTCCCTACGCACTGGTATTCCTTGTCATTAAGTACTGCCTTCATTCCAAACCATGGCTTGTGATAGTGATAAAAAGGATCAAATACTGCTACGACAACACCAATGATAAAAAGGCACAAGGCGGTAAAAGTGGCAAGTTGTTTTATGAAATTTAAAGCTTTTTTATTATCTGACATTTCCATCCTGCTGCATTCTAATACTGAAAATAAATAAATGTGCTGACATTTGACAGCGATATGAATGACCATACAAAAATCACTGCAAGCCCCAGTGCGGTCTTTGTGTTAAAAGAAGTTTTTTGAACTATTTCCTGCGTATTCTTCCTTGTCATTATAAAACCGCTAAATACCAGCAGAATAAGAAATGCTGACACGTATACTATGTTTTCTCCGTTTGCTATGCCAAGCACACTCATGATCTGCTTTGGAATATAAATCTCTGCTATATCAAGCTGCGATGCCGTTCTGTAGAGAAATCCCGGGTATGTAAAGAAGAAAAACTGTCTGAACATCTGAATAGCATAGGTCATATCCTGAGATCTGAAAAATACTAACGATGCCACAAACATAAGGAATGTAAGTGCATTGCCCAGAGCCCTCGGTATTGTAAGAAGAGGCTTATTGCGGAAAAGATATTTCTTCTTTTCGCTTTTTACACCATCCGGGTCTTTAACTGCAACAATCCCTAAATCATCCCACACTACCAGAAGTCCCTGCATCAGTCCCCAGCATATATAGGTCCAGCCGGCGCCGTGCCAGAGTCCGCTCAAAATAAAGACAATAAGGACATTCAGCATTGTCCTCATCCTGCCCTTCCTGCTTCCTCCAAGGGGTATGTATACATACTTAATGAAAAACCTCGACAGCGTCATATGCCATCTCTGCCACAGATTCTTGGCGCTTGAAGCCTTGTATGGAGAATTGAAATTCACAGGAAGTCTGTATCCAAGCATCATGCTCACACCGCTTGCCATATCGCAGTATCCCGAAAAATCAAGGTATATCTGGAAAGTGTAGGCAATAAGTACAAGTATTCCCGTTATTGTATCCATGTAGTAGGTGTAATGAAAACCGTAGTTTACGGGAAGAGAAAGCTTATCCGCAAGCAGCACCTTTTTTCCAAGACCGATTATAAAAGACATCACACCCCTGGCAAAAAGATCTGTATCAAACTTCCTAAGGCTTTTGTCCCTGAACTGGGATATCATCTCTTTATGAAAAGCGATCGGTCCCTGTATAAGCTTGGGAAAATACACCGTATAAAGGACATACAGGAGGAAAGGATAGTGCTCAGCCTCGCCGTTTGCCCGGTCTATAATAAAAGATATCTGCCCGAAGGTAAAAAAGCTGATACCTATAGGCATCAGTATTTCCCTGACTGTGAAATTCCCACCGGTCAGGGCATTGAGATTCTCAAGAAAGAACCCAAGATATTTAAAATAAAACAAAAGACCCAGGTTAAATATGACCCCGACGATCTTTATCACCTGTGACAGGCTATTATACTTTTCAATGATCGTACTGAATAAATAATTGACCAATATACTGCAAAGAAGTATGACCAGAAACGATAATCCAAAAGTATAGTAGTAAATAAGCGACATCAAAACCAGAAACACATCTGCCATGATATGTTTATCTGCCCTGTTTAAAAAGTGCCAGATACATAGGAGCACCGGCAGAAATATAATAATAAAACTGAAGGAATTAAAACCCATTATCATTCTCCAACTATAAAACTCACGAAGAGTATAACATAAATTGTTTGAGATAGTAAAAAATGTTACTATGTAAGTATTCATAAATAAACTAAAAATACGGAAAGTCGAGATGAAAAAATGAGTAAAAAAAATGCTTTGTTAAGATTATCAGCCTTACCCGCGATTATAGGGGGAGTATACGCTTTCAGCAATTATCTATATAAGATTTCATCTGTTCCGCGTCAGCATACCGACGATGACAAGGACTTCGATGAGTCAATAACCACAGGCAGAATGTTCATAAGAAACCATCCCCGCAGACGAGATCTGTACATCGATTCTGTTGATGGTCTTCGTCTTCATGCAAGCTACATTGAAGCAGGTGAGGATTCCCACAGCTACTGCATTCTCATACACGGCATCTGGGACAATCACGAGGCTAACGGCATCTATGCAGAGCACTATCTCGAAAACGGCATAAACTGTCTTCTTCCGGACCTAAGAGGTTTCGGACAAAGTGAAGGAGAGTACATAGGATACGGATTTCACGACAGACTCGATATCCTCGAATGGATAAATACGATCATTAAAAAAGATCCTGAGGCGAAGATAGTTATCCACGGTATGTCAATGGGCGCTGCCACAACACTGATGACGACAGGCGAGTATCTTCCGCCACAGGTAAAGGGCGCAATCTCCGACAGCTCTTTCACTACTCTTATGGAACAATTTGCCTCATCCTATAAAAGTTTCAAGGGCTCCTTTGTGCCCATTCCTCTTGCCATGATTCTATCAAGGATCATAATAAGACTCAGATCCGGCTTTGACATAAATGACGTGAACTGTATAAAGGCTGTTGCAAGGAGCACTACTCCGACACTGTTCATCCATGGAGACGACGATACCTTTATTGATCCACACATGTGCTCAAAACTATATGAGACAGCCAGCTGTCAGAAACAGTACCTGATGATCCTCGGTGCAAGACATATAGAAGGCGTTATAAAGGATCCTGTCAATTACTGGAAAAAAGTAGACAGCTTCCTGAAAAAGATCGAACTTTAACATAAAGAACAAGAGAAGCAGGATTTTTGCTTCTCTTGTTTTTATTATTTCAATATAAGTCCGACAGGGCAGTGATCTGATCCAAGTGCATCGGAATATATCTTTGCATCCTCGATCATGGGGATAAGCTCCTTTGACACTACAAAATAATCTATACGCCATCCGGCATTCTTTTCACGGGCCTTAAATCTGTAAGACCACCACGAATACGCTCCCTCAAGATCAGGATAGAAATATCTGAAGGTATCGACAAGACCTGAGGATACCACATTATCGAATTTCGCCCTCTCTTCATCCGTAAAACCGGCATGTCCCCTGTTGGGTTTCGGATTTTTAAGATCAATCTCCTTATGCGCGACATTGAGATCTCCGCAGTATATTACCGGCTTTTTCTTTTCAAGATCCTTGATGAAATTTAAGAAATCATCTTCCCAGTGCTGACGATATTCAAGTCTTGATAGATCATCCTTGGCATTAGGGACATAGACTGTCACGAGGAAATAATCTTCGTATTCAGCGGTTATGACTCTTCCCTCATGGTCATGCTCTTCTATTCCGATCCCGTATGAAACGGAGAGCGGCTTTTCTTTTGTAAAAACTGCTGTTCCCGAGTATCCCTTCTTTTCGGCATAGTTCCAGTACTGCTCATACCCGGGGAGCTTCAGATCTATCTGACCCTCGGAGAGCTTGGTCTCCTGAAGGCATATAACATCGGGATCCTCCTTAGACATAAATTCATCAAAGCATCCCTTTGAAACACAGGCTCTTAAGCCGTTTACATTCCATGAAACAAGTTTTTTTCCCATATTTCAGCCATTTCCCTTCAGTCTCTGCAAATTCTCATCAGTTTCCTTGAGCATCTCGCGAAGCGAGAAGTCCTCTTCATAGCTAAACTCACATATCGAATACTGAAGTCTGTTGATATATCTTCCTGACCTTGCAAGGAGTCTGTTGTTCTGATTGGCCATCTCCTCGCGCAGGCTCTCTACAGTTCCGTCTTCATCAGCAATTGTGATAACGGCAAATTCATTGCCCCTGATCCTGCCATATACACAGTTTCCGAATACTTCATCAAGGATCTCTGCCACCATCTTTACAGCTCTGTCGCCTTCTTCATGTCCGAAGATCTCATTGATACGTTTTAGCGATTCCATATAAATATAAGCTACGATGGCATATTTCCCGGCTTTGAACTGCTCTTTTAAAAGGTCATAGGCCTTGGCAAAAAAACCTCTCCTGTTAAGTCCACCTGTAAGGTAATCCTGATCACCTATATGATCGAGTACAGAGTCATCCCTTGCAAGTTCTTCCTGCACTTCGTAAAGCTCCTTGCTTGTCCGTGCAAGCTCTTTTTCCAGAATAAATATCCTCGATAAGCCTGTTATGATCCCTGTAAATGAATCAAAGAAATTGCCTGTCAGCATAAGAGGCGCAAAGCTTGAGAACATAATACCAAGCTGGAACTCATCCACATATAAGTCACCAAGTATGAATACATTTTCGCTGCTCTTTTCGAATATCCTGAATATTTCTTTTGTATCAAATATCTTGGAATCGGTGTCTGAAAAATAGTCTTCTCCATCAACCATTATCTTTTTCGAGCTTATAGTGTCAGGCAGTATCCATGGATATTTGACTGTATTTCTCACTTTTTTGTCATAGAGAAGGATTCCGAAATCATTAATTCCTCTCTCTTTAACAGCCCCTAAAATCGATTCGAAGCATCCGTCAGCCTTATGAGTTCTCTCAAAGACCAATTCACTTACGCATCTCAAAAACAGCATCGCTTCTTTTTCAGAAACTTCCTGCTTCGAAACTTCCCTTATCTTCTGAGTATCGGGTAATTTTCCGTCCCTGACATAGATAGCTGCATCACAGACTGCCTCATAACCAAGGTGACTAGCAGACATCTGTCCTGCTTCAGGAATATTCACGGAAAGATAGTCTTCATGCTTACTCAGTGTTATAACAGGAATGCCCTCAAACTTATCAAGCAGAGCTTCCCTTTTGAGGATAGTTGATTTAGAACCGATCCTGTCTACATCTATTATTACCGCATCCATCCCGGAAGATACGCAGTAATCAAACAGAGCGGCATTCTGGTAACTGTATGGAGATCCGTAGTCATTCTTATCATCATCAATATATTTGCCCGGGATGATTATAAGTTTTACATCTTTATCCCTTGCAGCCTGTGCGGCACCTATACATATATCTTTGACCTGTGCATCCTCAAGTTCAGTTACCAAAAGTCCGATGTTCATAAGCCCCTCATTCCTCTGATTCATCCGACGATATAATATCGTCTTCTACGGCTTCAATATCATCTATGTTGTCAATTTCTCTCTCACCGTCAGAAATCTTCTCCCTGACTTTGGCAATCTTGGCAACAGTAACTCCCTTATCGAGATTGATCATCTTGACACCGGATGTTACCCTTCCGTGAATGGATATCTCCGACATGCGGAGCTGGATGATAATACCTGCATTTGTGATCATCATTATCTCATTATCATCATTCACAGCCTTTACTCCGATGACATTTCCTGTCTTTTCGGTAATCTTGTAGCACTTTACACCCTTACCGCCTCTGAACTGTGAATGAAATTCAGAAAGATCTGTCCTCTTTCCGAATCCTTTTTCGGATACGATAAGAAGTGAATCACCCTGGGAGTCGAGCTGCATTCCGACTATCTCATCGGTATCATCGAGCATCATACCCCTTACACCAATTGATGACCTTCCTGTCGAGCGCACATCCGACTCGTCAAAGTGGATACACATTCCGTTCTTGGTCACAAGGAATATCTCAGAGTTCTTCTTGACAGTCTTTACTTCTATGAGTTCATCGTCATCACGAAGAGATATTGCAACCAGACCTGTCTTTCTGACATATGAAAAATCAGTGATAGGAGTCTTCTTAACGGTACCCTTTCTGGTAACCATAAACAGGCTCTTATCATCGTCCTCAAATCCCGTCACAGGTATCATTGCGGATATCTTCTCTCCGGGTGAGAGCTGAAGGAGATTAACTATAGCCATCCCACGAGAAGTCCTCGATGCCTCGGGAATCTGATAAGCCTTGAGTCTATAGACCCTTCCTGTGTTTGTAAAGAACATCACATAGTTGTGGGTTGTTGTCATGAGAATATCTTCCACAAAATCGTTCTCAATCGTGGTAATTCCCTTAATTCCCTTACCGCCGCGGTTTTGCGACTTGAAATTATCAATTGACATCCTCTTGATATATCCAAGATTGGTCATTGCTATAACAGTATTGACATTAGGTATGAGATCTTCGGTATCTATATCGGAATCGTCATGACCTATCTGAGACTTTCTGTCATCGCCATACTTATCTGCGATCTCAGATATCTCTGTTCTTATTACTCCGAGAAGGAGTTTTCTGTCTGCAAGGATTGCCTTTAATTCCTGAATTTTCTTAAGAAGCTCTGCATGCTCCTGTTCAAGCTTGTCTCTCTCCAAACCTGTCAGAGTACGAAGCCTCATATCAACTATAGCCTGAGCCTGTACATCGCTCAGTCCGAATCTTGACATGAGCTGCTCCTTGGCAATTGCTACGGTTTCGCTTCCTCTGATGATCCTTATAACTTCATCAATATTGTCGAGGGCAATAAGCAGTCCCTCCAATATGTGATTTCTCTCTTCAGCCTTGTTAAGGTCGTATTTTGTTCTTCTTGTTACAACCTCTTCCTGGTGCTTAATGTAATGACCAAGCATTTCGGTTATTGTCATTACCTTCGGCTGATTATTTACAAGGGCAAGCATTATGATTCCGAAGGAATCCTGCATCTGAGTGTGTTTGTAGAGCTTGTTGAGCATGATGTTAGGATTAACATCGGCTCTGAGCTCAATAACTACCCTCATTCCCTCTCTGTCTGACTCATCTCTGAGTGCAGTTATTCCATCAAGCTTTTTGAGCTTAACAAGCTCTGCTATCTTGGATATCATATTTGCCTTGTTTACAAGGTAAGGAAGTTCAGTTACAACAATGCGGTTTTTGCCACCCTGCATTGGCTCAATATCTGTGACAGCTCTTACAACAACCTTTCCTCTTCCTGTTCTGTAGGCTTCTTCCGCGCCTCTCGTTCCAAGGATGATTCCTCCTGTAGGAAAATCAGGAGCACGAAGGATCTGAAGTATCTCATCGATATCTGTTTCCCTGTCCTCAAGGACACGGTTATCTATCATCTTTACTACAGCCTTTATAACCTCCCTCAGATTATGAGGAGGGATATTGGTAGCCATTCCTACGGCGATACCCGTAGTTCCGTTTACCAGAAGATTGGGATATCTGCTTGGAAGTACAACAGGCTCTTTTTCAGTCTCATCAAAGTTAGGAGCAAAATCGACTGTATCCTTGCCTATGTCAGCTGTCATCTCCATTGATATCTTGGTAAGTCTCGCCTCTGTATATCGCATTGCAGCTGCGCCGTCACCATCGACTGATCCAAAGTTCCCGTGACCGTCGACAAGACAGTATCTCATCGACCATGGCTGGGCCATATTAACCAAAGATCCATAGATGGAACTGTCACCGTGAGGGTGATATTTACCCATTGTATCACCGACAATACGCGCGCACTTACGGTGCGGCTTGTCAGGACCATTGTTCAGTTCTATCATCGAATAAAGTATTCTTCTCTGAACAGGCTTAAGTCCGTCCCTTACATCCGGAAGCGCTCTGGATGCTATTACGCTCATGGCATAGTCTATGTAGTCAGACTCCATAGTCTTCTGGAGATCTACTTCCTTGATCCTGTCAGTAGTTGTCTTATCAAAGACATCATCCGGCAGATTGTTGTTGTTATTGTTGTCAGGCATTTTTAATTCCCCTTATATATCCAGATTCTTGACGAACTTGGCATTTTTCTCAATAAACTCTCTTCTTGGTTCAACCTTATCCCCCATGAGAGTTGTAAAAGTAACATCTATATCTGACTCTGATTCCTCATTAATATTGACCCTTAAAAGAACTCTTCTCTCCGGATCCATTGTTGTCTCCCAGAGCTGCTCGGGATCCATCTCTCCAAGTCCCTTATATCTCTGGATCTTATTGTTCTGATCACGTCCAACATCAGTGAGTATCTTATTAAGCTCCTCATCACTGTACGCATACCAGACCTTTTTATTCTTTTCAAGCTTATAAAGAGGCGGCTGTGCCAGATAAACATGTCCCTCCTTTATGAGCTGAGGCATAAACCTGTAAAGGAATGTAAGCATGAGTGTCGCAATATGCGCGCCGTCAACGTCCGCATCAGTCATGATGATGATCTTGTCATATCTTAGTTTGCTTATATCAAAATCATCATGTATGCCTGTTCCAAATGCAGTGATCATGGCTTTTATCTCTGCGTTTCCATATATCCTGTCTACCCTTGCCTTTTCTACGTTGAGGATCTTTCCACGAAGCGGAAGAATAGCCTGGGTCGCCCTGCTTCTTGCAGTTTTGGCAGAACCTCCCGCAGAATCTCCCTCAACTATGAATATCTCACAGTTCTTGGGATCCTTATCGGAACAGTCGGCAAGCTTACCGGGAAGTCCAAGTCCGTCAAGAGCAGACTTTCTCCTTGTGAGATCTCTTGCCTTTCTCGCGGCATCCCTTGCTCTCTGAGCAAGTATTGCCTTCTCGAGTATCTGCTTGGCAACAGCAGGATTCTGCTCAAGGAAATATGTGAGCTGCTCTCCAACTACACCGGCGACAGCTCCCCTTGCCTCTGAGTTACCAAGCTTTTGCTTGGTCTGTCCCTCAAACTGGGGATCCTCTATCTTGACACTTATTATGGCTGTCAGTCCTTCTCTTATATCCTCACCGGATAAATTCTCTTCGCTGTCCTTAAGCATCTTATTGGCTCTTGCATAATCGTTAAAAGTCTTGGTAAGGGCAGCCTTAAATCCTTCAAGGTGTGTACCACCTTCAGGAGTATTGATATTATTTACAAATGTATAGATGCTCTCCGTGTAGGAGTCATTGTGCTGAAGTGAGACCTCGACCTGGACATTGTTCCTGTTTCCCTCAAAGTACATGATGTCATTATAAAGAGCTGTCTTGCTCTTATTGAGGTACTGAACAAATTCCTTTATTCCACCCTCGTAGTGGAAAGTCTGAACAATAGGATCATCTCCCTCTTCAACTCTAAGGTCAGTTAAAGTAATGCGAAGACCCTTGGTCAGGAAAGCCATTTCCCTGAGTCTCTGCTTAAGGATACTGTAATCAAATACCGTTGTCTCCTTAAAGATCAGTTCATCCGGTTTGAAATATACCCTTGTCCCGGTAGCATCAGAAGGAGCATCTCCTATCTCTTTAAGAGCATAGCATACCTTGCCTCTTTCATACCTCTGCTGGTATACCTTGCCATCCCTTGTCACCTGTACCTCAAGCCACTCGGAAAGAGCATTTACAACAGATGCACCAACGCCATGAAGACCTCCTGAAACCTTATAGCCTCCACCGCCGAATTTTCCACCGGCGTGAAGGATTGTAAATACAACCTCAACTCCGGTAAGTCCTGACTTGTGATTTACGTCAACAGGTATTCCTCTGCCGTTATCCTTAACAACAATGGTATTGTCCTTATTTATCGTAACTTCAATGTGATCACAAAAACCTGCAAGTGCTTCATCAACTGAATTATCAACTATCTCATATACAAGATGATGCAGTCCTCTGCTGGCTGTTGTACCGATATACATACCGGGTCTTTTTCTTACTGCCTCTAGTCCTTCCAGTATCTGGATCTGATCGGCACCGTATTGAACTTCTGCGTTACTCATTTTTTGCTCCTTAATTTTCACTGCTTACTGTTCCTTCTGTGATCCTGAACAGTTTATCTATTTCAAATCTGTTATTTACAAATTCATCAAGACCGGTACATGTTATGATGGTCTGAATATCACCTATAGTGCTTAACAGGTAATTCTGTCTGCTGCTGTCAAGCTCTGAGAGAACATCATCAAGCAAAAGAACCGGATTTTCTTTTTTAAATCTCTTCACAAGCTCAATTTCAGAAAGTTTCAGTGAGAGGGAAGCTGTTCTCTGCTGTCCCTGTGATCCGTATTTTCTGATATCTACAGCATCTGATTCCTCATCCGAGAGCTTTTTTACCATAAAAGAAAAGTCGTCTTTATGAGGGCCAACCGTTGTCTGCTTGGCATATATATCTTTCTTTCTTGACTGGCTAAGCTTTTTTTCAAATTCCTGGGCTTCTACATTTGGCTCATAGTAAACAGAGAGAAGTTCCTTTTTACCGGTAAGCTTCTCATGAATAGGGCTTATTATTTCACTCAGATCTTTGATGAATTTTGCTCTTGTCTTGATAATTACAGACCCATACTCACACAACTGCTTGTCCTGAACATCCAATAGCACGGTATTTTCAGGATGATCAAAAAGATCCTTGAGAACCTTGTTTCTCTCAATTACAAGCTTGTTGTATTTGGAAAGACTATTCAGATATATCTGATCCAGTTGGCACAGCTCCATATCCATGAATCTGCGTCTCTCGGAGGGACCGTTTTTTATTATGCTAAGATCTTCAGGGGAAAAAAACACTATGTTCAATTTCCCTATAAGATCAGAAGCTCTCTTTATTTTCTGACCATCAAGTGCTATTCCCTTTGATCTGTTCTTTCTAAGATGCATGTCAACTCTGTATTCGGCATCATCTTTTTCGAGAATTGTTCTTATATGGGCTTCTTCTTTTCCAAATCTTATTATTTCTTTATCCTTGCTGCCCTTATGAGACTTTGTTGTGGCACAGACATATATAGCCTCGAGGATATTGGTCTTCCCCTGGGCATTGTCACCGTATAAAATATTGGTTCCACTGCTAAAATTTATCTTCAGAGTCTCATAATTTCTAAAATCGGCCAGCTCTAATGACTTGATTATCATTTTTCTATCTTTACCTGCGTACTATTAAACTCTAAAACATCTCCATCATAGAGCTTGCGACCCCTTCTGGTCTCTATTTCACCGTTTACCTTGACGTTGCCGTTTTGTATATCCATCTTGGCATCCACACCGCTGCTCTCAAGACCTGCTTTTTTTAGAGCCTGACCCAGTTTTATAAATTCATCACTTTCTCGTAGCTTAACAATTTCCATTTAAAACTCCAAATATCAATCAACTGTAGTAAAGTTTACAGGAAGTACCAGATATACATAAGTTGACTCCTTGTCTCTTATAAAGCATGGAGCCTTCGGATTAACCAGATATATATCAACTGATTCATCGTCAATTACCCTTAGAGCATCAATAAGGAACTTGGGATTAAAGCCTATCATCAGGTCTTTGCCCTGCTTGTCTATATCTATTTCCTCATCCATGCTTCCTATTGTCGAATTGATCTTGAGTTCCATCTTTCCATCGGTTATTGAAATAATTACAGGCTTCTTATCGCCCTCTTTAACAAGAAGGGTAGCTCTGTCAATACAGTCAAGGAACTCTCTCCTGTTGATGGTCATCTTGGTCTCATAATCACTTGAGAGCATCTGATCGATGCTGAAATACTCACCCTCTATAAGTCTTGATACTACAGTAGTCTTATCAAACTCAAAGAGAATATGCTTGTCTGTAAAGTATATGTTCACCATACGCTCTGTGCTGTCGCTGAGTATCTTGCTTATCTCATTGAGAGCCTTTCCGGGAACAATAACTTTTTTATAATTATAGTTTTCTGAGAGTTTTACTTTTCTGATAGAAATTCTGTGTCCATCCAAAGATACAAGCTTTACCTGATCGCCGTCTACCTCAAAAAGTTCTCCGGCCATCATCTTGTTGGTATCATTTTCAGAAATTGAAAAGATAGTCTGCTGAATGACATTCCTTAGAGTAAACTGGGACATGCTTACTCCGTCAATCTTCTCTATAGAAGGAAGGAAAGTAAAGTCGTCACCTTTTCTTCCTATAAGGTTGAATTTGGATTTCTCACAGCTTATAGTCACCTTGCAGGATGAGTCTGTCTCTATGGTTACATCACTGTCCGGAAGCTTCCTGATGATATCAATAAAGAATTTAGCCTCTATTGCAATAAATCCTCTCTCGATAATGTTTCCTTCTACAATAGTCTGAATACCAAGTTCCATGTCATTAGCTATGAACTTGATCATACCTTCTGTAGCATCAACAAAGATGCACTCAAGTACAGACATTGTTGTCTTGGAAGGAACAGCCTTCTGAACAATCTGCAATCCACTTATGAGATTTGATTTGGAACACACAAATTTCATTTGAACAAATACTCCCTTCGCCGGTAACTATAAAATAATTATTAATTATAAAAATAGTATTAATAGTAATAATAGCTGTTGATAAGTGTAAAACCTATTCTATTATACAATTTTAAAGGCTTTTTTACAAATTTTTATGTGTTGAAAACAAAAAAAATGGTGTTGAAAATTTTCGACTTATAAACACGGCAAATTTTATAAAAAAAGGGTGGAAAAACTTATCCACCCTTAATCACATTTTACCCTCTCTTTTTCAACATGAATTAACAAACATTTTCCACAATTTGTTGTTATTTATAAAGAAGGATTAAGTTTTTTTATTATAATATCCATGTTCTTATTAAGATCCTCGTCAATTGAGAGATTTTGTTTTATCTTGCTGATCCCGCTCATAACTGTCGTATGATCTTTCTTACCAAGGACTTTTCCTATTTCTTCAAGAGAAGCGTCAGTATATTCTCTGCAAAGATACATAATGATCTGTCTTGGAAGAACAATTTCAGCATTTCTTTTCTTTGATATTATATCATCCTTCTTGGCTCCATACTGCTCACATACCGTATCTATGATAAGCTGTGGAGTAATTATCCTGGACTTATCGGGGGATATGATATCTTTGAGAGCATCCTTGGCATTCTCAAGAGTAATGTCGGTATTGTAAAGTCTTGCATGGGCAATTATCTTGGTAAGAGCTCCTTCAAGCTCTCTGATGTTGGATTTGATGTTAGAAGCGACATAGTCCATTACATCATCGCCGATATTGCGTCCGCCGTCCTCAGCTTTTCTGCGAAGGATTGCAACTCTGGTCTCGTAGTCAGGAGTCTGGATGTCGGCCACAAGACCCATCTCAAATCTTGAACGTATCCTCTCTTCAAGAGTTTCCATTTCCTTTGGAGGCCTGTCCGATGAAAGAATGATCTGTTTGCCTGCCTGATGAAGGTCATTGAAAGTGTGGAAAAATTCCTCCTGCGTTGACTCTTTTCCTATTATAAACTGAACGTCATCTACCATGAGAACGTCAACTGTTCTGTATTTTTCACGAACCTTTGACATATTCTCGGATCTTCCGCTACGGATATTCTCAACAATTTCATTGGTGAACTGCTCTGATGTGACATAGAGAACTTTGGAACCGGGGTTATGTTCAATTATAAAATGACCTATTGAGTGCATCAGGTGGGTCTTGCCAAGACCGGGACCTCCATATAAAAAGAGAGGATTGTATGCAGTACCCGGAGATTCAGCTACAGCCAGGGAAGCTGAATGAGCAAATTCATTCTTGCTGCCAACGACGAAGGTATCAAATCTGTATTTAGGATTAAGATTGGCCTGCTCATATATAATGGATGAAGATTTGTTATTATTAGCAGCAGATTGTTCTTTTTCACCTGTTTCTTCATTATTAATAATATCTTTATTTAAAATGAAAGAAACATCCATCATCTGATCAAGACACTCTGAAATTGCCACCCTGAAAAAATCAAGATAGTGCTTAACAATATATGTGTGAGCAAAGTCATTATCAGACGGTATCAGTATCGTAACTGTGTTGTTCTCAATACTATGGATACTGAGAGGAATGATCCAGGTAGTATAGGATATTTCAGACATACCTGACTCATTTCTTACCTTGGTCTTAATTGACTCCCAGTTTTGTTCCAGTATTTCAGAAAGTTCTGTAGATTGCATAGTTTCTCCCCAACAAGCATAAAATTAGACTTTTTTTATTTTATATTAAAAGCACTTAAATATCAAATTCATAAAAATTGTGGAAAAAATATTTTTTATAGTCTTTAAAAAAGAATAATTAATTGCGCTGTGGATAAGTTAGATGTTTTCCACTAATAAGTATCTACTGTAATAAATGGCTTAAAATAGGCATTCTTGAAAAGTTATCCAATTTCTATGAACCGTTTTATCCACAAAATAATTCACAATTGTGGATAAATTCCAATGAAATTATTTGAATAACATATTATCCACAAAATCAACATTTTGATGTGGATAATTTTTGAAGGCACTAAATCTTGAAATAGAATTTTTCGTATATTTTTGATACCCTCAGTAGTGGCTTGACTACGCCATTTTTATTTATTATAATTATAAAGATTTTTTCCACACTGGATGTAATCACGATGATTTTGAGATTTATTTCTCATTGAATTGACCTGTAAAAAGGTTAGACTGTATAAGAAGGAGGTGTTTATATTATGAAGATGACATTCCAGCCTCATAAGCTCCAGAGAGCCAGAGTTCACGGCTTCAGAGCAAGAATGGCTACTAAAGGCGGCAGGAAGGTTATTGCTGCAAGAAGAGCAAAAGGCAGAAAGAGATTATCAGCTTGATTAAAAGGTCACATTACAATGTGGCCTTTTTTGAGTCAATGGGGACGTTACACTTTGACTCGTTTAAAAATGAGTCAAAGTGTAACGTCCCCATTGACTCATTGATTTTAGGGATAAGTAAAATGCTTTTTTCAGATTCAATGAAAAAGACAGATGAATTTCGAAATGTCTATGAGAACGGCAAAAGTTATGCCAATAAGTTTATAGTTGTCTATGTGTGGAAAAATAGTGGTTCTCATAACAGAATAGGAATTTCATGCAGTAAAAAAGTAGGGAACAGTGTTGTAAGGCACAGATTTGCAAGACTTGTTCGAGAAGCTTACCGATTACATGAAGAAATATTCAATAGTGGTTTGGATATTGTAGTCGTAGCCAGAGCCTGTGCAGGAGATGCAGACTTTTTTAATATAGAAGAATCTCTTTTAAGCCTGGCAGGGAAGGCCCGCATAATAAAAAATGGCGGTGAGTAGATGAAAGAGATATTAATCTTTTTAATCAAACTTTACAGGAAGTACATTTCTCCAATGAAGAGAACAAAATGTCCATACATTCCTACATGTTCGCAGTATGGACTAGAGGCAATAGAAAAGTATGGGGCTTTTAAAGGGGGACTATTGGCTGCCTGGAGGATACTGAGATGTAATCCATTTTCCAGTGGCGGATATGATCCGGTTCCATAAAAGAGGAGGTTAATTTTGCAGCTTTTGTATATTACCCAGTATCAGGGTAAAATTGTCGGACCGGTAGCATGGCTTCTCGGTCATCTTATGAATGGCATTTTCAATGTTTTAAATGCAATTGGTATTCCGAACATTGGTCTTGCTATTATAATTTTCACAATCGTAATTTATTTATGTCTTCTTCCGCTTACTTACAAACAGCAGAAGTTTTCAAAGCTTCAGGCAAGGATGAGCCCGGAACTTCAGGCAATCCAGGCCAAGTATAAGGGAAAGAAAGACAATGATTCAATGCTTGCAATGCAGGAGGAGACCAAAGAGCTTTATGCTAAATACGGCGTATCCCAGACCGGAAGCTGTCTGCAGCTGATCATCCAGATGCCTATCCTGTTTGCGCTTTATCGTGTTATCTTTTCAATACCTGCTTATGTTGACAAGGTCAAGGATGCTTTTTTTCCTCTTGTAGATGATCTTATGGCGACAAGTGGTGCTTCAGAATTTTTGCAGACACTTTCAAGTGCCAATCTTTTCAAAAATCAGTTTACAAATGAGGCATTTACATCAGGTAATACAACCTATATACAGAATACTTTCATAGATGTTCTTAATAAGGCATCTTCAGCAGACTGGGCAGGACTGACAGCTCAGTTCCCAAGTCTGACAGATTCAATTGAGAAAACACATTCACTTCTGAGCGGATATAATTACTTCCTAGGACTCAACATAGGTGATACACCTATGTATATGATAAGAACTGCGTTTTCTGACAAAGATTTCCTTCTTCTCATAGGAGGTGTGATAGTTCCGATACTTGCAGCTCTTACACAATGGATCAATACCAAGCTTATGCCACAGGCTGCCAGCAATGGAAAAGTAGATCCTAACGACCCGACTGCACAGATGCAGCAGTCTATGAAGACGATGAATATCATGATGCCTATCATGTCAGCTTTCTTCTGTCTGAGTCTCCCTGCAGGTATGGGTATTTACTGGATTGCCGGTGCTGTTATAAGATCAATACAGCAGGTTGTAATTAACAAGCATATTGATAAGATCGATATTGACGCTGTAATAGAGAAGAATACGGCCAAGTACAAAGAAAAAATGGAAAAGATGAAGACTACTCCTTCAATGAACAGATATGCTAATCTTTCAACGAGAAGTAATTCTTTATCATCAGCGTCTTCAAGCAGCATATCAGATTCTGAAAAAGAAGAGAAGCTCAGAAATGCGACAGCAGTTTATGAAGGCAAATCTATCCGTAAGGATTCTCTTTTAGCCAAGGCCAATATGGTAAAAGAATTTAATGAGAAGAATAACAAATAATAGTATCTGGAGGGTGAAATGGAATACAGAGAGTTTTCCGCAAGAAATGTGGATGATGCTATAACAGAAGCCTGTGCAGCACTTATGGTTACCAGCGACAGACTTGACTATGAAGTAGTTTCAAGCGGTTCCACAGGATTTTTGGGAATTGCTTCAAAGCCTGCTATAATTAAAGCAAGGATCAAAGAAGAGATTAAAGAGGAAATAAAAGAAGAAGTTAAAAAGCAGGAAACAGTAAAGGCTGAGCCTGTTAAGAATGAGAAGAAGGAACTCAAAAAATCAGAGCCCAAGGCAGAGAAAAAGGTTGAAGAAAAGAAACCTGAAAAAGAAAAGAGTCCTGTCAATGGAGATGAACTTATAAAGAGGGCAAACGATTTTCTTAAGGATGTCTTTGGAGCCATGAATATGGAAGTGAATCTGAACACAAGATTTAATGCTGAAGATAATATCCTTGATGTTGAACTTTCAGGAGAAGAGATGGGAGTCCTCATCGGTAAGAGAGGACAGACACTTGATTCACTGCAGTATCTGATTTCACTTGTTGTAAACAGGGATACCGATGACTATATTCATGTAAAAGTTGATACTGAGAATTATCGCGAAAGAAGAAAAGCTACACTGGAGAACCTTGCAAAGAATATTTCTTATAAGGTTAGGAAGACTAGACAGTCTGTTGCTCTTGAGCCGATGAATCCATACGAGAGAAGGATCATTCATTCAGCACTTCAGAATGACAGATATGTTACAACTCACAGTGAGGGTGATGAGCCTTTCAGAAGAGTAGTGGTTACTTTAAAGAAATAATTCATGGTTGCTACCCCCAGGGCTTGTCCCCGGGGGTATTATTTTAGGAAAAAAGTATGGGTAATGTCTTAAATAAATTCAATGATGACACGATAACAGCAATAGCAACTGCAATGTCTGATGCAGGTATAGGTATAATCAGAGTAAGTGGCAGTGATGCTGTTACTATCTGTGATAAGATTTATATTTCATCAAAAAAGAAACATGATCTGCCTGATCATGAGCCGAATACTATAAAGTTCGGATATATAGTCGATCCAGCTGATGATAAGATAATTGATGAGGTTATGATTTCTTTTATGAAAGCTCCTCACAGTTATACAAAAGAAGATGTTATTGAAATAAACTCCCATGGCGGAATGCTTGTTATGAATGAGATAATGAATCTTCTTTTAAATAACGGATGCAGACTTGCTGAGCCAGGTGAATTTACAAAGAGAGCTTTTTTAAACGGACGAATTGATCTTACGAAAGCTGAAGCTGTCATGGATATTATAGGAGCTCAGAGCAGATTTGCACTTGAGAGTTCCAGAGGCCAGCTACAGGGTAACATCTATAAGGAAGTAAAGTCACTTCGTGAATCTATAATATACCAGATGGCATTTATCGAATCCGCGATAGACGATCCGGAGAACTACGATCTTACAGGTTATTCTGAAAAACTAAGACAGATAGTTGTTCCGATGATTGAAAGAATAGAGATGCTTATAAAGTCAGCGGATGAAGGTAAGATCAGAAAAGATGGAATAAAAACTGTTATCATAGGTAAGCCCAATGCCGGAAAGTCTTCACTACTTAACGCACTTTCCGGAAACGAGAGGGCAATAGTTACTGAGATAGCTGGAACTACAAGAGATGTTATAGAAGAAACGATAAGACTTGATGATATAATCCTTAATCTTATAGATACGGCTGGTATAAGAGATACCGAGGATCTCATTGAAAAGATTGGAGTTGACAGGGCTAAAGAAAAAATTGCCGAGGCAGACCTTTGTCTTTATATCCTTGATTCGACTAAGGACATCGATGATGAAGACCGTCAGATTATGAGTCTTTGTGAGAATAAAAATACTATAATTATTCTTAATAAAAATGATCTGAAGGGCAATATTAAAATAACAAGTGATATGATTGTTTCTGAGTTTTCGTTCGTTGATATTGACAAATTACCTGTTGTTACTGCTTCACTATTGAACGGAGAAGGCATTGATTTTCTAAAAAATGCCATTACGGATTTGTTCTTTAATGGTGAGATAGTTCCAAAACAGGAAATCTATATAACGAACCTAAGACATAAACGTCTTTTGATTGAAGCAGTTAATTCACTTAAGCTTGTATTAAGCAGTATCGACAATGATCTTTCTGAAGATTTTTATACTGTTGATCTTACAAGTGCCTATACCTCTCTTGGAGAAATTATAGGAGAGGAGATAGGTGATGATCTGGCTGAAGAGATATTTTCAAAATTTTGTATGGGTAAATAATTTATGATTGATACATGTCTAAAAGAAACAATAGATGTTGCTGTTATAGGTGCAGGTCATGCCGGATGCGAAGCTGCACTTGCATGTGCAAGGCTTGGTCTTAGTACGGTTGTCTTTACAATGAGTGCTGACAATATAGCATTTATGCCCTGCAATCCGCATATTGGAGGATCATCCAAAGGACATCTTGTAAGAGAGATCGATGCACTTGGCGGAGAGATGGGGAAAGTAATAGATAAGACTTTTCTTCAGTCCAAGATGTTAAACACATCCAAAGGACCTGCTGTACATTCTCTCAGATGTCAGGCCGATAAGATGGAATATTCCAAAGCTATGAGAAGAGTTCTTGAAAATCAGGAAAATCTTTTTATTAAACAGGCTGAGGTTTCTGAGATTTTATTCGAAGATGTTACAGATGAAAGTCTGCGCCACAAGGGATATAAAAAAAGGATAACCGGTGTAAAGATTTTTTCCGGCATGATATATGAAGCAAAGGCAGTTATACTTTGTACCGGTACCTATCTAAAGAGCAGATGTCTTACAGGAGAGGCAATTACTTATAGTGGCCCGAACGGTCTTTTGCCTTCAAACTATCTTTCCGAATCTTTATTGAAAGCAGGAATTGAACTTAGAAGATTTAAGACCGGAACTCCCGCAAGGATGGATGGCAATACAATTGATTATTCAAAAATGTCTGAGCAATTTGGCGATAGTCCTGTCATACCATTCTCATTTGATACTGATCCAGAAGATGTACAAAAACCTCAGGTGTCCTGCTGGCTGACATATACCAATGAAAAGACCCATGAAATAATCAGAAAGAATATTGACCGCTCACCAATATATGCCGGTATTATAGAAGGCATTGGTCCAAGGTATTGTCCATCTATAGAGGATAAGGTTGTGAAGTTCCCTGACCATGACAGACATCAGGTATTTGTTGAACCTGAAGGAACTTACACCAATGAAATGTATATAGACGGTATGTCATCATCTCTTCCGGAGGATGTTCAGCTTGCAATGTACAGAACAGTACCCGGACTTGAAAACTGCAGGATTGTAAAAAATGCCTATGCAATAGAATATGATTGTTTATGTCCGGGACAGCTCCATCCGACTCTTGAGATAAAAGATATAAGAGGACTTTTTTCTGCAGGACAGTTCAATGGTAGCAGCGGATATGAAGAAGCAGCAGCTCAGGGACTATATGCCGGAATCAATGCTGCTATGCAGATACAGCATAGGGATTATCTTACTATAGACAGATCGGAAGGATACATCGGTGTCCTGGTTGATGATCTGGTCACAAAAGAAAATTTAGAACCTTACAGAATGATGACTTCGAGAGCGGAGTATAGATTACTTCTTCGTCAGGATAATGCTGATATAAGACTTCGTCATAAAGGTCATGATGTGGGACTTATTGATGATGAGAGAAATGAAAAACTTCTTATTAAGGAAAAGCTTATTGAAGAAGAGGTTACAAGATTAAAGAACACTACGGTTGGTGCGAACTCTAATATACAGAAGTTCATGGAAAAAATCGGAAGTACTCCTTTAAAGACAGCTACATCATTAGCTGAACTTATATGCAGACCTGAACTTAACTATGACAATATTGCAGAGATAGATAATGAGAGAAAACCGTTACCGGCAGATGTTATAGAACAGGTTGAGATTACCATAAGATATGAAGGATACATAAACAGACAGCATAGACAGGTTGAACAGTTCAAAAAGTTGGAAAAGAAGCTGATACCTGATGACATTGATTACAATGATGTTGGAAGTCTTCGTCTTGAAGCAAGACAGAAACTTGAAAAGTTCAGACCTGCCAATATAGGACAGGCTTCAAGAATAGGTGGAGTTAATCCTGCTGATATTTCAGTATTACTTATATATCTTGATACGATTAACAGGAGTAGTAGTGATGAGAAATAAATATGAGAAGTTCATTGCTGATCTTTTGGAGCTTGGTATTGAAATTGATGACCAGCAGTTGGAGCAGTTTGATGATTATTACAGTCTTTTGATTGAATGGAATAAGGTAATGAACCTCACAGCAATCACTGAATTTGATGAGGTTTGTAAGCTTCATTTTATTGACAGTGTATCCGGGTGCAAAGCATTTGATTTTAGAAGTCTTGAATTGAATGTTGCAGACATAGGAACAGGAGCAGGTTTTCCTTCAATACCACTCAAGATTATTTTTCCAGAACTTCATTTTACACTTATAGATTCCTTAAACAAAAGACTTAAGTTTCTTGATGAAGTTATAGAAAAGCTTCAGTTAAATAATGAAGGATCAATAATAACACTTCATGGAAGAGCAGAAGATTTTTGCCAGGGTAACAACGGCAATCTAAGAGAAAGCTTTGATGTAGTAGTTTCGAGAGCCGTAGCTAATATGTCAACTTTGTCAGAGTACTGTCTGCCTTATGTAAAAATAGGCGGTGTGTTTGTAGCTTATAAAGGTGATAAAGCTCAAAAGGAATTGGAGGATGCAAAGGGAGCAATACATCTTCTTGGAGGAAAACCGGTATCTTCAGAAGAGTTCGTTTTGCCAAATTCTGATATACATAGAACAATATGTGTTATAGAAAAGAAGGAAAAGACTTCTTTAAAATATCCGAGAAGGGCCGGCATGCCTTCAAAGCAGCCACTATCATAGATATTGTATATTCATACTAAATGTTTCATGTGAAACATACAATTAAAAAATAAGCTTATATACTAGAGGATGTTTCACATGAAACATCTATACCCAATATATAGGTGTTTCATGTGAAACATAGTAAAAAGCAATTAAAATCGATTTGCTAGAATATAAAATTGAGATACAAGATATAGATTTTTTTAAAATATATAAAATCAGATAATCTATAAGTAAAATTTAATGATATACTTGTAGTATCATTTGCGATATGAGGAGGACTAATGAGTAGAATTATTGCTATTGCAAATCAAAAAGGTGGTGTAGGCAAGACCACTACATCAATTAATTTATCAGCAGCGCTTGGAGAAAAAGGAAAAAAAGTTTTGGTAATAGATACGGATCCTCAAGGAAATACTACAAGTGGATTAGGACTTGATAAAAATGAGTTAGAAAATACAATTTATGATCTGATGATAGGAGATATATCAACAGATGAGGCTATTACAAAAGAAGTTGCAGAAAACGTTGATATCATTCCGGCTAATGTTGATTTAGCTGCTGTAGAAATAGAATTGATTGATGCTGAAGACAAAGAATTTATTTTGAGAAATGCTATTGAAAATGTAAAGGATAAATATGACTTTATAATTATTGACTGTCCGCCTTCATTAAGTATGCTCACAGTTAATGCTATGACTACAGCAAATACAGTTTTAGTACCAATTCAATGTGAATACTATGCACTTGAGGGATTAAGTCAGTTGATACATACTATAAATCTTGTAAAAGATAGATTAAACCCTGATCTAGATATGGAAGGAATTGTTTTTACAATGTTTGACTCAAGAACAAATCTTTCACTTCAGGTAGTCGAAAGTGTAAAAGATAATGTAGAAGAACATGTATTCAATACAATTATTCCAAGAAATATAAGATTAGCTGAAGCTCCAAGTTATGGAAAACCGATTAATTTGCATGAGCCTAAATCTGCAGGTGCAGAAGCCTATAGATTATTAGCTCAGGAAATAATAGAAAGATAATATATTTTGAGCGGGAGGAAAAATATGGCATCTGTTAATTCAAAAAGAGGTTTAGGAAAGGGTCTTGATTCACTTATACCACCAAAAGTATCTTCTTCAAAAAAGGTTGAGATAACAAAAGATGATATTGACGGTCAGGTAATTAATGTGAATATCACAAAGGTTGAACCAAATAGAAATCAGCCAAGGAAAACATTTGATGAAGACAGCCTTCTAGAATTGGCTGATTCAATCAAACAATTTGGCATTATAAATCCTTTAATTGTAACTGAT
Organism: uncultured Butyrivibrio sp.; assembly: GCA_946536145.1. Lineage (GTDB taxonomy): Bacteria > Bacillota > Clostridia > Lachnospirales > Lachnospiraceae > Butyrivibrio. The sequence continues at coordinate 71,161 of CAMNEA010000008.1, forward strand.
AAGAAGGATCACTACGAAATAGTTGGTGGAGAAAGAAGATGGAGAGCAGCTAAAAAAGCAGGATTAAAAGAGGTTCCTATAATCATTAAGGAATTAACAGATCATGAAATTGCTGAAATAGCTCTGATTGATAATATTCAAAGAGAAGATATCAATCCTATAGAAGAGGCATTAGCATATAAAAAGCTAATAGAGGATTTTGGATATACTCAAGATGTAGTTGCTGAAAAAGTTTCAAAAAACAGAGTAACAATAACAAACTCACTAAGACTTCTAAAATTAGGAGAAAAAGTGAGGCAAATGATTATAGATGGACAGTTATCTACCGGACATGCCAGAGCTTTAATACCGGTGGAAGACCTGGAAGAACAGTATTTACTCGCTCAGAAGGTTTTTGATGAAAAATTAAATGTCAGAGATACAGAACGACTTGTTAGAAATCTTGGTAAAACTCAAATTAGAAAAAAAACAAACAATCAAAATAAAGCAAGTATTGATGCAGTATATGCGGATGTTTCTGAAAAATGTAAACAGGCACTTGGAACAAAAGTTGAAGTTACATCAAAAGGAGATGGGTCAGGAGTAATTCAGATAGAATTCTATAACAACGACGATCTTGAAAAGATCATAGAAAGAATTTGCAGAGAATAAAAAGTATCGGGGGATGAAATGAACAGCAGTATTTTTAGTACAATAGGGTTGTCTTCACTTGATCCGGCAATCCTGTTTATTGTTTTATTTTTACTAATTATCATTTTACTTGTACTAAGCATACTTCAGGCAACAAAAATTAAAAAACTCGAAAAGAAGTATGGAAAGTTCATGAAGGGAAAAGATGCTTCTTCTCTGGAAGAAGAAATTCTTGGAATATTTCATGACAACAGAATGATAAGAAGTGAAAATGAAAAGAACAGAAAAGATATAAATGATATAAACAGAAGAATGGGCAATACCTTCCAGAAAGTAGCACTTCACAGGTATGATGCTTTTAACCAGAGCGGAGGAAAGCTTAGCTTTTCTTTTTGCCTGCTTGATGAGAATGACAACGGAGTTCTTATCAATTCAGTACACGGTACTGACGGACTGAATTACTCCTATGCTAAAGAGATAAATGCCGGCGTAGCAGATGTGGAACTTAGCGGTGAAGAAAAGAAAGCACTGGATACAGCACTTGACAGTGTCAAAAGATAATTAAAAAATTATATATATGGAGGAAGATCAAAAATGATCGACATTAAGTTTTTAAGAGAAAATCCTGAAGTAGTAAGAGAAAATATCAGAAAGAAATTTCAGGATGAGAAACTTCCACTTGTTGATGAAGTTATCAAATTAGATGAGGAGAGAAGATTAAATCAGCAGGAAGCAGATGAAATCCGTTCTCACAGAAATAAGATTTCCAAAGAGATTGGCGCTCTCATGGCACAGGGTAAGAAAGATGAGGCTATGGCGCTTAAGGATGAGGTTGCAAAAGAGGCAAAGCGACTTGAAGAGCTCGAAGCAAAGCAAAAGGAGCTTGATGAGAATGTTACCAATAAGATGATGATTATCCCTCAGATCATCGATGAGTCAGTTCCTATTGGTAAAGATGATTCTGAAAATGTTGAAATACAGAAATATGGGGATCCGGTTGTGCCGGATTTTGAGATTCCATATCACACTGATATTATGGAGAGTTTTAATGGAATTGATCTTGATGCAGCAAGGAGAGTAGCAGGTAATGGATTCTATTACCTTATGGGAGACATTGCCAGACTTCATTCAGCAGTAATTTCTTATGCAAGGGATTTCATGATTGACAGGGGATTTACTTACTGCGTTCCTCCTTTCATGATTCATGGTAATGTTGTTGCCGGAGTTATGAGTTTCCCTGAAATGGAAGCTATGATGTACAAGATTGAGGGAGAGGATCTCTACCTCATCGGTACCAGTGAGCATTCTATGATAGGAAAGTTTATTGACCAGATAATTCCCGAGGAGCAGATGCCTCTTTCACTTACAAGCTATTCACCATGCTTCAGAAAAGAGAAGGGTGCGCATGGTATTGAAGAGAGAGGTGTTTACAGAATCCATCAGTTCGAGAAGCAGGAGATGGTTGTTATCTGTAAGCCGGAAGATTCCAAGACCTGGTATGACAAGCTGTGGCAGAATACAGTAGATCTGTTCAGAACACTTGATATACCTGTAAGGACACTTGAGTGCTGCTCAGGAGATCTTGCTGACCTTAAGTGTAAATCCTGCGATGTTGAGGCATGGTCACCCAGACAGAAGAAGTACTTTGAAGTAGGAAGCTGTTCAAATCTTGGAGATGCCCAGGCAAGAAGACTTAAGATAAGGATCAAGGGCAAGGATGGAAATTATCTTGCTCACACTCTTAACAATACAGTTGTTGCTCCGCCGAGAATGCTCATTGCATTTTTGGAAAACAATCTTCAGGCAGATGGAAGTGTAAGGATTCCTGAAGTGCTTCGTCCTTACATGGGAGGCAAGGAGCTTCTTGTTCCAAATAAATAATGATTAAGAAACAGAAAGGATCGCGATGCACAAGTTTTTGCGAGCCGTCGGATTTTCAACTATAAAAAACAGACATGAGCTCACAAATCTGATAACAAGTTCTATTCAAAATGCGCAGAAAAGGGCTTATGTCACAAATAATGAGAATGTAATTCTGGCAGAATTTGCCAGGGACTATGCTGATGGGATAGGTGTGGCAGTATGTGGTGAATTTGATGATCAGGATAAATTTATCTATGAATATTATTATCCTTATCTGATTCCAAATGCTATAAGTACAGAAGAAGATCTCAATGTTGAAAGACATGCAGCCACATATTCCTATGCAGGGGTCTGTAATGAACCGCGTCTAGGTGTTACACTTATTTTTTATCTTCAGAACATGGTTTCTTATGTCAAGTATGAGAATGAGAACAAGTTTCCGATAAAAGGTACAACACTTAGTCTTTCAGCTCTTTCTATAAAGGGTCAGATATTGATGCCGATTGCGAAAACGCAGGAGGAGAAGGAAGTCGCAAAGAAAAAGTTAAATTACAGAAATAAGCTTATTAATAATGCAAGACGGGGAGATGAAACAGCAATAGAATCTCTTACTCTTGATGATATGGATCTTTACACCACTTTATCCAAAAAGATCAGAAAGCAGGATATCTATTCACTTGTAGACACTTATTTCATGCCATATGGTGTTGAGTGTGATCAATACTCGGTACTCGGTGAGATAATAGATACAAGGATGGTCATGAATCACTTTACTAATGAGAATGTCTACATTATGAGAATAGAATGTAACGAACTGCAGTTCGATATCTGTATCAATGAGGTCGATCTTCTTGGAGAGCCTGCGATAGGCAGACGGTTTAAGGGCAATATCTGGATGCAGGGCGTAATAAATTATCCGGATTAAATAAAAACAAAAAGGAGGGTATTTATGGCAACACCACACAACGGAGCGGAAAAAGGCGATTTTGCAAAAACTGTTCTTATGCCGGGAGATCCGCTGAGAGCGAAATTCATCGCAGACAATTTCCTTACAGATGTAAAATGTGTTAATGAAGTAAGGGGAATGCTCGGTTTTACCGGCAAGTATGAAGGAAAAGATGTATCTGTTATGGGACATGGCATGGGTATTCCTTCAATTGGCATCTATACCTATGAGCTTTATAATTTTTATGATGTCGAAAACATCATCCGCGTAGGAAGTACCGGAGGTCTTCAGGACGATGTCAATGTAATGGATATCATTTTTGTTCAGGGAGCACATACAGATTCAAACTATGGATTCCAGTATGGCCTTCCGGGAACCTTCGCACCAACTGCCAGCTTTGATCTTCTTGAAAAAGCAGTAGCAGTAGCTAAGGAAAAAGGAGTAAGGTATCATGTAGGAGATGTTCTTTCTTCAGATGCTTTTTATAAAAAGTGTAATGAGAGTGAGCTGTATAAGAAGTATGGAGCTCTTGGTGTTGAGATGGAGACACCTGCCCTTTATATGAACGCAGCTGAAGCAGGGAAAAAGGCGCTGACCATCCTTACAGTTTCTGATCACCTCTTTAAGAGTGAAGAACTCTCTGCATTAGAGCGTCAGACAGGCTTTACAGACATGATGGAGATCGCACTTAAGACGGCAATACAGTTATAAAGATATGAGGGGATTTGAAGAAAAATATGTAAGATATCAGAATTTTACAGATGATTTACCGTTTACCTCGGAGATACTTAAAAATACTATTGCTCATCTTTACAATACACTCGATATAATAGATGAAAACTTAGTGAACAATGGTTCTGAGAAGTTTTCGCTGATAATAGAGAAGGCAAATTTATCATCTGTTATTGGGAATGTATTAGGGGCAGGATTCGAAAAGTATAGTGGTAATAGATACTATAGAAATCTTCCAAATACATATCCTGATTTGTTGCCAAATAATGGTAACGACCATGGAATAGAGATTAAAACTGCAATAGGACGAAATGCTCCTAAAGGCCACCATGTAAAAGAGGGTAATTATCTAATTTTCCGGTATTGTCTCACAGATTCAAAAGGTCTTTTATCCAGATCATTAGAGAATCTTAATACTGTTACAATATGGGAAGTAAAATTTGGATATCTGAATGAGGATGATTTTACATATAGTGATACGCAGTTTGATTCAGGAAAAACAGCAACTATTAAATTATCATCTCTTGATAGTTTGAAATTGCTTTATTTTGATCAGATGGTTTGCCCTTATAAAAATCATTCATTAAGTAATCCTTATAATGGATATAATTAAATAATAAAGAAAATAAAAAGGATAATCAAACTATTTGAGGGTTTGCCAAGCGTTTTGAGGGTCTGAATTTAAAACTCATTAAAAAGCCCACGGATCACTTCGCAGACTTACTATAAGCATTTCAGTAGCATTAGACATTCTGCGGCTTTTGTTGACGAATTTAAAGGATTCGTTGTTGCTGTAATGACAGTTTGGGTTGATGCAGCGCCATCTTCGCTGCTTGAGGATAAGAACAAGAGAATAATTATCCTGCAAGATTGGATGGTTTATAGTCCTTTCCTTTACACCACGTGAGTACATCCTGAAACCGCAGACAGGGCAGAAATGCGCTATTGGTCGTGTTCCAAGTGTAAGGACTTTAGTCTGGCCCTGAATATCGATATTTTTGATGATCACATCGTTGTCTTCAAGGTCCAGTAAATCTGTGATACTATTCATGTATCCTCCTCCTTTGATATTTAGTCCAAGAAACATCATAAGAGAAGGAGGAAGTGCAGGGAATGATCCCTACATTAAAAGAACCAGGATTAGTCAGTTTCAATAACTGATTAACCCTGGTTTTGTTTAT
>CAMNEA010000009.1 GCA_946536145.1 uncultured Butyrivibrio sp.
TTTTTTGTAACCTTTTCTTTTGGCCAATTGTAGTATTAATATAAGGCCTTAAATGAAGGAGCATCAAATGAGATTACCTGTACAGGAACTAATGAATATGTACAAGAACAATGTGTACGCGGTGGCATTCAATATTTGTAAAAATGCCAGCGATGCGGAAGATGTTGTCCAAGATACATTTCTTCAGTACTACATGACGCATAAAAGCTTTGATAATGAACAGCACATACGTGCATGGCTACTCAGAGTGGCAATTAATAAAGCAAAAAATATACAGTCCTCTTTCTGGCATAGAAATGGAATGCCCTTGGATGATTATATTGAGACATTTTCCTTTGAGACACCGGAAACGAAGGAACTATTTGAAGAGGTTATGAAGCTGCCTAAAAAATATAGAGTTGTAGTACACCTTTTTTACTACGAAGACTACAGCATCAAAGAGATAGCCAAGATACTCAGAACCACAGAAAGCAATATAAAGGTCAGATTATCACGCGGACGTGCAAAACTAAAAGACGCACTTAAGGAGGGCTGGGAAGATGAGCAATAGAGAACAGTACAAAAAAGCATTTTCGGTTTTACAGACCTCCAGTGACTTTACTTTGGAGGATGAAAAAATGGCAATATTAAAGAAAAAAGCAATGTTAAGAACTTTCGCTGCTGCAGTTGCGGCCTGCTTCGTAATTGTTGGTGGTTCCGGAACGGCTTATGCTGCAAATGTTGGTGGAATCCAAAGAACAATTCAGTTATGGATGCATGGCGACCAGACTGATGTAACCATTGACTTTGATGGATCAGGTAATTATACCATGGAATATACCGACACAGATGGAAATGTAAGAGAAGCTGGCGGAGGAGGTGTTGCTATCGAGGCTGATGGCACAGAGAGAGCCCTGACAGAGGATGAATTGATACTGCATCTTTCCAGAGAAGTAGATGTAAGTTATAACGATGATGGCAAGATAATGCTATATTTTCAGGAGCAGGCTGTTGATATAACTGATAAGTTTGAAAATGATACCTGTTATGTTTTCCTTAATGGAACCGATATAAGCCTTTATGTAACAGTACTTAAAGAGAAAGACGGAGCTTTTCACATCGCTTCAAGCCCTAATAGATACCTGCAATTCAAAGAAACTGAGCCTGGCATATATACATCATATTGATTGAATTGTTACTGAAATCGTAATATGGGGGTAGGAGTTATTTTAGAAGGTATATTAGTCTTTGGTAAAGAGACTGACCATTCATTACAAAAAAGTGTCCATTCATGACATGAATATTTCTGTAATGATTGCTGTGATGTTATGATGAATATAGGATTATGTCGAAAATGCTTACATGGATGTCCGTGCTAAGCATTTTTGCGTTTGCAGGGGAAACAGTATAAGAGGCAAGGGTTCATGGGAAAGTATTGTTTTGCAGTATGTGATGACGAAAAGGCTGTAAGGGATTTACTACATGTATGGCTGTCTGACAGTTCATATAAAGCAGATATAAGAGAATATGTTTCCGGGGAAGAACTGATAAAAGACATAGATGCCGGAATAAAGATTGATGTCCTTTTCCTTGATATTGCCATGGACGGGAATGACGGCATAGAGACGGCAAGAGAGCTTGGCTGCCGCATAGAGCATAACGGGAAAAGCATGCGTGCCTCAAGGCCGCTGATCATATATGTGACCGGTATTCCTGACAGAATGGGTGATGCCTTTGGAGTCAAGGCTTATGGATATCTTTTGAAACCGGTAGATCGGTTTTCTTTTGATGGCGAACTTCACAGGGCAATTGAAGAGCTGAAAAAGTTAGATGCTCAGCTTGTGTGTGAGACAACATACGAGAAGTCAGAGGATAATTTTATAGCGCTTCAATCCGGTAAAGGTTTGATAAACTTAAATCTTAAGGATATTCTGTACATTGAAAGCTCAGGAAGAAAAGCCGTAGTGCATTTGCCAGATCAGAACTATGAAATCTACAAGCCTATGTCCGAATTTGAATGCGAACTCGGCAAAAACTATTTCAGGATTCATAGAGGTTATATTGTCAACATGAAGCATGTAAAAGGGTATTCAAAATCCGAAGCCAAGATTGATAATGGTGAATCACTGATCATCTCAAAATATAAATATGCAGATTTCATCAAGGCGTACTTGGATTTTATATCATGACTCGTATGTTTAACGCAGATGCAGACAATTAATAATTTGAACATGGGGGCTTTATGACGGAGCAGATATTTCGAATTGTAGAAGAATGCTATGGGATTATGATTATTCTTGTCCGAGGCATTCTTCTTGGATTTCTTATTAATGCTTTTATAAGTGATGATGTCATGGACAGGGCAAAAAAGATAGTGATTTCGATAGTTATTACTGCCGAAGGGGCAACTCTTTTTGTGGTGCCTTTTTCAACCAGAGGTGCCTGGACCATTATAAGTCTGTTGACGATACTGGCTGTATTCTATTTCTATGATAAAAGGATTTTGCCGCATATCGTGTTCGTCTATTTCCTATGGCAGAACATGTTTTTTGTATGGTACATCATGAATATTGTCCTGTCTGATTACATATCCATATGGTTCACACAGAACATAGACTATTCACAGGGTGATGCGCTTGCTGTATTTTATGGCAGGATGATGGTTCAGATGGCACTGGAGATAGTGTTCCTGGCAGCGGCTTTCATCGCTATCTATTTCTGCATTGAAAAGATATGCGTGCACAAGCGGGACATGTCCTGGACTGAGGCACTTTATCTTTCAATATATTCCGGGGTGTCCTATGTTATTGCCTACCTCATTGCAGAGGTCATGGTGGTTCCGCTGGAAAAGGAAGTATTTATTCTCCTGGATGAAAAGAAGAACCTTAAGCTTGTACTACCAATCCTGGCTATTCTCATATTCATTGGAGAGATGTCCGCTATCGCAACATGGCAGCGGTACAGAAGACTAAAGGAAGAGGAATTGTTGCTACAGGAACAGGTCCGTGAGCAGGAGTTTCTTCGGAAAAAGATTGAATACACAGAAAAGCACCATGATCAGATCAGAACACTGCGCCATGATATGGCTGGAAAGCTGATGATACTGAAAAGCTTTATTGAAAACAACCGGTATCAGGATGCCTCGCAGTTCCTTAGTGAAATGGATATAGAACTTAATGCAGGCGGTGTTAAGTATTCTACCGGGAATCCTGTTACTGATGTTGTCATAAATGAGGCGGCATCTCAGGCGGAAAAACTTGGATGCTCCTTTGATTGCGATTTTTCTTTTCCTGTGGAAAAGAATATCAGCGCCATGGATATGGCTATTGTGCTCAATAATCTTCTGGATAATGCATTGGAAGCAGTGGTGGTCATTCCGGAAGAAGACCGCTTCATAAAGATATCAGGCACTTCAAAAGATAACTTTTATCTGATAAAAACAGAAAACTCATATGATGGAAAGGTTATCAGAGGGGCTGATAACAGCATTGTAAGCAAAAAGAAAGATGCTTCGGAGTCTGACAAGCATGGAATTGGATTAAAGAGTGTTATGCAGATTTCTGACAAGTACCTGGGAGTCATGGACGTGAAGACGGAAAATAAGGTCTTTGAAGTGAAAGTAATGCTCCAAAACACAGGAAACTGACTATTCATTACATAAACATGTCCGTTCATTACATACCTATTTAAACGCCTCCTTTTGTAGACGATACTTGAAATAGATAAAGTGATCGTCCTTAAGAGGAGGTGTTTTTTATGAACTTTGGACAAAACTATTTTGATGTCCTGACAAGCAGGATAGGCGGAGCCTCCAACATTTGGAACAGACAGGGAACGTCGCATGTGAATAACAGGAGCAGGACTACAGGAACCCGTGGAACATCCAGATCTTCTGGTATCGGTGGCAATAACAGCTATTTTGGCCTTAGTGCCAACACCATAAAGGCTATGAACAATGCTTATAATGCCACTAACAACAGGTCTTACATGGCAGATGCGAATGTCGCTGATGGCGCTGTGAAGGTTGAAAATGCCGGACGTAAACTTTCCTACGGTGAGGTGTATGAGGAGAAGAACACTGATCAGCTCCTTAAGACCGTAAAGAATTTTGTAGAAGGTTACAACGAAGTCAGCACAAATGCCAGAAATACTACGAGTACAACTGTCAGAAACAGAGCAGGCTGGATGAGGGAAGATGCTCTTAACAATGTATCAGATCTCAGAAAGATTGGTATCGGCTATGACAGTAAGACCGGTGAACTCTCTGTGGATGAGGATGTTTTCAAGGGAGCAAACAAAGATGATATAAAGAAAGCATTTGCAGGAGCAGGATCCTTTGGACAGAGAATGCGTAACAATGCTTCCCTGACATCCCAGGCAGCGGTTACAGCAAGCAGATATTCGGTAACTACCGGTATATATGGTTCAAATGGACGATATGGAACAAACAATCTGCTTGGCGGATATGGTGGATACGGATCTTTCCTTTCATCCATGTTCTCCAGATGGTTCTAAGGTAGCACTTTCAGTAACTATATCTGTTTACACAAATACGAGGACAATGACATATGAAGATAGCTAATAGTGATGTGTGCTCTAATGCAAACTACAGCTATCAAAAGGATTTGAAGACAGGCGGCGCAGGGACAGGCGGATTTTTTGCTGGGATTGTAGAAAAGCACGTAGAAAAAGAAAAGACTGATTATAAAGCCTCCGGCAAGGTACAAACCGAAGACGGAAGGGACATTAAGGTTGACGTTGATGTAAGCATGGCCCGTCAGAAAGAACATGAAACCTTTATACCAATGTCATCTCCACTGGACAACCTGTTTGACCCTCTTATCATCAATTATAATGCGCAGACTTCCGGGCTCAGCGATAAGAAATTTAAGTTTGATCTGGATGCCGATGGCAAGGAGGATGAAATCTCCATGACAAAGGCAGGAAGCGGATTCCTTGCCCTTGATAAAAACGATGATGGAAAGATTAATGACGGCACAGAGCTCTTTGGTGTAAAGAGCGGTGACGGCTTCAAGGACCTTGCCGAATACGATACTGATGGTAACGGCTGGATTGATGAAAACGATGAGGTTTTTGACAAGCTCAAAGTCTGGAGCAAGACAGACGATGGAAAAGATGAGATGAAGAGCCTGAAAGAAGCGGGAGTAGGTGCAATTTTCCTGGGATCCGAAGATACGGAGTTTACCCTTGATGGCGAGGACGGCGTTCTGGATGGAAAGGTGCGAAAAACAGGTATATTCCTAAAAGAAGATGGCACTGCTGGAACAATCCAGCACGTTGATCTTGCCATCAAAGGCCGCGAATCAGAACTTATGAGTGCAGCAGAGAAACTGGATGAAGTTTTGGAAAAAATGCGTAGCGAGAACTCCCAGAGGAGCAGGCGCAATAACAACAATGATAATGCAAGACGCCGGGCTCAGAGAGCAGCGAGACAGAAGAAGCAGCTTGAGGACTATCAGAAGAGGCAGGATCTCAATAAAGAATTGACTGAAAAAGCCATAGAGCATAGGAAAATGCTATATGGAATATAAGAGCCATGAACCTTCAGGGACATTCCGGATTGGAGTGTCCCTATTTTTGTCCTTCCACCGTCGTTTTACGCCATTTTACCGTCGTTTCATGCAGCCATATTTTATTTCAATGCGAATATCCGATATCATAATTATATGAATAGAAAGAAGGTGTTCCTATGAACATTTTAATTTGTGATGATGATAAAAAGGATTTAACGAAGCTTCGGGATATGATTGAAAAATATGATAAAGAAAAACGTATCGGTATGTCTATTAGTGAGTGCGGCTCAGGAGAAGAACTGCTAAAAGCTATATCTAAAAATGCTGACATAGATGCAATTTTCCTTGACATAAACATGGATGACATGGATGGTCTTACTGTTGCTAAAAATATCCGCGAAAAGAATGAAGATGTTCCTATCGTTCTTGTTACGGCCTATATGAATTATGCTCTTGATGGTTATAAAGTAAGGGCGAGCCGTTTCCTCATAAAGGATGATCTAGACAAAACTTTTTCAGAATGCATGGACAATCTATGCCATGAGAAAAAACGAAAATCTAACAAAATACTATTCTCTTGTGTGGGCGGTGAAGTATGCCTGCAAGCATCAGATATTCTGTTGATTGAAACCGCAGGGCATAAAAATACTATTAGATTGAAAAATGAGTCCTATCAGATATACAAGAAGCTTGATGACATGGAGGAACAGCTTAAAAGTCATGGCTTTCTAAGGGTGCATAACAGCTTCCTTGTAAATATGGATCATATCCGTAATATCAACAACTATGTCCTCACTATGGATGATGGGAGGCAGTTGCCAATCCCTAGAGCCAGATATAAAGAGGTGCGAAGGATATTTGCACTGTTTGCAGGTGAAAAAATATGATGGCATGGATAGTTTTCTTTGCAGAGGGAATAATTGAGACGGCATTAAGTATATATTTTTATGATTCATTTCTTGAATGCAAATGGAATTTGAGTGGAAAGATTATATGCAGTATGGGACTTTATGCTGCTTGTATAGCAGAAGCATTGTTTGTTGAAGCTTTATCAAGTGAGTTTTACCCTCTGAAAATACTGATACTGGTATTGGTGAATATCATTTATATTATTGTGTGCTATAAAGCATCTGCTTTTATTGGGATTTTCTTTGCGGGTTCAAAAGTTCTAATGCTGATTTTGTTTGAATCCATCATTGTTGGAATAAGTCAGGTCGCTTTTGGGGATAAAGAATTAGCGCGTTTCTTATTATTGATACCGTTTGCCTTGTTTTTCTGCACTACTTTTATTCTTAGAAAGCAGCTTACATATTTAAAACAATTACTGAAGCATTCATCTAACAAGATTTATAATTTCATTTGGATCCCGTTTTCAAGTGTTATTGCAGGCTTTTACTTTGCGACACTATTTGTGAGTGGTGCTATGGGGTCCTTCGAAATATTTGTATCAATATTACTGATTGTAGTTAATATTGCAGCTCTTTTCATCTTACAGGAATTATTGAAAAAGGATGAAGAAATACGCTTGTCTGCTGTACAGATAGAGCACAAGCAGAACCAGCTTCAGGCTTTCAGGGATATGCAGTCACTATATGAGCGCCAAGGGAAAAAGCTTCATGATTATAAAAAGCAGCTTGCAACCATACAGGAACTATTAGCCAGTGGTGACGTGGAATCCGCTACAGATTATGTGGAGAAGTTAACCAAAAGTATATCTGTGGAGATATCTGAGGTAAATGTAGGACATCCAGTTATAAATGCTGTTTTGAATCAGCAGTATCGTATAGCCAAGGAAAAGGGAATTGGAATGACATTTGCTGTCAGTGATCTTCATGATATAAGGATTTCTGATGAGGATATTGTTGTTCTTTTGGGAAATCTCATAGAAAACGCAATACATGAGTGTGAAAAAGTCATTCTTTCCGGAAGCAATGCATCTATACAGGTTAAATTTGTTGAGAAAGACGGCAATTTTATACTTATGGTAAAGAACCCGGTGAAGCAAAAAGTCATAATTGAAGATAACAAGGTTCAGACCACTTTCGCTGAGAACCATGGCATAGGGCTTTCTAATGTAGAGGAAGTAACAGCGAAATACGATGGGAGCTTTGCTATTGCTTGTACTGAGGAAGAATTCAGTGCAGTTGTGATGATATAGATATTGATTACTAATCTATGTCTATTTATGTCATTTTAACGTCTATTCATGCAACAGAGGTTATTGTTTCTTATTCTGATGACGAAAAGAGATATAGAAAACTATTCTTATCGGAAAAATTGAATATTTTCATGAAATGGATGTCGGCGTCATTTACAAGGAGGTAAACGATTATGGCTGGAATCAATGGTATTTCTGCTTATCAGCAGACAGAGAGTGCATGGAACTCAGCAAAAACTCAAAGTGATAAGTCTCAGATTACGTCTAAAACAGCCCCGGCAGCTGCTGCAAAAGATAGCAAAGCAGCTCCGATCGAAACAAAAAACTGGTCTCCAATAGACAATAAGAGCTCTCTTGTTCCCAGATCATCAGAATATGGCAGCACGATTGGTGATGTGCAGCTTTCTGCCAAGGCAAAAGACTATCTTGGAAAGTTGAAATCAAAGTTCCATAACATGGAGTTTATCACTGTCAGTAATGATATGAAGGCGCAGGTTCAGCAGAATGCTGCGTCCTATGGCAATGCCAATAAGATGGTTGTGCTCATAGATGAAGAAAAGCTTGAGCGTATGGCCACAGATGAATCCTTCAGGAAGAAGTATGAGGGCATTATTGCCATGTCTCAGGCAAAAATGACACAGGCAAAGATGGGCTTATCAAGTAGCGGTGCTAATGTAAAGAATTTCGGCATGTCTGTTGATTCCAATGGGAAAGAGGGCTTTTTTGCCACAGTAGGTAAGTCTTCAGATCTGCAAAAGAAACGAACAGAGAAGAAAACACAGAAGCTTCAGGAAAAAAAGAAAGCCGATAAAAAAGCCCGAGAGGAACGCCTGCAGAAGGTAAAAGACAAAAAGACGGATAATGCTGATACTGACAAGAAGGGCGATAAAACAATAGAGGATAATTATGATGAGGACTACGTAATTCTCGAGGCGGAGTCTATGGATGAGCTTCTGTCTAAGGCTCAGAGATATTCATATAATAGCGCGGCTGACAGAGTTATGACCTATTCAGAACGGATGGTTGGAACTAAGGTTGATTACAAGGGATAAGGAGTTGATCACATGAGTATTTCAGGTGTGGATTATACAGGCTACCTGCACACATACGAAGCATATAGGATTCCTAAGGGGACTACTGTGAAAAACTCTGAAGGTGAAGACGTTATACTTTCCAAAGAAGAAGACCAGCTTGTTTTAACAGAGGAATCCAGTCGCCAGCTTGTGAAAGACCGCAAAGACTATGGTGACATGCTGAAGACACAGGCAGAAATGGCTGCTGAAAAAACACAATCTGCTGCTACGGAAAAATACATAAAAGATCAGGCTAAAGCGTTGGCTGTTTACAGAGCCTTGGCTAATGGTGACAACGTTCCGGCATCAGATGAGAGCAGATTGATGGATTATGATAAGAAGCTGTATCAGGCAGCCAAAATGGCACAGGCCATGGCTCAGATGCAAAAGAAAAAAGCGGAGTCAAAAGAATCCCAATGGGATCAGCGAGAAGAAGAAGCTCATAACAAGAAAATGGAAAAACTCTGTGAAGAATCAAATGAGGCTGCGCTGGCCATCGGCACCGAATATCACAAGTTTTATGAGGCACAGCTCCAAAATGTCGTGGAAATAGACTCCAGTGGGGTGGATCTATCATCACTCAAGACTTGTAATTTAGGGGGACTAACTGGTGAATATATAGATCTTTCGCTGTAGATTGCAAATCTGTGTCTATTCATGCCGGTTTCACGTCTATTCATGCAAACCAAGTAGAATTAGGTTCATATACAAAGTAAAATAAAAATAACAGAATTGCCGGATATCAGCGGAAGGAAAAGCTTCATGGGTATTCGGCATTTGTTATAAATGCTAAAAACTAGCTGGAGGTGTTCCTTATGAAAAAGAAAACAATAGTTATTTGCGGAATAACACTTGCAATCATTGCTGTTGTTATTGGGGGAATACTTGTATCTTCTTCAAAGACAACGGCCTCAACATCATCAAGTGATTTATTCGAAGAGGATATTTATTATGTTCAGGATACTCTTTCAGGAGAACAAGAGAAAACAGCTTCACAGGATTATTTACCAGCAGAAGATATTACAGCAACAGAAGCTCCAGATGAGGTTGCCCACACATTTGAGCCTGCTATGAAAACGCACGATAATAATAATATTGAAAATGACTATAGCCGAGTAATTGATAGGATACTCAACCAATACAATTCTGAACCGGTTGCCTGGAATAATACTATTGATTGGAAAGAGGATGCAGATGTTCTCGTAAAAATGGCTGAAGAGAACAAAGGTAGATATAAGGCATATGGAGTTATCAGCAAAGAAGCGGGGGCATATGGGATAGTACTGATTGATAATGTTGATTTTACAGAGTTTCATACGAACTATGTTTATGAAAAATGGTTTTATACAGGCAGTTCTTCAGGAGAGCCAGAATTAAAATGGGATAAAAGCAGGTTATATTTTACATATCCGGTTCCTTCAGGAGAAAGCTATATAATGAAGACCGTGGAAATTGATTGTGGGAACGATTCCGGGCATATGGAATTTTGTATAGATGGGTAATAAGGAACGTTTTGATGGATGGACCAGTTTCATTTTTCTTCAAAAACAAAGAAGTGCAGTGGCATTGTAAGCATGTTCAAAATCTTACCATGCTGTTTTATGAGAACCTGCCGCATGAATATCAAAATGTGGTGAATCCAGTTGGACTGGAGTATGCTGCCTTTTTGCATGACATAGGGAAACTGGAAATTTCCGAGTCTATATTGAATAAGCCTGGCAAGCTTGATGATGAGGAATGGAAAATAATGCGTACTCATCCGGAGCTTGGTGTAAAAATAATAGAATCGCTTGGTTTATTTGATGGGATTACAGACTGGGTTTTATATCATCATGAGAGAATTGATGGAAAAGGTTATTATAAGCTAAAGGGGCCCGATATTCCTCTTGCTTCAAGGATAATTGCTATCACTGACACTTATTCAGCAATAACGATGAAACGACCTTATGAAGATGCAAAAACTCATGAGGAAGCTTTCAGAATTATCAGAGAAGTTGCTGGCACACAGCTTGATAAAGAATTAGTGGATATATTTACATCCATTTCCAAGACAGTACTGGAGGAATGTCGGCCATGTACATGAGATGAGGTCTATTTATGTCATTTTAACGTCTATTCATGCCACAAATATTAAGATGACTTATGCCTTTACCGATATTTATATCAGCAAAGGATTTGCCGGATATCAATGGATTGAACAATCTGATGATATTCGGCTTTTTATGTGATATGAAGGAGTGATGGCTATGAATATAGGTGCTGTAAGTAACGCCTATTCCTATCAGGGAATAGGTAGCGAAGGAACTAAGAATAAAAACAATAATGTAGCCGGTGATTTTAAAAATACTCTTGATAACGGATATACGGTTACAGAATCTTCCGGTCTTACTCTTCACTATAAAAAGGTGGCAGAAGATGGTTCAAGATGTCTGAGCTCGTGGGTCGATGCGCGTTCTGGGATAAACACTGCCATATATAAGCCTGCAGATTTTGACGAAAACGATCCAGAGTACAGGGTTGAAATATGGGATAAGAACGGGAATAAGACTGAGCAGATGGTGAAAATTTCTGAAGTTGATCCTACCAATGCAACTTCCGCAGAAATGCATGCTTATTCGTCATATCTGTCAGACTCAGGAAAGTGCAAAAGTGCAGTTGACAGTTTCCTCATGTCCAGGGACAGAATCTATGATAAGACCCCGGACTATGATGGCCTTGAAAAAGCTAACTTCATGGATTTGGCACGCGATATGATGCAGATGCAGTACACAGTTGGAAATATGCAGGGTTATCTTAAGTTCAAGGCATTCTATGATGCGCTGTTAGATAGCAGAAATGCTTTTGGGATGAGCATGAAATCAAATGCATTCGTATGAAATTGTAGTAGCTGATGCAAAAAAGATATGCTGAAAGGTTCATGATATGAGTATTGGGTTGATAAAAGGTGATTTTGCGCTATCTTCAATGGCATATTTTAATGACGTAACATCGGTTGATGGTCATGAAACAGATCAGGATAAATCTTCTTTTAAAGATAAATTGTTGGAAAAACAGGAGTGTCTGCTTGATACTGTTAAAAAATCAGAAATGGTAAATGCCAATGATGAAGTTGATAGGATGGAAAGACAAGATCAGAGCAAACCAGTTTATCACTGGCATGATGGGAATTTTGGGTATACTGTGAATGTGTACAGAAATGAGGGAACAGAATCAGAGTATACAGTAAAACTTATTTATGATGACGGAAAAATAGAAGAAAGAACTGTTAATGCGGATATGGTCGATGCCTCATCATGTAATATTACAGATCTTTCTGTAAAGCTGTATCATCTTGAGGACCAAGGAAAAATAGAAAACGCAGGAGTGCAGATCATTCAGGCACAAATTTATATGAGATACAACTTGCCGGAAGCTGATGATCATACTGTAATTGACTTTAGAAGCAGGTACGAACGGCTGCTGATGCTGGAGATAAAAAACAATGGATCTCCGAAGTATATAAAAGACCTTATGGATCTTCTCAAATGGATTTAGCAAAAACATGCTAATCATGCCATTATAACGTCTATTCATGACAGCCATATTAAGCAGAACACATCAATACCGATATTAATAGTGATGGAACAGCCGGATATCAAAGGATTGAGTAGCCTGGGGATATTCGGCATTTTTATACCGGAAATAAAGGAGGTGCATAATCCATGCAGGTTAATTCACAGTATTTAAGCTATGTCAGCACTTTCTCGGGAGTCCGAACCGGCATCAGATCATCTCCGGCAGATGAATGTGATAATTCCGGAACAAGCTCTTTTGCAAACAAGCTATCTGAAAAGAGCAGGATCTATGAGCCGGAAACTGAAAACAACAGAAAAACCGAGGAGACCGCTATAAATCCAGAAGAGACTGCTACATCAGGCGAGCCTACATATCACTGGTATGACGGGCAATATGGCTACCATGCCTATGTCTACAGAAATGATGGTTCAGATTCCGAGTATACCGTGAAGCTGCAGTATAACGATGGGAGATGTGAGGAACGCCTGGTAGATGTAGACAGCGTGGATGGCTCCAATTGCAATTTTATTGATCTTTCAGTAAGAATGCACCACCTGAAGGATGAGGGGAAGCTTGATCAGAAGGATGTGATGATGAACCTTGTATCAGCACATTACAAGATGCAGTACAGTATGCCTGATGCAGATATGAATACTAACATAAACTTCAGAAGTTGGTACGAGCAACAGCTAAAGCTCAATATGAACAATACCATGTCACCCAGAGGAGTCCAGGGACTTCTCGACATATTAAAGTGGCTGTAGTTGTTAAAGAATTATGTGAAAGAAGGTGGCGCCAAAGACAAAATGATGTAACTGAAGGTTATTTGCCCACTCGGTCCTTTCCGGAGAGTGGCGCGGCTCTGAATGACGGACGAGCCGCAGAAAGGAACACTTATGTCAAATACAATTACAAACGGAAACTATTATTACTCGCAGAGTGCATTTGTGCAGAGTGCCCACTATTATTCAAACCAGACCATCGGAAATAGTGATTTCCAGAGTGCTGTTCTTGAAAAAGACGAGGATTCACCAGAGGTTGTAGATACCCTGGAAAAAGAGGAAGAACCCAAAAAGAAGGGCTACACAAGGGTGATCACAGCGAATGTGTGGAACTCGGGTTATACCGCAACACAGCTTTCCGATGGTAAAACAGCATATTCATATCAGGGTGTAATGCAGAAGTTTGAAATTCGGATTGATGTGGATGGTGACAGCAGAAAGTATACTGCAACCGGAACTGATGAGAATGGCAAGGAGTTCTCAAAGGAAATCGATCCATATAACGTTGATCCGACCGACTCTGATTTTACTGAATTTGCGGCACTTTGCTCATATATCCGCGATACAGAAGGTATTGCTGATGAAGCCATGCAGGCAGTAGATGGCGTAGCTCCTGATGATATCTTTGAGAAAAAGAATTATCTATCAGAGCTTAACGGTTCCATAAACAACTTCCAGATGATGGGCGTAAGCACTCTTGGAGCTGAGCAGCTTCTTTCCCACATAAACAGGCTGATGGAAGTCATGATGACATCAGGTGTTGGCACAGGCATTTCTCCTGAGCCGGTAGAGAATGCAACAACATTTGCAGGAGCCAAAGTCTGGGGAGATACCGGAAGCTTTGGTACTTTTTCAGGATTCCGGTTCCAGGCAATAAGTTATTTTGGCAGCCGGGAAATAGGCGGCGCTGAAACAACTGATGCCACAAAACCTGTAGAAGTGAGCGATAAGGAAGACGAACAGAAAGAGATAGTTACTCCCTTAAGTGGAATGGGCACACTTCCTGTCGGAAATATGACTTATGTGATGACTGCATCAGAAGTATTCAAGCCCGGCTCAGATGATGCTGTTGTCCGGGTGCATGTCGGTGACCAGGACATTGACGTAAATATAAATGAAGTTGATCCTAAGCATGCATCGGCAGTAGAGATGTTCGCTTACTGCCAATATGCAGATGCCCATGACACAGGAACGGGATATACTTTTGGCAGTTACAGCGTGCTTAAAAATGTTACAGATCCTTTGAGAAAGACAGAGTATGCTTCACTGGATGAGGCTATCTCCAAAAAGAGTAACTGGAGCGATACAATTTCTGGTTCCAAAGCTTCCTTTACAAAAGAACAGACAAAAGAAAAATTTGACTCATCCGTACTTCTGAAAATGCTGGAAGAAACCGCTAATCTCTTTGCAACCAAGGGTGGAGACAAGGATTTGGGAGATCTTACAGATGAAGAGTGGGAAAAGCTCCTTGGCGATACTGATAAAGCTGTCAATGAAGCAAAAGAAACAGCATCGGCAGATAATACATATGCAAAAGCGGAGTATAGATATGAAGTATCTGTTTATGCTTCATCAGTTTCCGGTGCTGCAGATACTTCCGACCAGAGAAAGTCCGAGCTTGGTCTGATTTCCATGGATGCTAACGGAGTACGCTATTCCAATAGTGAAACTAATGGGATTGATTGGGAGATTGAATTCCAAAACGATGAAGATTATGAGCGCGCCCAACTTATCATGGAGTGGGTAGCTCAGAACAATATCAGTTCAGAGTTTATAGCTGATAAAGATAAGTGGTCAGGCTACATGTCGGGTAAAATCAGCGAAGCATCCTTCAAGGATTGGATACAGAACGGTTCTGTAGATGAATCAGAAGAGATGAAAGAAGAAACCGAGGCTGAACGCATGAAGCGCCTTATTCAGGAAAACTGGGAAAACGGTAAGATACAAAAAGCCATGGACGGATATGAGTTCATGAAGATGCAGGGTGAACTTATCGAGCGGAATATTGAGAAGCTCAGGAAGAATCAGAAAACCACCCGAGAAAGACTTCTTGAGCAGGATCCCAATGCAGCCAGCAAATGGTATATGTATGATGGCGGAAGTAAACGCTATTCCTTTGATGAGTTTTGCAAGTTTATGGACGCTAAAGATGCAGAGCTGCGCGCCAATGCCCCGGAGTTCAAGAACCCGTATCTTGAAATGGCAAACGACATCCTGAATCGGAGGAAGAAGGAAGCATAACACGCAATTTTCATGTACCTCAAGAATAGGAGGCGGTATTAGTGAGAGTGCAAAGGCAGTCAAATATGAATATAGCCCAGCTTCTCTTGACTGGCGGAAGAGGAGCAGGAGAATATAAATCCAATAAAATTGGGAATAGAGGACGCCGTGATGAATATGTGCACGGAATAATATCGCCTACTATTACTTATTCAAAGAATAATAGTAGAACAATCGGCATATCAAAATCTGTGATGGATGCAATAAACTTTGGTTATACAAACATTCATAAGGACCATGGCGAAACAGTAAACTCCATCAAGGTAAACGGAAAAGAATACTCAAAGAAAAGTCTTCCGACAGTTGATGAAGCCTGGTGCTCTACGATACAGGCCAAAGATAATGTTGTACACTTTGATAATGAAAAATATTACAAATATACAGATAAAGATGGCTGCCTGCATACCTTTTCATGTGACCATGACAGGCTTACGCAACCCTATTCGGATCTGATATCCGGACGGCAAAACAGTAAAAGCTATGAAATAACGAAGTTTTGGAACATGCTCTCGCAGGATGGAACATATTTAGGTTTATACTATAGTGCTACTGAACAGAAACAGTTTCTAAATGATGCCGGAATCAAAGAGGGATTCTTTTCTGTGGAAAGTGGTTCAAGGAAGCAGGATTACTTTTATTCCAATGGAAATGCGGGCGTAGCTGTAAGAAAGTTTGAGTATGATGCGGTATATGACATGTATACCAACAGGGGCAGCGCCTTGTTTAATAAATATGAAGTGGGATCTGTCTTTAAAATTGGTGGCAAGGAATATACTTTAAATGAGGATCGGAAGCTTGATATACCATATGGAGAAGATATTTTTGATATCCAGTTTCCACAGATGAAATCAGATGTTTAAAGCAATAATTGAAAAACATTATAGTCCATACAAGCAAGGAGCAAACCATGATCCAACATACAGGTCTGACAGATACATATGAACTTAGCTATTATCAGAGGAATAGCCGTGAAACGATCTCCCTTCGAAAAGGTGACAATGATAATCTGATAAAGATAAATGCTGATGGTACAGAATCTGCGTTAGACAGATATGAAGGTCCGGCAATATCTACAGCTCCAATTCCGTGCGAGAACTACAATGATCTAAAAAACAAAGCGGCAGACGCACCGCTCCTTAGTTGGAATAAACTTTT
Source organism: uncultured Butyrivibrio sp. (assembly GCA_946536145.1). Classification (GTDB taxonomy): domain Bacteria; phylum Bacillota; class Clostridia; order Lachnospirales; family Lachnospiraceae; genus Butyrivibrio. The sequence continues at coordinate 16,517 of CAMNEA010000009.1, forward strand.
TCATGAGTCTTATGACGTTATGGAAGGATTCTATGCTGGGGAAAAGACGATAGAAGATGTCACTGCTTATATAAAGAAAACATGCAGCTTCAGCACTGCAACGAAGACTGGCATTACAAAGGCATTGTCAACTGTATATGAACATATGTCAAGGGCCAATGCACAAAATGCAGCCGAGAAAAACGCCCGGGAAGCAGAGAAATTATATACAGAAACTGGTCTAAGGTCGGATGTAGGCGATTACTATGGTAATCTTAAGGGGACGATGTATTATAATGCCGACTATTACTACGCTTACAAAGAGATGCAAACTGTATTCAAGGATACTCTTAATGAACTGGCAGACAGTTATGGTGCATCGAGACCTGATTATGATGCAGTGGATAATAGTAAAACCTTCATTGACGGTGGCATTACCTATAATGGAGTCTGGAATCAGAAAACCATAAACACATACCGCGGTCTGGATGATTCCGGTGTAATAGATAACAGCTTTGTCCCTTCGGAATCCTTCCTTTTCTGTGAAGCAAGGGTTGAACTGAGAGAAAAGAATGACCTTGACACAGTAAAAGCAGCAATTACCAAGTATGTGAATGAAAATATACGCAAAAATACAGGAAATAATCGGTCAAGTCTCGTCATGGAACTCCAGAAAAACAGCCTCTATAATAATGATCTGCGTGAAGGTAAAGGAAGAATACACCAATACCTGGAAGCCAACAATATTCCAATAAAGAATACTGCGGACAGGAATTGGATAATGGATTATTTTGGAATGGTAATGCTATAAAGGCAAGCTTTGTCCATTCATGTCAAAATAACGTCTATTCATGCAGTTGCTGTTGCCTTATGCAGGCTGTTAGCCGACAATAATTATGAGGGAAAACGCACATGTGGGTTCTGTTTTAGCCCATGACATAAGAATAGGATTAATTAATCTGTGCAGGGATTCATGGAAGATGATGTTTGTCATATGGAGTCCCTGCTATTTTATTATTCGGAGGTTCGCTATGAATATTGGCGGTATCGGAAGCGTTGCAAATGCATATCAGTATGCGAATCTGACAAGGTCAAATAAGGTATCCTCACCAGATTTCACAAGCTCCATGCAGGAGGCTACTGCGGAGAATAAAGTTGATGCCTATAAGAACTACTTACAGGACAAATACGGAGTCCCAATTACTGTGACGAGCGTTGGAAAAGATCAGGATAGTATGGACCGGTTTGCAGGGGGAACAGCAGGCTCCGGCAATGTTGCCATAGCACCTAATATTTTGAAGCAGATGGCTAATGATCCTGAAAAAGCAGCTTATTATGAAAAGAAAATATCGGATTATTTTAACTATGGGGTACCTCAGACAGATGCATTTATGGCAATGATTGGGCATAGGAAAACATCTGAAGGCTTGGTAATACATGAAGATGGAACCGTAACTCATTATCTGAGTGGTGAAGAATCACCGGAAAAGGTTGCTAAATTCGAAGCGGAACAAAAAGCCAAGAAAGAGAAAAAAGCGAAACAAGCACGTGAGGCACAGGAAAGAGCAAAGGAAGTTGCTGAAGAGAGGCATCGTGTACAAGAGGAAATGTATCATAACCGGTCGATAGAATCAGTTCTTTATGATCAAGTATATAACAGTAGGATGATGGCATATTCGGATTCACAAGAAGGACTGCTATCAGCATATACATTGAGAATGGGATCAATTGTAACGTCGCTGTAGCATTACATAGAGAAAAAAACAAGTTGTTAGGGGGGCATGGGATTTACGGCAAAACTGCTGCTGGCATACATTTTACTGCTAGCATTGACTGTACCTGCATTTATCAAGAAAAAGAAATTGTTAGCTATGTTGTTCTTGGGCATAATGCTCATGGGGATCATTGCTTTATTCTATTTGCTGATGATATCACCTATGTAAAATAGGATATGAGTGTCGTTTTCTCAGAAGGCTGATAAGTATGGTTGTTGAGCAGATTAAAGCTTACAATACAATAAGCAATATAGAGGCTCCTGATAGTGGTGGGTTGAAGAAGACAGAATTTGGAGCTTTTGCCACTATGCTGGCTGAGCAGCTTGGTAGTTATTGTCCTTTGCAATGCAAAGAAACAGGAAATGTCAAGGTTTCCTTTAAGGTGGGAGAATGCAAAGTGACAAGGACCAATTGGGAAAAAGATGATTTTCCTTTTTGGGAATACTTTGATAAAAATACCACTGCTGATAAACTAAATGGGTGGCATGGCTCAGCTTCTGGTCTATCTCAAGCAGAAATACAAGACAGATTAAAGAAAATAGGCTTTGGGGAAATGGTGGTGATAATTCCGGAGAGCCTTAAAGAAAAGATGCAAAAGGATCCATCGTATGCTGATGCGATATATAAGAAAATAGCCAAGTGGAAAGAAAACTATGACCTTGCTGATAATGTCATTGCAGCTCAAAATGGCTTTGATGCAGATATTTACCAAATGACCAAAAGCTATTGTATAACATTGGATGAAAACGGGAACGTCGATAAAAATGTTGTTATCAGTGGTGGTGTTGACTGCTGCGGGAACAGTAATTCTAATGAGCAAACAAGCAACAGTGATCCTAAAAAATACAAATTAAGTTCTTTCAAAAAAATACCAGAAGAAAACATAGAAAAGAACTCAAATAATGGCATGAACCAGCAAAATGAAATTGAATATATGTATCTGGATGCTATGGGTATACTTGCATCTGGCTTGTATCGCAAGCTATAGGGGAATAATGATATGAAAAGAGGGCTTTTGGTTGTTTTGGCAGTGGCAGTCATGAGTATTACTGCATGCTCACACAAGGATATTAATTATGCGAATTACACATCCAGGGATGAGGATGGCTTAAGGGTCGTTATTACAGGGGACAAAGTTTTTATTCCCCTAGCAGCAGTTGACAATACTGACAGAGGAATACAGATCGGAATAGTTGATGGGGATGTCAAAGATCAGATCTATGAGTATAAAGACCACAATCAGGATGAGTGGATAATTGAATATTATGATTCCGGTGAAATGGATAGTTCAATGCTTTGCAGAGAGCGTAGCGTGGATGATTGGGACGTAGATGTATCTGGGGCTAAATTGGATCAAAGCATGGGTTCCGATCGTTCGCTGTATACTTCCGGGCAGGAGGGTATTGAAAATAATTCCTCAAAAGTGGCTGTATCAGCATTTTATACGCCGGATGAGCTTTTTGAACTTAGTGATGATGACGCAGCAGGTATTCAAGAAGAAATTATCAAGGCCTCCTGGAATGAAGAAGGTACAACGGATGGCCTTAGCGACTGCATTATCCTGATAGAAGATACAAAAATATATTATAATTCTACGGATGGAGTCCTAAATGATGTATCAAACGACAGATATTGTATTGTGGACGACCACACAAAAGAGCTTTTTAATGGTATTTTGAGAACATATATAGAACTGGGAGGATTTGACTGATTTTTGTCTCGTTTCAGAGTTCAGATTTGATGAAAACATAGATTAAATATATCTTGGTGACTATTTATGCCAAAATAACGTCTATTCATGCAGACTGTATTGATTATTGAAAAATGATGTGGTAGAACATATCTGTTGCGTTCTTTTCCGCATCTAATATGAGTAATGTTTATGGGCGAAGAAAAGAAGACACGCTGGGTCAGATGCCCAGAATGTGACAAAAAAACAAGAATAAAAGTTCAAGAAGACACTGTTCTGATAAAGTTTCCGCTGCATTGTCAAAAGTGCAAACGGACAACCCTGATCAATGTCATACATTTTAGGATAGAAAAAAGCTTGGAGCCGGGCACATGAAATATGCATGTGGAGAGTCTGCTTTTCCTTTATAAGGAGGCAGACTCTTTTTTTATTCCTCAATATTTGTGGTGTTTCTTGAATGTGCCATCTTTACGAGTGATAGAAATGCAGATCGAATGAATTTGCAATCTTCTTCTGAGCAGTCGGCGGTTAGTATACCAAGTAGTTCTTCTTTAGTAGGAGAATTTTCCTTTAACTCAGGATAAACAACACTGTTCGGATTCAGATGTAATGCTCTCATCAATAAAATGAACGTGGATAACCGCAATCCGGTGCCTGCAATCTTTGGGTTTTCAGCTCTTTTTACACTCATGGGATCCAAACCGGATTTTTCAGCAAGCTGAGCTTGAGTCATCTTTCGAGCTTTTCGAGCTGTTTTTACAGTATCAGCTAAAGCTGTTAAAAATTTTGTTATATCCTTATCCATGCAAAATTACCTCTTAAATAATTCTATGGATAAAAGGAGCTTGCATAAATCTCTTAACTGAAACATATAGATATATTTCAGGGCGCGTATTAGTAACCACGGTTCAAATTGGTAACTTTAAACAAAATTTTTGATTTCTATATAGCAACAAAAATGCATTAGGAATATAAACACTTGAGGGGGAAATAATAAATGATGTATTTGAGGAAGTATAGTATTAAGTGCAAAATTGATAATCATAGGAAAAAAAAAGAAGGAATGACTCATGTTTCAGTTCCGCCATAAGTATTTCATATAAGTAATGAAAATGTAGGGAAAGGATGATGATTATATGGAAAGAGTATTTGGGAGAACAATAGGTGAGAGAATAAAGCTTTTGAGAGAGAGCAAAGGTCTTACACAGGAGGATTTGGCAAGGGAGTTTTGCCTGGCACATGGAGGAGTGGTTTCGAATTATGAAAAAGATAAGAGAAAGGTGCCTACAGATCTTGTGGTCAGTTATTCTCAAAAATTCAAGGTGACAACAGATTGGATTTTAAAGGGGGGAGAATAAGGTAAGTTAGACTTCACAGATATTGTAAAAACATCACTGTTTGAAAAGTGACCTTCCCATATGCAGGACATAAAATTGTATTGGTGGCAAATATTTCGTGATTGTTTACATATGGGGAGGAACGCTATGTTACGGTTGGAAAGTGTTGTTGAGGATTATCGCAGAGCTTCAGTGGATCAGAGGATAGATATGATCCTTCAGAATTTCTCAAGGTTTGAAGCGATTATTGATTGCTTTGAGAAGAACCTTAGTATCCAGATAAAGGAAGAGGTGGATTATAACAAACATGCAGCTCGGGGAAATCTGGGTGTAAGAGTTCAAACATCGGTTATTGCAAATCCAACACAGGATATAGCCTGTGATAGGGAGAGTATTGAAAAGGCTGTGAAAGCTGGTGATTATATTACAGCACTGCAGGGAGCAGATAATTATGAGACGCATAGAGCAGAAATTCTGACGTTGCAAAAGATGCGCAATGACTACTATAGAGTTAATAACCTGGTAAATTCTTTGGATCCTCGGGAACGAAGGATATTTAAAAGATATATTTTGAAGGAAGCAACCATAACGGATATTGCAGATGTGGAGAACCTTACATTTGAGTCTGTAAAAACAAGGATAAAAATGTCCAAGAAACAGATTAAATCTTGTGCTGCTGTAGAAATGATGCATGCTACAGTGGATTTTTCATTAGTGGAGAAAAGAGCCGCGTAATTAATATAAGGAAGGAGTATTGTTTGAAAAATGGAAACAATAGGGGATTTTGTTGTAATTGAAGCTAAGGACAGGAAGTTTGTTCGCTATGATACAGGAGCAGAACTTTATGATATGTGTCAGAAATCTTTTGAAAAGCTGGCAACTGATTCCAAGGCAAAATACAAAGTGGGTAAGATAGTACTGGTGAATACAAAACTGGTAGACAAATACCTTGAAACGTGCAGAATTGTTGAGTGAATGATGTTAAGAGACCTATTGAAATTGTGTCATACATAAATTATAATTTTAGTAGATGCAAGGAGGTAGTGATTTTGGCTGAGAATAAGCGTAAAGTCGGAAGACCAGCGGAAGACAATCCAAAGCGCAGTCCGGTTACAATAAGATTAACTTCAAATGATTATTCCAGGCTGAAAGAATACTCTGAACGGCATTCCAAGACGATGACACAGGTTATCATGGAAGGAATAGAGATGGTTTATTCCAAAGGATAACCAAAGCAAAGGTCTCTTTCTTAATAAAGAAGGAGGCGACGTATGGCGAAGTCCAGAAAGGATAATAAAGGCAGAGTCTTAAGAAAAGGTGAGAGCTTCCGGTCAACTGACAATAGATACACTTATACATATACAGATCCTAAAGGGAACAGAAAGTTTATCTATGCAAATGATCTTATGAAGCTTAGAGAAAAAGAAGATGATCTGAAAAGGGATCAGTTGGATGGCATTGACCATTATCTTTCGGGCCACATAACGGTTAATGAAGTATTCGACAGATGTATGGCGGTAAAAACAAACCTTAGAAGAACTACCAGAGCCAATTATGAAATGATGTACAACAAGCATGTTAGAAAAGGTTTTGGTGAAAGGATAATTGGGAAAATAAAGTATTCCGATGTAAAATTGTTCTATTATCAGATGGTAACAGAGGATGGAATACAGCCTAATACGGTATCAACCATTCATAGTTGTTTGCTTCCTACATTTGAAATGGCCGTAAGGGACGACATTATAAGGAGAAATCCATGTCGTGGTGTGCTGGGAGAATTGTCTAATGATCTCGGAAAAAACAAAGGCGTAAGAAATGCACTTACAATTGAACAGCAGCAGGCATTCATGAACTATATGAAAGGCCATGAGATCTATGATCATTGGTGGCCTATCTTCATGATACTTCTTGGCACAGGCTGCAGATGTGGCGAATTTATAGGGCTTCGATGGCAGGATATTGATATGGAGAAGCGGACTATAGATATAAACCACAGTCTGGTAAGGGTAAAGAAAGATAGAAAAGATCCGGCAAGAAGACTTGGCGTATCTCTTCCAAAAACAGCTGCTGGCACAAGAGTTATTCCTATGATGGATCAGGTGCATGAATGTTTCAAGCGTATTTATGAGGAGCAGTTGGTTACAGGTTTTAACAAGACGGTAATCGAAGGCATGAGTGGATTCATCTTCAAGAATGCAAATGGAGATGTCCTCTGTGAACAGAATCTCAACTCCGCAATTAAGAGAATAGTTACTTCCTATAACATGGAAGAGGAAGTGAAGGCTGCAAAGGAGAAGAGAGAGCCACTGCTGCTTCCAAATTTCTCAGTTCACTATCTCAGACATACGTTTTGTACAAGATTCTGCGAAAATGAGACAAATATTAAGGTTATTCAATCGGTGATGGGGCATAAGGACATTCATACAACGATGGATGTATATGCTGAAGCCACAGGTAGTAAGAAACAGGAGGCTATGCAGAATTTATCTGCTAAGTGGAAGGAATTCTAGAAAGAGGCCTCCGCGATGACTACAGTATGTCGCAATGACTACAAGTTGACAACAAAATCGTTACTTATAATCACCAATAATCACTCGATGGTGGGTTGAATTATTTGGTGTGATTACATATAATTACTGATGATACCCGATAAGGGTATTTGAAGTAAGGATTCTTGCACTTATGCCTTACGTAGCTGAGTAATCAGTACTGATACGAATTATGAGAGACACTTTTTAGAAGAGATTCTAAGAAGTGTCTTTTTGCGTCAATGAGTCAAAGGGGACGTTTCAGTTATGAGTCAAAGGGGACGTTTCAGTTATGAGTCAATGGGGACGTTTCAGTTTGACTCGCTTTTTTAAAAGTGAGTCAAACTGAAACGTCCCCATTGACTCATAACTGAAACGTCCCCTTTGACTCATTGACTCCTGTTGCTGCGGTGACTGTTTACCATCTCATAGCATCTAGATTGTTATGGGGGGAATGTGTTATACTGATATGAGATTGTCGGGGGACGAGGATCATATCATGACTAACAAAAACAGGGTTAAACTTAAGGGAAGACTCAGGACTTATTTCCGGGTATTCACCTATCTTGGAATATTACTTATATTTGTCAATGCCGCAGTCTTTACTGTTAATCTGATGGCGGGATTGATTCTTCTTGCATTTGCGGGGCTGTATCTGATAGCTCTGCTATATATGAATTTCTACAGTAAGCCCATTATCATGAACGAGCTGGTGAGCTTTGCTACGGAGTACGGACAGATACAGAAGAAGCTCCTTCGGGAACTGGCTCTTCCGCATGCGGTACTCGACGACTCGGGCAAGGTTGTATGGAGCAATCTTGAGTTTGAGAAGATAGTTCATCAGGAGAAGGGCTTTCACAAGACTATTTTTTCTCTTTTCCCCGGGATTACAATGGATAAGTTCCCTGACGGGTACGATGAAGTCTCTTACGAGCTTGACTATGAGAACAGCAATTATACTATCAAGATGAAGCGTATCTCTTTGCAGGAGATGGCGATCAACAGCGATATCATTGATGCTGACAGCTATGAGGGAAGCCTTATTGCGGTTTATCTCTTTGATGAGACAGCGCTTAGACTGGCGATTCAGGAAGTTGACAATCAGTCGCTAGCTGCAGGCCTTATCTATCTGGACAACTATGAGGAAGCTCTCGACAGTGTTGAGGAGGTCCGCAGATCTCTTTTGACGGCGCTCATAGACAGGAAGATCAACAAGTACATAGCATCATGTAACGGTATTGCCAAGAAGATTGAAAAAGACAAGTACTTTGTGGTAATGCCCAAGAAGTCCTGTGAAATTATCAGAGAGCAGAGGTTTGATATCCTTGAGGACGTCAAGACTGTCAATATAGGTAATGAGATGGCTGTAACTTTGAGTATCGGTATCGGACTCAACGGTCTTTCCTATGCGCAGAACTATGAGTTCGCGAGAAATGCCATTGACCTTGCCCTCGGACGAGGAGGCGATCAGGCAGTTGTAAAGAGCGCCGACAGCATTTCCTACTATGGTGGTAAGAGCCAGCAGATTGAAAAGAGTACGAGAGTTAAGGCAAGAGTTAAGGCTCATGCACTCAGAGAGATCATTTCCGGTAAGGACAACGTCATTGTAATGGGACACAGGATCGGAGACGTTGACAGCTTCGGATCATCTGTCGGCATATACAGGATTGCCAAGACTCTGGACAGGAAGTGCCATATTGTTCTCAATGATGTTACTACATCGATGCAGCCGCTGGTAGATCTTTTCAAGAGCAATCCCGACTATGAGGATGACATGATCATATCCAATCAGCAGGCGATAGACATTGCGGGCAATAATACGGTTCTCGTAGTTGTTGATGTCAACAAGCCGAGTATAACCGAGTGCCCGGAACTGCTTCGGTTCTGTAAGACCATTGTTGTTCTTGATCACCACAGAGCGGGAACGGAAGTTATTGAGAACGCTACGCTTTCCTATGTTGAGCCGTATGCATCATCGGCATGTGAGATGGTTTCCGAGATCCTGCAGTATATAGGTGACAATGTCAAGATACACAACGAGGAGGCGGACAGTCTTTACTCAGGCATCATGATAGACACCAACAATTTCATGAACAAGACAGGTGTCAGGACATTCGAGGCTGCAGCGTTCCTGCGGAGAAACGGAGCGGATGTCACCAGAGTAAGGAAACTCTTCAGAGAAGATGCCGGTGAGTATAAGGCCAAGGCAGATACGGTGAGTCAGGCAGAGATTTACAGGAGTAGGTTTGCGATATCTATCCTGTCAAATGATGAGATATCAAGTCCGACTATAGTCGGAGCGCAGGCTGCCAATGAACTCCTCAATATCAAGGGAGTCAGGGCAAGCTTTGTATGTACTGAGTATCAGAACCAGATTTATGTGAGCGCAAGGTCAATAGATGAGGTCAATGTACAGGTTATTATGGAGAAACTTGGCGGAGGCGGACACATGAGCTCCGCAGGATGCCAGATGGAAGGCGTCTCAGTGTCTGAAGCTATCGTGACACTTAAGAGAACGCTTGATCAAATGATTGATGGAGGAGAGTTATAACTATGCAGGTTATTTTATTGGAAGATGTAAAGAGTCTTGGAAAGAAGGGCGAGGTTGTTAAAGTAAGCGACGGATATGCCAAGAACTATGTGATCCCGCAGAAGCTTGGCGTGGAGGCAACACAGAAGAATCTGAACGAGCTGAAGAACCAGCAGAAGAGGGATTCTATTGTGGCCAAACAGCAGCTTGATGAGGCCAGGGCATACGGCGAGAAGATAAGCAAGGAGACTGTTCAGGTGACAATGAAGGCCGGAGAGGGCGGAAGAGTATTTGGATCGGTTTCCTCAAAGGAAATAGTAAACGCTGCCAAGCAGCAGTTCGGATTTGATATCGACAAGAAAAAGCTTCAGATGCCGGAGCCTATAAAGGCATTTGGTACCTATGAGATACCGGTCAAGCTCCACCCACAGGTTACAGCTACTTTGAAAGTCAGTGTAAAGGAACAGTGATATGCCCGAAGAAACATTGCTAAAGCGGACCATGCCCAACAGCCCGGAGGCAGAGCAATCGGTTGTTGGCGCTATGCTTATAGATAAAGATGCAATACAGATTGCCGCCGAGATCGTTTCGGAAGATGATTTTTATAACAAACAGCTTGGGACCGTTTTTGAAACAATGGTCGAGCTTGACAAAGAGGGCAGTGCTGTAGATGTGGTCACGCTCCAGAACAGGCTCAGGGAAAAGAATGTCTCGCCGGTGGTAAGCAGCGCTGAGTTTATGGGAGAGCTGGTCACGGCGGTTCCCACATCTGCCAATGTCAAGTACTACGCCCAGATCGTTGCAGAGAAATCAACACTCAGGAAGCTCATACATGTGAGCGAAGATATAGTTAATACCTGCTATTCGGAGGCGGATGACCTCGAGGGGATACTCAACGGGGTTGAAAAGAGTGTTTTTGAGATAACACAGAAGAGAAACACCGGGGACTTTGTTCCCATAGACCAGATCGTAATGGATGCCCTTGACAGTATTGAGAAGGCAAGCAAGATGAAGGGGAATGTGACGGGACTCTCCACAGGCTTCATTGAGCTTGACTACGACACTGCCGGATTCCAGCCGTCAGATCTGATCCTTATAGCGGCGCGTCCTTCCATGGGAAAGACGGCCTTTGTTCTTAATATAGCTGAGCACATGGCATTCCACGACAACAAGTGCGTGGCGATATTTTCTCTCGAGATGTCAAAAAAACAGCTGGTAAACCGTCTGCTCGCCATGGAGTCACACGTCAGCTCGCAGAATATCAGAACAGGAACCATGTCTGATATGGACTGGGACAGCATCGTTGAGAGCGGAAGTCTTATCGCCGGAAGTAAACTTATAATTGATGATACCCCGGGTATATCCATCCAGGAACTTCGCTCAAAGTGCCGCAAGTACAAGATGGATCATGACCTTCAGATAATCATGATAGACTACCTGCAGCTTATGACAGGCGGTGGCAAGAATGTAAAATCAAGGGAGCAGGAGATATCAGAGATATCGAGATCACTCAAGGCTCTGGCCAGAGAGCTCAACGTACCGGTGGTAGCTCTTTCGCAGCTGTCCCGCGCGGTAGAATCAAGACCTGATCACAGACCGATGCTGTCAGATCTTCGTGAGTCCGGAGCCATTGAGCAGGATGCTGATATGGTAATGTTCATCTACCGAGATGACTATTATAATAAGGATACAGAAAAGAAAGGCGTTGCGGATATCATCATCGCCAAACAGAGAAATGGTCCTATCGGGACGGTAGAGCTTTTGTGGATCCCGCAGTTTACAAAGTTTGCGAACCTCGAGAGAGGAAGATGAGAAGCCAAAAAACAATAAAAAAAGCAGTCTTCCGGGTAAAACCGGAGACTGCTTTTTTTTACAATTTTTGCTCGGATCAGCCCTGAGAAATAGCTGAAACGGGGCACTGTGCTGCGCAAGAACCGCAGTCAATGCAGGTACCTGCATCAATAACGTACTGAGAATCTCCCTGAGAAATAGCTGAAACAGGGCACTGTGCTGCGCAAGAGCCGCAGCTGATGCAAGAGTCACTAATTACGTATGCCATAATAATCTCTCCTTCCATTTGTAGCCTTTGATACTTATTTATCATAATATAACAAAACTTAATTATCAATAGCGATATCGAAAAGTTTTATCAGAAAAAAAGATTAAAATTGTATAAATTGGCTGACAATCAGGTGTAAAAATGTTACTATGGAAAGCGGCAGAATATGCGAATATTTCCGTGCACAGCTAATTTTCATGGGAGGAAAAAAGGGGTGTGAACGGGATATTTTGCGCATTTTTTGATATTAATCAAATTTTTACGGAAATAATTGTCATATACTGATAATTATGGATATAAGCCAAAAAAACTTACAATATTAAAAGGTAGGAGGAATTAAAATGGCAAGAAACATGAAAACCATGGACGGCAACGAAGCTGCTGCATATGCATCATATGCGTTCACAGAAGTTGCCGCTATGTACCCAATCACACCATCATCTGTTATGCCTGAGCATGTAGATGAGTGGGCAACAGCCGGAAAGAAGAACATTTTCGGCCGTACAGTTCAGATTACTGAGATGCAGTCTGAGGCTGGTGCAGCAGGTGCTGTACACGGATCACTGGTAGTAGGTGCTCTTACATCTACCTACACAGCTTCCCAGGGACTTCTTCTTATGATCCCTGACATCTATAAGATAGCTGGTGAGAGACTTCCCGGTGTATTTAACGTATCAGCTCGTTGCGTAGCTTCTCACGCACTGAACATCTTCGGTGATCACTCTGACGTATATGCTTGCCGCCAGACCGGTGCTGCTATGCTTTGCGATTCAAGTGTACAGGAGGTTATGGATCTTACACCTGTTGCATACTGTGCAGCAATCGAAGGCAGAATTCCTTTTATTAATTTCTTCGACGGATTCCGTACATCACACGAGATCCAGAAGATCGAGGTATGGGATTACAAGGATCTTGACGAGATGGTAAATCATGATGCAATCGATGCATTCAAGGCCGGTGCTCTCAATCCTAATCATCCTTGCCAGATGGGCTCAGCTCAGAACCCTGACATCTTCTTCCAGACAAGAGAGGCATGCAACACTGGTTACAACGAGCTTCCTGATATCGTTCAGAAGTATATGGACAAGGTTAATGCCAAGATTGGTACAGACTACAAGCTCTTCAACTACTACGGCGATCCTAACGCAGAGGTAGTTATCGTAGCTATGGGTTCTGTAAATGATACAATCGAGGAGACAATCGATTACCTTGAGAAGCAGGGCAAGAAGGTTGGTGTTGTAAAGGTTAGACTTTACAGACCTTTCTCAGCTAAGGCTCTTGTTGATGCTATCCCTGATTCAGTTAAGAGAATCGAAGTTCTCGACAGAACTAAGGAGCCCGGTTCATACCGTGAGCCTCTTGCTCTTGATGTTATCGCAGCTCTTAAGGGAACAAAGTTTGAGTCAGTTCCTGTATTCTGCGGACGTTACGGCCTTGGTTCCAAGGATACAACTCCTGCTCAGATCGTTGCTGTATTCAACAACGATACTAAGGAAGAGTTCACAATCGGTATCGAAGATGATGTAACAAATCTTTCACTTGATGCAGGTGCTCCTCTCGTTACAACTCCTGAGGGAACAACAAACTGCAAGTTCTGGGGACTTGGTGCTGACGGTACTGTTGGTGCTAACAAGAACTCCATCAAGATCATCGGTGACAACACTGATATGTATGCTCAGGCATACTTTGATTATGACTCCAAGAAGTCAGGCGGTGTTACAATGTCTCACCTCAGATTTGGTAAGAAGCCTATCAAGTCAACTTACCTCATCAAGAAGGCAGATTTCGTAGCATGCCACAATCCTTCATACATCCGCAAGTTCAACATGGTTCAGGAACTTGTAGACGGAGGATCATTCCTTCTCAACTGCCCTTGGACAGTAGATCAGCTTGAGGCTGAGATCCCCGGACAGGTTAAGAAGTTCATGTATGACCACAAGATCAACTTCTACATCATGAATGGTTCCAAGATCGGTGTTGAAGTTGGAATGGGACCTACAAGGATCAACACAATCCTTCAGTCAGCATTCTTCAACATCACCAAGATCATTCCTGAAGAGGATGCCATTAAGTTTATGAAGGACGCAGCTCAGAAGACCTACGGCCGCAAGGGTGAAGACGTTGTTAAGAAGAACTGGGCAGCCATCGATGCAGGTGCAGATCCTAAGAACCTCATCAAGGTTGAGATTCCTGAGTCCTGGAAGGATGCACAGGATGAAGGCCTTGACTTCAAGAAGGCAGAGGGATCAAGAAAGGACGTTATCGACTTTGTTAATAACATCCAGGCTAAGGTTAATGCTCAGGAAGGTAATACACTTAAGGTTTCTGATGTACTTCCTTATGTTGCCGGTGATACACCTTCAGGATCAGCTGCATACGAGAAGAGAGGTATCGCAGTTAATGTTCCTAAGTGGAATCCTGAGAAGTGCGTAGAGTGTGGCTTCTGTTCACTTGTATGTCCTCATGCTGCAATCCGTACCGTCGCTCTTACAGATGACGAGGTTGCTAAGGCTCCTGAAGGACTTGAGACCAAAGAGCTCACAGGAATGCCTGAGTACAAGTTCGCAGTTGTTATCTCAGCTCTTGACTGCACAGGCTGCGGATCATGTGTTAACGTATGTCTTGGCAACAAGCAGGGTGAGACCCTCAAGATGGGCGCTATCGCAGATAACAAGGACGAGCAGGTTTACTTCGACTATGCTGTAACACTTCCTATTAAGAATGATGTAGTAGAGAAGTTTAAAGAGACATCAATCAAGGGCTCACAGTTCAAGCAGCCTCTCCTTGAGTTCTCAGGCGCTTGCGCAGGTTGTGGTGAGACACCTTATGTTAAACTTGTTACTCAGCTCTTTGGTGAGAGAATGTACGTTGCAAACGCTACAGGATGTACATCAATCTGGGGTAACTCATCACCTTCAACTCCTTACACAGTAAATGCTAAGGGCCAGGGTCCTGCATGGGATAACTCACTGTTTGAGGATAACGCAGAGTTTGGTATGGGTATGGTACTTGCTCAGAACGCTCTTCGTGATGCTATCAAGGAGAAGGTTGAAGAGATCGTTGCTGCCGGCGGCGCTGCTAAGGATGCTGCTCAGAAGTGGCTCGATACTTTCTCAAACGGCGCTGAGAACTTTGCTGCAACAGATGCTCTTATCGAGGCTCTTGCAGGTGATGATTCAGATGCAGCTAAGTATGTTGTTAAGAATAAAGACTTTGCAGCTAAGAAGTCACAGTGGATCTTCGGTGGTGACGGATGGGCATTCGATATCGGATTCGGTGGTCTCGATCACGTACTTGCTTCCGGTAAGGATGTAAACGTACTCGTTGTAAACACTGAGGTTTACTCAAATACAGGCGGACAGTCATCTAAGGCTACACCTACAGGTGCTGTTGCACAGTTCGCTGCAGGCGGAAAAGAGATCAAGCAGAAGGATCTTGCTTCTATCGCAATGAGCTATGGTTATGTATATGTTGCACAGATCGCTATGGGTGCTAACATGCAGCAGACCATCAACGCAATCAAAGAGGCTGAGGCTTATCCGGGACCTTCACTTATCATCGCTTATGCTCCTTGTATCAACCAGGGTCTTAAGGCCGGCATGAACAAGGTTATGGATGAGGAGAAGAAGGCTGTAGCTACAGGATACTGGGATATGTTCAGATTCAATCCTCAGGCTGAGAACAAGTTCACTCTTGATTCCAAGCCTGCAACTGAGGACTTCCAGAGCTTCCTTGACGGCGAGGTTCGTTACCTGTCACTCAAGCTCAAGAATCCTGAGAGAGCAGCTAAGCTCAATGCTGCAGCAGCAGAGCACGCTAAGGAGCATCGTGCATATCTTGAGAAGCTCGTTACTCTTTATGGTAAAGACTGATCAAAGATAAACAGATAAAATCAGAGACCCGGTTCGAAAGAACCGGGTCTTTTTAAATCACGCATAGCGGCGCTATTTTGGGACTATAGAATGACAAAAAAAGACACATGCTGCCAAGCAACATGTGCCCTTTGAATTTTTAGATCTTTGAAAGTGTCTGTACCGCGCTGTCTTTTATTACTACCGTGAAATGCTCGGCCAGATAGTGCTCGTCTGCAGTACTTCCTATCTCTGTCTTGCCGTACTCGGTAAGAAGGGAGCAGATATTCTCAAATAATGTACTGTCCAGATCTCCCTGATGAAGTATCAGGTAATACTTACCCTTTGCCTCATTCTTGTAAAGTGTGTTAATACCAGTAAACTTGCGACTGACAATTGCTGCGAACTTTGTAACCTCATGAAGTGAATCGAAGGAAAAGATCCTAGATCCTTTTCTGCTTGGGAGTCCCTTCTTTTTGGGGCCTGCTGTCTTTTCTTTAACCTTTTTGGAATCTGACGAAGCTCCCTGAAGAGGTGAATCGATGAAGTCCGACATATTGCTGTGCTGGAGCTTCTTGAAGAGGCTCATGACATCCTCTTCCTCATCCTCTGCATACTCTTCTTCATCATATTCATCGTCCTCTTCGTATTCGTCATCTTCCCCGTCGTGGACTGATGGAGCAAAATTGGAAAATCTTGTATCAAGCTCATCAGGATCCTCGACCTTGGTGATTATAAGAACGATACATTCGGAATTGATGGGGATGGCCTCTATCATAAGAGGAGTATCCTCGGCATCAAAGCCAAATTCTATATTAGCCTGCTGCATCATGTCCTGAAAAAGCTCTTTGGCTTTGTCGGTGCCATATGCAAGTTCTGTTATCTTGAGGTCGCGCTTCGCAAGGTCATCTCTGGTAAGTGTACATCTAATCTGGTGATCATTGACTCTCTCAATCTTCATGATGCATACCTCCTGACTTTGGAATACATAGATACTAAGTGATACAGTATTCTATGTCAATAGATATATCGTCATATTTTAGCTAAATCTTCGTATCTACATAAAATCTTAAGAATTTCTATCGAAAATCTTAAGAAATTTCGATGGTAAATCTTAAGATTTAGCTGATATTATATCTTTTGTGAGACGCCTTCACCGAATCAAAGATCCGGAAAGGAGGTGAGCACGAAGGGAAATATCTTAATGTTCTATTTCATCTAATTTTCCCGGCCTGATCATCAGGCGGGATGTCTTACTGTGAATAGTATCAGGAAATCTCCCAAATTTTACATCAAACAATAAACCTGAATAAACAAAACTTAGTATCTTCTATATAAATTATACCATATTTTGTACGATAGAAGACAGCAAACTTAAGGGTCAGGTGGTGGCGTCTCCGATTATTAATATATGTCAAAAGACCTTTCTGCTTATCAATTAGAAGACTGCAGGAATTTATCACATTAGAGAGCCTTTTGGTATTGACAAGCCGGAAGGGAATGAAAATAATCAGCAAGATCAATCAAGTTATTAAAAAAATGAGGACCCCACCTTAGACTATACATATACAGCAGATTGTATCTTAATGATGTCTACTTTCATAATGACGTAAACTTAATAGTCTGTTATAATATAGGGCGATTGTAAAGGAGCTAGATCATGAAGAAAAAGGTGATTCCGGCGATTATTATAATCGTCTTTATATTTATATTTGCAGGTATTTTTGTCCTGCAGCAGTATCTTAAGAAGTATTCCAAGAGCACACAGAAGGCAGATCTGGACGCCTACTTTGGTGTCCGTTCCGAGACGGATGTCCCCATTATCCTTGGAGACGAGATGATCGATGAACACGCTGCTTTATTCGACGGATGCTATTACATGGATTTTGATTCCGTCAGGAAATACTTAAACGACAGGTTCTATTATGGAGAGGCGGACGGAACTTTACTATATACAACTGCGACTGAAGTTATAACTTCAGAAATAGGGTCCGATACCTGGTCGGGTTCGGAGGGAACAGGCGCAGCGGAAGGATATAAGATAACCCGCATTGAGGATGATATTCTTTATGTGGCGCTCGACTATGTCAGGAAGTATACCAACTTTACGTATGAAGGCTTTACTGAGCCAAACCATATGCAGCTTTATACAAGCTGGGAGGATGAGAATGTCGCTACGATCAATAAGGACACGCAGATCCGTCTTCGCGGAGGTGTCAAGAGCGAAGTGCTCCGCGAAGTGGAAAAGGGTGAGAGCGTAGAGGTACTGGAACAGCTTGAGAACTGGAGTAAGGTAAAGAGCAGGGATGCCTACATCGGGTATGTAGAGAACAAGCGGCTTGGAGAAGTGACTACCATAAGTCCTATCCCAGCTGAGCACTATACAGAGCCTGAATATACCAATCTTGTAAGGGATCACAAGATCTGCCTGGGATTTCACAATATCGGCGGACCTGCCGGAAATGATACGATAGGTGATGTGATATCGGCAGCGAAGAGTCTCAATGTTATTTCGCCAACCTGGTACGCAGTTTCGAGTAATGAGGGAGATGTCAGGAACTTTATATCTTCTTCATATATTAAGACGGCGCACGCGAAAGGTTTGGAAGTATGGGCGCTGCTTGACAACTTCACCGGAGGTGACGTGTCAACTTCTGAATTTCTGTCCCATGCTGCTTCAAGGGCTGCCATTATAAACAGTGTTGTCAGCTCTGCCGTTGAATATGGTATTGATGGTATCAACCTTGATTTCGAGATGGTGGCTGCTGATGACGGACAGTCCTATGTGCAGTTTGTCAGAGAGATGTCGATAGCCTGCAGGAAGGCTGGTCTTGTCTTTTCAATAGACAACTATGTCCCGATGCACTTCAATGACTTCTACGATCTTGAAGAACAGGGCGTGTTTGCTGATTATGTGATCATCATGGGATATGACGAGCACTACGGCGGATCTTCTGAGGCCGGTTCGGTTGCGTCCCTTGGATATGTTGAGAACGGCATTATCAATACGCTCAAAGAGGTGGACGAGTCCAAGGTCATAAATGCGGTGCCTTTTTATACAAGGATTTGGAAGACAAGTAACGGCGAGGTGACAAGCGAAGCTGTATCCATGAAGAACGCAAAAGAGTTTATAGCCAATCACTCGATAGACATGCAGTGGGATGCTGCTGCGGGACAGAACTACGGAGAATTTACAAGCTCAAACGGTACGCTCAATCAGATCTGGATGGAGGATGCGACATCTCTTTCCCAGAAGATTGACTCGATGAAGGCCAATGGGATAGCGGGAATCGCAGCCTGGTCTCTCGGAATGGAGACAAGTGATGTATGGGATGTGATCGCCGCATATATCGGCGGGTGATACAATACAGTCAGGATGGGTTAATACTTTTGAACACTGAGATCATAAAAATAGATGAACACAATATTGATGACAAGGCAAAAGAGGCAATAGGAAGAGCCGGGAGGATAATAAGGGACGGCGGACTGGTTGCCTTCCCGACAGAGACGGTCTACGGACTGGGAGGAGACGCTCTTAATCCGGAATCGTCGAGGAAGATATATGCAGCCAAGGGACGTCCTTCAGACAACCCGCTGATAGTACATGTGGCAGAGGTAAAAGATGTCGAGTCCATAGTTAAGGAAGTGCCGGATGAAGCCTACAGGCTTTTTGATGCATTCTGGCCGGGACCTCTTACCATCATCATGAATAAGAATGAGAAGGTTCCATACGAGACGACGGGAGGACTTGATACGGTCGCCATAAGGATGCCGTCTAACCTGATCGCAAGGGAACTGATACGACAGTCGGGGGGATATATAGCTGCGCCAAGTGCCAATACTTCAGGCCGTCCGAGTCCCACACTTGCAAGATACTGCGTTGAGGATCTGTCCGGGAAGATAGAGATGATACTTGACGGCGGGCAGGTTGGAATAGGACTTGAATCAACCATTGTCGATCTTACTTCCGGCGAACCTATGATCTTAAGACCCGGATATATTACCAGGGAGATGCTAAGCAGCGTCCTTGGGGCTGTAGCCGTAGACAGGACCATTATAGACAGCAGTTCGCCGGCAAAGCCCAAGGCACCGGGGATGAAGTACAGGCACTATGCGCCAAGAGGCGTTCTTACTATAGTACAGGGACCTTCGGAGGATGTGGTAAGATATATCAACGCCAAGAGCGTTGAGGCATCGAATGAAGGAAAAAGAGTCGGTGTGATTGCAACTGACCTGACAAAGGAGCGCTATAAGGCAGAAGTGGTCAAAAGCGTCGGCAGCAGGGAGGATGAGAGCATGATAGCGCATGAACTCTTTAAGGTCCTTCGGGAATTTGATGATGAGAACATAGATGTGATGTTTTCGGAGTCATTTGATGACAGCGGTATAGGGCAGGCCATTATGAACAGGCTTTTAAAGGCAGCCGGTCATAATGTTGTTGCGCTGTAAATGGTTATAACTGATATAATATTAAGAAAGAGAAAAAGAGGAGAAAAAGATGATTGCAGTGGGAAGTGACCACGGTGGATATGCACTCAAGGAAGCTGTCAAGAAACACCTGACAGAGAGGGGCATAGAGTTTAAGGATTTTGGAACTGACGGACTTGCGTCCTGCGATTACCCGGAGTTTGGCAGGGCTGCGGCAGAGGCTGTTGCGAGCGGTGAGTGCGAGAAGGGTATCGTTATCTGCACTACAGGCATTGGCATTTCAATAGTTGCCAACAAGGTAAAGGGCATAAGATGTGCTCTTTGCTCAGAGACTACAACAGCAAGACTTACAAGAGAGCACAATGATGCGAACATGCTTGCTCTGGGCGGAGGATTTACAGGAGAACTTCTTGCAAATGAAATAGTGGATGTTTTCCTTGATACAGAGTTCTCAGGACTTGAGAAGCATAGCCGCAGAATTTCAAAAATTGAAGATTAAGAGCAAAAGAAGGAGGGGAGCATGAGTAAAGTTGTAATTATGGATCATCCGCTGATCCAGCATAAGATTGGATATATCAGGAGGACTGATACAGGAACGAGAGATTTCAGGGCAGCTATCAGTGAGATAGCAACACTTATCTGCTATGAGGCGACAAGGGATCTTCCGCTCAGGGATGTTGAGATCGAGACACCTATCTGCAAGACAACAGTCAAGGAACTGAAGGGCAGAAAGCTCTGCATTGTGCCTATCTTAAGAGCGGGACTTGGCATGGTAGACGGAATGCTGGTACTCATACCTGCAGCCAAGGTCGGCCATATAGGTCTTTACAGGGATCCTGAGACACTTAAGCCTGTGGAATATTACTGCAAGATGCCTGCTGACGTATCTGAGAGGGAGATCTTTGTTGTGGATCCTATGCTCGCAACAGGCGGATCATCTGTTGCTGCCATTCAGATGCTCAAGGACAGGGGATGCACCAAGATACATTTCATGTGCATTATCGCCGCTCCCGAGGGACTTAAGGCGATGCAGGAAGCTCATCCTGACGTAGATATCTATGTAGGCGCTCTTGATGAGAAGCTCAATGAGCATGGATATATCGTGCCCGGACTTGGAGATGCCGGCGACAGAATATTTGGAACCAAGTGATCAGGCATGGCGCGTCAGCTGGATAAGATACAGCTGCGAACGGTTAATCGTCTTTGGAAGGAGTCTGCATGAAAAGAGAAGGATACATTTCATGGGATGAATACTTTATGGGGGTTGCAAAGCTTGCGGCCATGAGATCCAAGGATCCCAATACACAGGTCGGGAGCTGCATTGTAAGCCAGGACAACAACATAATGTCCATGGGCTACAACGGATTCCCCAAGGGCTGCTCTGATGAGGAGTTTCCCTGGGAGAGAGAAGGGGATGAGCTTGATACCAAGTACCCTTATGTGACCCACAGTGAGCTCAATGCGATCCTGAACTACCGCGGAGGGAGCCTTGTCGGGAGCAAGATCTATGTATCTCTTTTTCCCTGCAATGAATGTGCCAAGGCAATAATCCAGGCCGGGATAAAGACAGTTGTGTATGACAGTGATAAATACAGTGACACTCCTGCCACCAAGGCATCAAAGAAGATGTTTGATGCTGCAGGTGTAAGATACTATCAGTACCAGCCCAGCGGAAGGAGCATTAAGATTACGATATAAGATCATGAGCAGAGGGCGTTTCAAAGTGAAAGGAAACTTCATAATTTTAGCGACAGTGATAGCTCTGGTGCTGTCACTGCCGTTTGATTCTTTCGCGACTGAGACTACGAGAAAAAAGCTTGATGATGCCAAGAAAGCCAAACAGGAATCAGAGAGCCAGCTCGATGATACCAAGGAAGACCTTGTCGAGATGCATGAGGAGAAGGCATCCCTCCAGGGACAGCTGAACAACCTCAACTCACAGCTCAATGAAGTGAGCAACAACCTTGAGTCTCTCGAGGAACAGATAGGTGACAAGGAAACCGACATTGAGAACACCCAGATGGAGCTCGAGGCAGCAAGACAGAGAGAGGCTGACCAGTACGCTTCCATGAAGAAGCGTATACAGTTCATGTATGAGAAGCAGAAATTCGTAATGGTTGGGATGTTCCTCGGGGCGGAGAATTTTGGAGATTTTCTGAATCAGAACAATTATATAGAGCAGCTTTCTGCCTACGACAGAAAAATGTTCAACGAATACATTGAAACGAGACAGCTTATAGAGGAAAAAGAGGCATCGCTTAAGGAAGAGAGAGAACTTCTCGAGGAGTACAAGGTCAAGGAGCAGGCAGAGCAGAACAGGGTTTCGGGGCTTGTCAACCAGACATCGGGTTCCATAAGGCAGTATGCCAATGATATCTCGGATGCAGAGGCCAGGGCGCAGGAGCTGGAGGACCAGATAAGGGCGCAGGAGGCAGACATCAAGAAACTGGAGGCCAAACTTGCTGAGGAGATCAGGCTGTCCAAGCTCGCAGCAGCCTCCAAGTGGAGGGATATTTCCGAGGTGACTTTTGCAGATGGTGACCGCAAGCTTCTCGCCAACATCATATACTGTGAGGCGGGTTCGGAGCCCTATGAGGGACAGGTGGCCGTAGGGGCTGTAGTTATCAACAGAGTGCTCAGCTCAGTCTACCCTGATACTGTTGTCGGCGTTATATATCAGGACAGGCAGTTTTCGCCTGTTGCAAGCGGAAGGCTTGCGCTTGCACTTGCGAGCGACAAAGCAACAGCGGCCTGTTATAAGGCCGCCGATGAAGCTATGACTGGATATTCAAATGTTGGAAACTGTGTATATTTCAGGACACCCATACCGGGGCTCTCCGGCACAAGGATAGGCGGACACATCTTTTACTGATTTATCAGATCTTCTATCGGAGCCGCCAGAGGCTCAATACCATCTGAATAGATTTCATTCAGGAGCCTGTTCAGGGAGAGCAGGCTCTTTTTAAGAAGATGCTCGTCGATGAGACGCTTCTCATAAGCTTCAGATAGTTCATCGAGATCAACCACGCGTATCCGGCCTTCGGGAGATATCTTGACATCTGCAAGAAGGTCTATGACCAGAAGAGAGTTATCCTGACTGTTCATCTCGTAGGTCACAATGTCGCAGTACCAGCACAATAAAGAGCCATCACTTTTTAGGAACTTACTGACTTTGTAGCCGCGATCCAGATAATAGCAGGAATAGCCGTTTGATAAGTCGCTACGGGTTCTTATTGTCTTCCATTTGGTCACAATAACAGAATCGGTGCGTTTAATGATGATATCATCTTTTAATTCGACGCATTCATCGGGGATGAAGCGCCTTCGAAATAAAGTCAGATTATTCATACAAAAATAATACTCTTACACAAATTGAAAGTCAATTATGCGGGAAAATTCAGTTTTACTAAAAACTTTAAAGACAATATATTTTATCCTCGTGCTGGTTGTCGCCATACTTATCGTGAGCAGATTCTCAAACGGCGATAACGCGGATATGTCTGCGCCGATGCCGGGGGCTACCTTGCCTGTTGTGACACTTAAGAGCATGGGCAGGGAGATGAACCAGCTGCATGGCTACACCTCACAGATCGATCTGAGTTATCTTAGGGGTATGATCATGCCGATAGGCAGCAACAGGGAGATCAGCTACAGGATAAATACCTATGGAAACGCTGTGACAGACCTCGGGTTCGAGGTCAGAAGCATAGATGGAAAGAGCCTGGTGGAGAACCAGGAGATCCGCGATTTTAAGCAAAACGGATCTGAGATAGAGGGAGCGATCCAGATCAAGGATCTCATAACCCCGGATAAGGAGTACATGCTCGTATTTCTTATGGATACTCCCGTAGGTACTGCCAGATATTATTCGAGGATCGTCTGGACTGAAGATGGAAACAAGTATCACCTTGATGATGAGCTTGACTTTGTCCTTGGCTTTTCGGAGGCAACTTTCAGCAAGACTGCGGCACAGGAATACGCAAGGTATCTCGAATCCAATTCGGAGGGCGACAACACAACATTCAATAAGGTCAATATACACAGCAGCCTGTCCCAGGTGACCTGGGGCGATCTGAATGTCACAAGGCATACTGCTCCCGAGATATACGTCACAGACCTCCAAAGCCAGACCGGCAGCTATGAGCTTAAATATCGGGTCTCGGTCAAGGACGGGACGTTAAGCCGCAATTATAACGTGAAAGAGGACTTCAGGGTAAGATACACCTCGGACAGAATTTATCTTCTCAACTATGAGAGGAGCATGAATTATATCTTTGACTCATCTTCCTATTCGCTTGGTACCAACAGTATTGCCATGAGCATTTCGGATCCGGATATGCAGCTTGTGGAGAGCGGCGGAGGAAGCGCTTTTGCCTTTGTCAGTGAGAACAGGCTGTATATGTTCAATAACTCTGAGAACAAACTCGCATATGTTTTTGGGTTCTATGATCCAGATAATGATGACGAGAGGACAAGATGGGCCAATCACTCTATCAAGATACTCAAGGTGGATGAGGGAGGAAGCGTCAAATTTGCCGTTGCGGGATACATGAACCGTGGGATCCATGAGGGCAATGTCGGTATCGCCGTATATGAGTACAACAGCGCGATAAATGCCGTCGAAGAGATGGCGTTTGTAGAGAGTACCCAGTCCGCTGAGATACTTTCAAACTATGTAGGAAAGATCGCTTATGTGAGTTCGTCAGATGTCTTTTACGCAATGCTGGATCAGAACATCTATGCCATTGATCTCACGGAGAGATCTTCCAGCTCTGTAGTGGAGGATATCGGAGCAGGTGAGTACAAGATATCCCAGTCGGAGAGTAATATTGCCTGGCAGCGAGATCTTTCGACCATCAATCTGATGAGCCTCAACACAAGGTCGGAGTCGACTATCAAAGCTGAGGCCGGTGATAATATCATCCTCCTTGGTTTTATGGGAGAGGATCTGGCATATGGACTGTGCCATACGGATGACATTGGAATAGACAGGATCGGCAATCCGATATATGCGATGTACTGCATAAAGATCGAGGATCTCGAGGGGAACGTTCTTGAGAATTACCATCCGGACAATGTCTTTGTGACGGCGGTCGCGTTCGGCGACAATCAGATAAAACTGACACGTGTGACAAAAGATGAGGCATCAGGGAATTATGCTCCGACTTATGATGACCAGATAGTCAGCACACTCAAGGCAGAGGAGGGAAACAACAGCCTGGATGTCGTGTCCGTGGATGTATTCGAGAAGATCGTCCAGATTACGACCAAGAATGACATCAAGTCCAAGCAGCTGAGAGTCCTTACGCCAAATCAGACGCTCTTTGAGGGCAGCAGGAATGTTGAAGTAGAAATTGACAGAGACAGGGATGAGAAGCCTTTCTATTATGTATACGGACTCGACGGGATAAAAGATATCTTCACGGATCCCGCGGATGCGGTCTCTCTGGCGTACAGCGCTCCCGGAGTTGTGATAGACGATAGGAATGACTACGTGTGGCTCAAAGGAAACCTGCTCAGGTCGAACCAGATAATGTCAATCACAAGAATGGCTGAGAGCTATGAGAACATGACTGAAAGCGATTCGGTGGCGGTATGTCTTGACCTCATGCTTAAGTTTGAGGGCGTAAACAGAAATGTGGAGAACCTTCTTGCCACGGGCAGCAGCGTCGTAAATATATTGAAGAGTTCTTTTACTGATGCCCAGATACTTGAGCTGGACGGATGTCCGATGCAGGCAATGCTTTACTATGTGAACCGGGACATTCCGGTCATGGCGATGATGAATAACGGAGAGGCAATGCTGCTCATCGGATTTAACGACCTCAATACGGTCCTCATGAACCCGGTGAACGGACAGGTCTACAAATATGGGATGAATGACTCTGAGAAGCTTTTCGAGGAAAATGGCAACCATTTCATTACCTATGAGTACACGGAGAAGTAGTTTATAGAAAATTCACTTGTGCACAATGGAAATGACGAATATAATATAGCCCAAGGCTAAATGGTGATAAAAGAACGGAGAAGTGATGACAGATAACAGAAATGATGATATGGATTTCAGGGAAGTTACCGATGACGTCAATGTTGACATAACAGATGATGCCGGAAAAGATACGTCGGATAAGGCTTCTGTTACTGAAAATACTGACCATGAAAATGGCGGAAGCGATGGTGAAAAGTCCGAGTACGAGGATGTCTGCTTTGTGTGCAGAAGACCCGAGAGCAAGGCGGGGAAGATGTTCCATCTGCCAAATAATATCTGTGTGTGCGATGACTGCATGCACAAGACTATGGACGCGGTGAGCCAGTTTGACTATCAGAACATGCTGGGCAATCCATCCCTTTTGAATGAGCTCAACAAGAACACAAAAGGATTTCCGAACTTTGGCTTTTTAAACATGGACGACCTCAAAAACGGAGGATTTAACTTCGGAGGCGGAATACCCAACTCTCAGAAGATAAAGAAAAAGAGCGAGGACAAGGTAAAGCCTGCATTTGATATAAAGAACATCCCATCCCCGCACAAGATCAAGGCAAAGCTTGACGAGTATGTTATAGGACAGGACAAGGCCAAGAAGGTAATGTCTGTGGCAGTTTACAACCATTACAAGAGGGTTGCGACCGATACCATGGATGAGATTGAGATTGAGAAGTCCAACATCCTGCTCCTTGGACCTACAGGAAGCGGCAAGACCTATCTTGTAAAGACACTGGCAAGGCTTCTTGATGTGCCGCTTGCGATCACGGATGCGACGTCCCTTACAGAGGCAGGTTACATCGGTGATGATATAGAGAGTGTTGTGAGCAAACTCCTCGCAGCATCCGGCAATGATGTTGAAAAGACAGAACACGGTATCATATTCATAGATGAGATAGACAAGATAGCCAAGAAAAAGAACACGACTTCAAGGGATGTCAGCGGAGAATCTGTACAGCAGGGAATGCTCAAGCTCCTGGAGGGAGCTAATGTCGAAGTGCCTGTCGGAGCCGGAAGCAAGAATGCAATGGTGCCGCTGACTACAGTAAATACTAGGAATATACTCTTTATCTGCGGCGGCGCTTTCCCGGATCTTGAACAGATTATTACACAGAGGCTCAATAAGCAGACTTCCATCGGATTTGATGCGGACCTCAAGGACAAATACGAGGATGATCCGAATCTTCTGACAAATGTTACGATTGATGACCTCAAGAAGTTTGGAATGATACCGGAGTTCCTTGGAAGACTTCCTATCATCTGCACTCTTACTGCCCTGACCAAGGACATGCTCATCAAGATACTCAAGGAGCCCAAGAATGCCATACTCAAGCAGTATCAGAAGCTGCTTGCTCTTGATGAGGTCGAGCTTTTGTTTGACGATTCGGCTCTTGAAGTGATAGCGGAAAAGGCAATGGAGAAGGATACAGGCGCCAGGGCGCTGCGTGCGATCATTGAGGAATTTATGCTGGATATCATGTATGAGATTCCGAAAGATGACAATATCGGACGTGTGACCATCACGAGAGACTATATAGAAGGCAAGGCCTCGCCCCTTATCGAGATACGGGGAGAAGGGGAGAAGCCAAGACTTCCACAGTTTAATACGGAACAGGCAACAAATGTCTGAATGATCAGTTGCAAGTTATGAGGGTTCCTGCTTTGCCCTTGAGTGCGTCGCCGACGCTGCCAAGGGATGTTATGAGCACGGATCCCTCATTGTTTGTCCCAAGGAACTGTATAGCAGCCTCGATCTTGGGAAGCATATCTGTCTCGCCGAATTCCCCGGCGTCTATATATTCTTTTGCCTGGGCGAGGTTCATCCTTGTTATCGGCTCCTCGTCAGGAGTCTCGAAGTTTTTGTACACATACGGAACAGACGTAAGGATTATGAGTCTGTCGCTCTTTAAGTCGCTTGCAAGCTTGCCTGCGATGGCATCTTTTTCTATAACGGCAGATGCGCCCTTGAGGACATGCCCCTGCTGTATCACGGGGATGCCGCCTCCGCCGCAGGCTATGACTTCCTGCCCTGCATCCACGAGGGCTCTTATGGCATCGATCTCAACGATGTCGATAGGCTTTGGTGCTGCGATGATCCTTCTGTAGCCGTTTCCGGGTTCCTCCCTTACAAAGTTGCCCTTCTTGATCTCTGTGTCCGCATCCTCTTTTGACATGTTCCTCCCGATTGCCTTGGTAGGGGCGTAGAATGCCTCGTCGTAAGGATCAACGGTCACCTGTGTGAGAATAGTGCTGACCGGGGTAGATATCCCCCTTGACAGCAGTTCTGTCTTTAACGTGTTCTGTATATCATATCCTACATAGCCCTGGCTCATTGCGTTGCACACGCACATCGGCGCCGGTGTGTAGTCGATGTATATGCGGTGGAGCTCTGTCATTGCCTTGTGGATCATGCTGACCTGCGGCCCGTTGCTGTGGGTGATAACGAGCTGATAGTCGGCCTCTATAAGATCGGCGAGAGCCTTTGCGGTGACCTTCGTGGCATTCATCTGTTCATTGGTCGTGATGCCGAGAGCCTCGTGGCCGAGTGAAACAACTGCCTTTATGTTCTCCATGTTTTTCTTACTCCTTTTTGATTTGTGAAATGAAAAAAGATACTGTTATTTTACCACTATAAAGCGGTAATTTGGAACAAAACCGATAAAAAGTACTTGCTATTTTGTGATAAAGTAGTAGACTATTCATTTGTTCGTTAATTTGTTTTCGCTGACATAACATACAAGTCAGTCAGAAGGGACAGACATGCAAAATAAATCAAACATTCGGGATCTCACAGCAGGCAATCCAATGGGACTTATCTTTGGATTTGCCATGTCCTTGTTCTGGGGGATGCTCTTTCAGCAGCTTTACAATATTATCGATACGGCTATAGTCTCATGGTTTATCGGAAAAGAGGCATACACCGGAGTCGGGACCACGGGAGCAGTGAACTTTCTGATAATGGGCTTCTGCATGGGAGTCTGCAACGGCTTTGCCATTCCGGTCGCCCAGAGATTCGGAGCCAAGGATTTTAAGAGCATGAGAAAGTTTGTGTCTCATGCGATAATACTCTGCAGTATCTTTGCAGTGATAATGACATTTCTCGTAAGTGTCTTCTGCAGGCAGATACTGGTCATAATGCATACGCCTGAGGACGTTTTTGAATATGCCTACGGATATATAATCGTGATTTTCCTGGGGATCCCTGTCACTTACATGTATAACCTGCTATCCGGCATCATAAGGGCGCTGGGGGATTCCAAGCATCCGGTGCAGTTCCTTATCGCTGCTTCCGTTATAAATATCTTTCTGGATCTTCTTTTCATAATCCCGCTTCACATGGGCATAACGGGCGCGGCGCTGGCAACAGTGATATCCCAGGGGATATCCGGCATCATGTGCCTTGTGTTTATCATAAGAAAGATAGATATCCTTCACCTGAAGAAAAAAGACTGGGAGCCTGACAGATCACACTTTTTGATCCTGCTGAACATGGGAGTGCCGATGGGGCTTCAGTATTCAATAACTGCGATTGGAAATGTTATTCTTCAGACGGCCATAAACAGTATGGGAACAGACGCGGCAGCAGCGGTTACGACGGCAGTCAAGGTCAGTATGTTCTTTTGCATTCCCTTTGACGCACTCGGCTCCACCATGGCTACCTACGGAGGTCAGAACGTGGGCGCAAAAGAGCTTGAGCACCTTCAGCAGGGGCTTGTCGCAGCAGTTAAGCTTGGCTGCGGATATGCGATACTGGCATTCATTGTCCTGTACTTCTTTGGAAGAAATCTTGCGATGATATTCCTAAGCCCCGAGGACGTACTCTGCCTTGACAACGCTCATCTGTACCTGATCGTGAACAGTGCGTTCTATATTCCGCTTGCCCTGGTGAACATTGTCAGATTCCTGATCCAGGGAATGGGCTTTTCAATGTTCGCGGTACTTGCAGGAGTCATGGAGATGATAGGAAGGACTGTGGTGGCACTGGTACTTGTGCCGATATTCGGATTCCCGGCGATATGCTTTGCCAGCCCCATAGCATGGATACTGGCAGATGCGTTCCTTATCCCGGCTTATATATCCGTAAAGAAAAAACTAAAGCAGATCTTTGACAGGCAGGTAGTGACCTATTAAACTTATCACCCGTTGATATGGGTTGTCATGTGCGGGTCGAGATCGGGATTTATCTTGGTTATCCTGCGGTCATAGGTCATAAGTCCGTTGACTTCTTCCTCAACATCGGACAGCTGTGTATAGACAGCGCCTGAGAGCCCCTTTGCTATAAGAGGCTTCATATCGGCATTTATAAGATTGTAATATGCGACGCCCAGTTCATCCAGGGTGTCGTATTTTTTATACCCGTAGATGCGGTCAACACTGCTGTGGCCATCTATGTGGCAGGCGAGTCCGCCGTATTCTGATATGACAAATGCCCTGCCTGCCTTGTCTTTTTCAACAGAAAGCGGTCTGAAGTAGTTGTGGACACTTCGGAAATTGCCGCTTCCCTCGTCGAACCATCCACTTGCCTGATCGATCGGTCTTGTGTCATCGATCTCTTTTGCCATAATGGTTGCACCGGCGGCATTGAACTGCCCCCATCCCTCATTGAACAGGACCCAGGAAGCAATGCTCGGAACATTGTACAGATAGTAGATAGTGTTCTTCATCTCCTCAAGCCATTCACTTCGACCTTCGGCAGAGCCCCTCGAGAAGGTGTTGTAATAGGCGGGGCCGTCCGGCATGCGCCCGAAGACCTTTGGGAAAAGAGTGGGCAGGTAAGACACCACGGGCTTGGCGTAGGAAGACCCTCCGCTGACCATGTCCTGCCATACTATCATGCCGAGCCTGTCACAGTGGTAGTACCATCTGGCGGATTCGACTTTAATATGTTTGCGCATCATGTTGTAGTGAAGGCGCTTCATCTCCTTGATATCATAGATAAGCGCGTCATCTGCCGGTGCCGTGTAGAGCCCGTCCGGCCAGTAGCCCTGGTCAAGAACACCCATCAGGAAATAGGGCTTGTGGTTTAAGCAGAATCTGGCAAAGCCATTCTCATCCTGTTCGATGCCGTAGCTCCTCATGGCGAAATATGACCTTACGCTGTCGCTTCCCGCAGTGATCTGAATGGGATACAGATAAGGATCCTCGGGACTCCACAGGTGAGCATCGTCAATTGTGAAGCTGAACAGATAATAGCAGGGTCTGAATCCGGATCCCGACTCGCTAAGACTTGGGCATGTATCCGAAGAAAAGATGCCGGAGCATGCAAAAGAATTACTTTTTGTCTCATAGGAATCTGCCGACCTTACCATCTCGTGCCCCGGGAATCTGACTGCCACGCGTTCGGGGGCGCTGGTGCAGACCTGTACAGTGAGCGTTTTAAGGTCGCTCTCAGGTCTTATGCGAACCTCCCTTATATAGGAAGACGGAACTTCCTCAATCCATACGGTCTGCCAGATACCGCTCTGGCAGCTATAGTACATCCCGCCGCGGCGAAGGGTCTGCTTGCCTCTGCTGTGATACGACGAGTCGCTGCTGTCCTCGACACGAACTGAAAGCGTGTTGCCGCAGAGCGTAAGTCCGTCCTGAGAGAAGCTCAGATAATCCGTAATGTCAACCGTGAAGGGGAGATATCCTCCGCTGTGGGAGGCGACAAAAGAGCCGTTGATATATATGCATGCAA
The DNA here is from genome assembly GCA_946536145.1 of uncultured Butyrivibrio sp. Lineage (GTDB taxonomy): Bacteria > Bacillota > Clostridia > Lachnospirales > Lachnospiraceae > Butyrivibrio. The sequence goes on from CAMNEA010000009.1 coordinate 48,357, forward strand.
ACTGGTCTACTGCGCCAAAGTGCAGCAGGATGCGTGAGGTGTTCTGCTTTCTGGAAATATCCGGGAGAGAGCGCCTGTACCAGAGAAACTGGTCCGGAAGAAGCCTTCTCTCGACGCCTGAGAGCATTGCTTCGGGAGAAAACGGTACAAGGATAACGCCGTCCATGACAGATGGCATCTCAGAGTCGAACGACTTGTTGAGAGCTTCGCTTTTGAATTCGGCGGGTTTATCTACGATACAGTAATCCCAGTAACCGTTGAGATTGATGTAGCTGTCTCTTACAAACTGGGGACGTGGGTACTCCCTTAGAACTTTTGAAAAGTCAAGATTTTCTCCCCAGACTGTATAGAGCCTGTTCAGTATGTCGTCTTCGTGCGGCTTGTCGATACTCTTAATTGCATCAATCAGGTCCATAGGTTTATTCTCCTTGAACTTCGCTGCTGGCCGATGCAGCGTTTGCTATAAGATCCTGGTAAAAGGCGCAGGATGTGGCATATCTGTAGACGCTGATCCACAGAAGCGGAACAAACATTGTGATACAGCCAAGCAGATAGAGGGGAAGGAATGTGACGTTCAGGTAAAAGAGCCTGAATTTGTTGCCCTTCATAAGCTGCCTGCTGGCAGAGAGAATCTCTTTGGCGGATTTGTCCGGGAAGTCATGCAGCAGGAAAAATGACTGAGAGTAAACCAGCGAGACATAGACGTTGATGATAAGTCCAAAGGCAAGAGCGAAGATAAGTGCGGATACTGCATTGCCCGTCGGAGCTGTCTGATATCTGATAAGAAGGATCTGGGACGGCAGGCTCACCAAAAAATCGATCAGAACAAAGACAGACTGGATCAGCACTGCCTTTTGGGGCTGCTGTCTGAGCCCGAAGAAGACGTCTGAAGTTGAGACCGACTGTGAATACATAAGGTTCATATAAAGATAAGCCTTGCCGGACACAAGAGTACCCAGAAGGATATTGACGATTATCGTGATTATGTTGTTGATTATTACAAGCAGGATACTCCCACTGGTAGAGACAGTGGTTATGCCGGAAATAAATAACTGAATGGCAAAGATCATTATATTGGCACCTATTAGCGTGCCATATCTGCCAAGGGACTTCTCCCTGGCGATCCCCTTAAGCTGTGCTGATGTCTTCGGGCTGTTCATTAAATTATTGCTCCCCCACCTTATCCGGCGAGGTCGACATTCGCGCCTAAAAGACCCTGTCTGTTTAGAGCCTTTCTCGCCTTGGTATAAGGATTCTCTTCGTTGCTGTATGCTATCTTGGTGCAGGTCTCACCGCCTGCGACATAGGTGCGTCCGCACTCCGGGCAGACTGCTGTCTTGATCGATACGGATGCCTGAAGTACCTTGCCGTTGTTCATGGCGGCATCCTTGTATGCGTTGCTGACGTGCTCGGCTTCATGTCCGCGTACACGGGATGCGGCTGCCTGAGGACTTATGTGCTGGGCGCTCTTGAAGGAAACCATTTCATCAGAGCCGTCCTGATACTTGCGGTTCTTGCATGTCTCGCATTCCGCCGGTGACACCCTCTTGCCCGGGTTGGCCTTGGTGGACTCGCCGGGATTGAGTATCGCCTTCGGGGTTTCAGACGCAGCCTGAGAACCGGAGAGACCGGTATTGTAAGCTGCGCTGTAGGCGCCATATCCGCTTCCTAATGCTCCAATCATACTCATGGGCACCTCTTTCTAATGCCGGGAATCTCAGTTGCCTGGTTCTATTCCAAGATCCCTGAGCATATCATCAAAGCTGATACCATTCATCTGCTCAGACATGGTATTGAGCTGCTCCCTGGTTGCGGGATCAGTCATAACCCTGTAGATGTCATAAGCAAAGACTCCGTATCCGATAACTATACCAAAAATGCCATAAATGATGGCTTTTTTGGCCTGGGGCAACAGCCTGCCCGCAACGCCTCTGCTAAGACCGGCAAGGACTATTGCAACTCCGCCTAAAATCACCCCGATATTCATAAAAAACGCCATCGGGATGGAAGCAAGACCCAGTATCATAGACAATCCTGCCTGTGCAAGGCGCTTGTCAGGCCCACCCTCGGAACGGTAGTATTCATTCTCGCCCATCAAAACTTTTCCTCACAAATCCTCATTCTTACTATAGATTTTACTATAGAATGCGCTCATTTTCAATGTTTGAGCCTTCTTTGTAAGTCTTGAAAAGAATCGCAAATGCTTGTTATAATAGGAACAGTGTTTTGTTTATAAAAAGTTAATTTAAATTTGAGGTTTTTTTATGGACATCATTTTAAAGATCAAAGAAGAACTAAACGTTGAAAAATGGCAGGTTGAGGCGGCGGTCAAGCTGATCGACGAGGGCAATACCATCCCCTTCATCTCCAGGTACAGGAAGGAAGTTACGGGCTCGCTCAATGATGAACAGCTCCGTGATCTTGACGAGAGACTCAAGTACTTAAGGAGCCTTGAGGAGAGAAGAGAAGCTGTCCTTTCTTCCATTGAGGAGCAGGGCAAGATGACTGACGAGCTCAGGGACAAGATCATGGCGGCAGAGACCATGGTTGCAATTGAGGATCTCTATCTTCCGTACAGGCCAAAGAGAAAAACAAGGGCTTCAGTGGCAAGGGAGAAGGGACTTGAGCCGCTTGCACAGATCCTTCTGGCGCAGGAGACCACAAGACCTCTTCAGGATGAGGCATCTGCATTTATCGACGAGGAGAAGGGCGTAAGTGATGCTGCCGAAGCTCTCCAGGGAGCCATGGACATCATCGCGGAGGAGGTTTCCGACAACGCCGACTTCAGGACATATATCAGAGAAGTTACCATGGAACAGGGCATTCTCACCAGCAAGGCCAAGGATGAGAAGGCACAGTCTGTTTACGAGATGTACTACGACTACGAGGAGCCTGTCAAAAAGGTGCTCGGGCACAGGGTTCTTGCTCTCAACAGGGGAGAAGCAGAGAAATTCCTGGTGGTAAGGGTAATTGCTCCTGAGGAACAGATACTCCAGTTTCTTCGCAAGAAGATGATAAAAAATGAGAATCCTGTCACAACTCCTGTGATCGAGGAGATAAACCAGGACGCCTATGAGAGGCTCATAGCACCTGCGATTGAGAGAGATATCAGGAATGAGATGACAGAGAAGGCTGAGGACGGTGCAATTTCCGTCTTTGGTAAGAACCTGACCCAGCTCCTTATGGCTCCGCCTATTGCAGGCAAGACGGTTCTGGGATGGGATCCCGCCTTCAGGACAGGGTGTAAGCTTGCCATCGTGGATGCGACCGGCAAGGTACTTGACACCAAGGTCATTTTCCCGACTGCTCCTCAGAATAAGGTAGAGGAGTCCAAGGCTGAGCTTAAGAAGCTCATCGACAAATATGATGTTGATCTTATATCGGTTGGAAACGGAACTGCTTCGAGGGAGTCAGAGCAGGTGATCGTGGAACTGATCAAAGAAATTGACAGACCGCTTCAGTATGTGATCGTCAACGAGGCCGGAGCTTCTGTTTATTCCGCGAGCAAGCTAGCTACAGAGGAGTTTCCGCAGTTTGACGTCGGACAGAGGAGCGCCGCATCCATAGCAAGAAGGCTTCAGGATCCGCTTGCCGAGCTTGTCAAGATAGATCCCAAGTCGATAGGTGTCGGACAGTACCAGCACGACATGAACCAGAAAAAGCTCGGCGAGACACTTGAGGGTGTGGTCGAGGACTGTGTGAACAAGGTCGGAGTCGACCTCAATACCGCATCAGCCCCGCTTCTTCAGTATATTTCAGGAATAAGCAAGGTAATTGCCAAGAACATTGTTGATTACAGGGAGGCCAACGGAAAGTTTAAGAGCAGGGCAGAGCTTTTGAACGTGCCAAAACTAGGACCTAAGGCCTATGAGCAGTGCGCAGGATTCCTTAGGATTGCTGATGGTGAGAATCCTCTCGATGCTACCAGCGTACACCCTGAGTCATACGACGCAACGCTCAAACTCATGGAGAGGCTTGGCATAACCTTTGATGATGTAAGGGCTGCGCAGAAGAACGCGGCAAAGGCAGTAATGGAGAAGCCTGCTCCAAAGGCTGAGGAGAAGCCTCGCCCCAAGAAGAAACAGAAGCAGGTAGTGATAAGAAATACAGGTACCGCAATGGGGGCAGCTCTTGCAGCAGCCCTTGCAGGCAGCAGCTTTGCGGTCGTAGAAGATAAAGACACCAAAGAAAAGAGCGCTAAGAAGGCGCAGGCTCCGGAAGAAGAAAGCCGGGCAGCAGGCAGCCCTGCAACTGCGGGCAGCCTTCTGCGCAAGGTTGACGATGCAGAGAAGAAAAAACTCTCGGAGGAGCTTGGAATTGGTGAGATAACCCTTACCGACATTCTCTCAGAGCTTGAGAAGCCTTCAAGAGACCCTAGAGAAAATATGCCGGCACCAATCCTTCGAAGCGATGTTCTTGACATGAAGGACCTTAAGCCGGGAATGATCCTCAAGGGAACTGTGAGAAATGTAATAGACTTTGGATGCTTTGTGGATATAGGTGTACACCAGGACGGTCTTGTCCACATCTCACACATCACGGACAAGTACATCAAGCATCCGCTTGAAGCAGTGAGCGTCGGTGACATCGTCGATGTCCAGGTGCTCGATGTAGAGCTCGATAAAAAGAGGATATCCCTGACAATGAAGCTGCAGGATCCGGCCAAGGTGGCAGCGGAGGCAGCGGCTAAGGCTGAGAAGAGACCTGCTCCAAAGGCAGCACCAGCTGCGCCTTCGGGTACAGGTAAGACAGTAAAGAAAGTCTCAGTTGTGCAGCAGGTTGCTGACGCCACCGGTGTCACCAAAAAGCCTGCACCGAGAAAGCCGGAGCCAAAGGAAGCAGCAAAGAGCGTGCACCGCGCAAAACCGGAACATGTCGTAAAGGCAGAGCCTAAGACATCACCGGCAGATCCCGCTCCAAAGGCTGACGCTGCAGGTGCTTCCGAAAAGCCCAGGACCTTCAAAAAGAAGGGGATTGTGATCTTCAGAGGCAATGCCAACGACTGACTTTAGAAACATATTAGATAAAATTTACACTTCATATATTGATTTTTTTATTTACATACTGTATATTCAATGCGAGCGTAAGACAGTTATGCTCGCATTACAATTTTACTGTTCTCTTATTCAGAGTGGTGGAGGTACATAGGACCTGAGAAGCCACGGCAACCCCTGAATCTAAGGAAGGTGCCAACCTGAGCGTGCAAGTCCCTATTAAGGACTACGAGCAATAAGAGGATCTGAGACTATCAGCTCCGCTTGTTTGTGCACGCAGCAAGCGGATTTTTTTCGCGCTGATCCATGGCGCGATCATGGCTAGTATGCCGGAAAGGAATAAAGAATGGACAAGTTTATTTTCACATCCGAATCAGTAACTGAGGGACATCCCGACAAAATATGTGACAACATCTCAGATGCGATCCTTGATGCTCTAATGGAGCAGGATCCCATGAGCCGTGTTGCCTGTGAGACAACAACCTGCACAGGTTTTGTTCTTATCACCGGTGAGATCACGACCAAAGCTCACGTTGACTATGCTAAAATTGCACGCGAAACAATCTGCGATATCGGCTACGACAGCTCTGAGAAGGGATTTGACGGCAACACCTGTGCCGTACTTGTTGCACTTGACCAGCAGTCAGCAGACATTGCCATGGGTGTTGATAAGGCTCTCGAGGCAAGAGAGAACCAGATGACAGATGAGCAGCTCGAGGCGATCGGAGCCGGAGACCAGGGCATGATGTTCGGCTATGCTACCAACGAGACCGAGGAGTATATGCCATACGCCATCAGCCTTGCTCACAAGCTCTCCAAGAAGCTCACTGATGTGCGCAAGAACGGAACTCTTCCTTACCTTCGCGCAGACGGCAAGAGCCAGGTTTCTGTAGAGTATGACGAGAACGGCAAGGTAAAGAGACTTGAGGCTATCGTTATTTCCACCCAGCATGACGAGAAGATTTCACAGGAGCAGATCCACAAGGATATCAGGGAGCATGTTATCGATGCAATCGTAGATCCTGCAATGGTTGATGATGCAACCAAGATCTACATAAATCCCACAGGACGTTTCGTCATTGGAGGACCTCAGGGTGATGCCGGACTTACAGGACGTAAGATAATCGTTGATACCTATGGCGGAGCAGCACGTCACGGCGGCGGAGCATTCTCAGGTAAGGACTGCACCAAGGTTGACCGCTCAGGCGCATACGCAGCAAGATATGTTGCCAAGAACATCGTGGCAGCAGGACTTGCAGACAAGGCAGAGATCCAGCTTTCATACGCTATCGGTGTTGCACAGCCTACATCTGTTCTTGTAGATACTTTCGGAACAGGCAAGGTATCCGATGAGAAGCTCACAGAGGCTGTTCGTAAGGTATTTGACCTCCGTCCCGCAGGCATCATCAAGATGCTTGATCTTCGCCGTCCTATCTACAAGCAGACTGCAGCATACGGACACTTCGGACGCAACGATCTTAACCTTCCCTGGGAGCAGACCGACAAGGTAGAGGAGCTCAAGGCTGCTATCGGATAATTGATCTAATAAAAGAGCTGATGACATTGCTTTAAAAGCATGGTCATCAGTTCTTTTTCTTTTACTGTAGCTGCAGGTTGTCTGCTCCGAACTTCTCTTTCAGTTTATCAAGTATGTCGGCGCCCTTTACAGTCATTGAGGGACCGAGCTTCTTGATCTGTTTGGTCTCTTTTAGGTAGATAGCCACTTCATCCCGACCGTCACTCTGCTTAAGGAGACTGTCAAGCTCAGCCATTGAAGCTTCATAGGCCTGCCTGTTGTCAAATCTTATCCACAATGTTCTGGGAACATCGTCAAAGGAGGTGACTTTGCCTGCGATGAGCTTGGCATCGCGGTCCTCCTCGACAGATATGCGTCCCTGGATAAAGACCTTGGAATCCTCACCAAGAAGTGAAGAACTCTGCTCATAGGCCTTGGGAAAGACTATGACTTCGACGCTTCCGACCAGATCCTCAAGCGTCACAAACGCCATGACCTGGTCTTTTCTTGTATACTTTGTCTTTTTCTCGGATATGATTCCGCCGATAACCGCATTGTTTCCGTCCTTTACCGCAGGTACGCCCGTATCTTCGTCAAGGTAGAAATCGGTAGATACATTAGTTATCTTCTTTTTCCACATGGCTACATAGTCCTCGAGTGGATGCCCTGAGATATAGAATCCAAGGACTTCCTTCTCAAATTCCAGAAGGAGCTGCCTGTCGAACTCACCAACATCAGGAAGCGGGATCTCATACTGTGACTTGTTTTCTTCACTCACGATGTCGAAAAGTGACATCTGGCCGGCAATACTGTTCTTGCTGCCGCTGCTGAGTTTGTCCATTATCTGGCTGTAGATGGTCATCTTCTGCTTGCGGCTGCCGGCAAAACAGTCAAAGGCTCCGGCTTTTATGAAGTTCTCGACAGCTCTTTTGTTGACATCGCCGCTCTCCTTCATGCGGGAGAGGAAGTCGCTCAGATCCTTGAACTTACCTCCTCTTGTTCTCTCTTTTACTATAGAAGAAATGACAGGGCGGCCGACGCCTTTTATGGCTGTAAGGGCATAGCGTATAGCCTTCTTTTTGCCGGGGGCGCAGGTGTTTACGCTGCCGGGGATGGGTCTGTCGCCTTCTCCGGCATCGATCTCTGCCACGGAGAATCCGTCAAAGCCCTCATTTATGTCAGGTGGCAAAAGAGTTATGTTCATATTGCGGCAGCTCAGGATGTAGCCCGACACCTTGCCCGAGTTGTCGATAACAGAGGTCATAAGGGCAGCCATGAACTCCACAGGGAAGTAGTACTTAAGATATGCCGTCTGGATTGCCACGACTGCATAGCAGGCTGCGTGGGATTTGTTGAAGGCGTACTTGGCAAAGTCCATCATGGAGTCGTAGATCGCGTTGGCAACATCGGCGCTTATGCCCTTCGAGGCACAGCCAGGAACATTTTCAGCACTGTTTCCGTTTACAAAGTTCTCGCGCTCTACCTCCATTACATGCTGCTTCTTTTTACTCATGGCACGCCTTACAAGATCGGCACGTCCGAGGGTGTAGCCGCCGAGCTGCTGTACTATCTGCATAACCTGCTCCTGGTAGACGATACAGCCGTAGGTGGGTTTCAGGATAGGCTCAAGCTCCGGAGTCTGATAGGTGATCGAGGCCGAGTCGTTCTTGCCCGCTATGTATTTGGGTATGAAGTCCATAGGACCCGGACGGTAGAGCGATATGCCTGCGATTATGTCTTCAAGGGACTGGGGCTTTAACTCCTTCATGAAGGACTGCATGCCGGCTGATTCGAGTTGGAATATGCCGCTGCAGCGCCCGCTGCCGATGGAAGCGAGCACGGCCGGGTCGTTGTAGTCAATATTGTCGATATCTATGAAGCCTGGATCGCCTTTCTTAAGCCCGAGCGATCTGTTGGCAAAGTTTGTTGCATCCTTGATAACTGTGAGGGTGCGAAGACCAAGGAAATCCATCTTGAGAAGGCCGAGCTCCTCGATGGTGGTCATGGTGAACTGGGTCGTTATGTTGCCCTCTGCCGAGCGGGAGAGGGGTACAAGATCCTCGGCCGGTGACTGACAGATCACAACGCCCGCTGCGTGGATAGAGGTGTGACGCGGCAGTCCCTCAAGCTTTTTGCACATGTCAATGAGCTTGTGGACGGTGGCATCACTCTCGTACTGCCCGCGAAGCTCCGGATTCATCTCGAGAGCCTTGTCGAGCGTTATGCCCAGCTCTGTCGGTATCATCTTGGAGATCTGGTCGCCAAAGCTGTACGGAAGATCCATGACTCTTGCGACATCCCTTATGACGCCCTTCGCTGCGAGGGTTCCGAAGGTTATGATCTGAACAACCTTGTCAGAGCCGTACTTTTCCGTTACATAATCTATGACATCCTGTCTGTGTTCATACTCGAAATCGACATCTATATCGGGCATGGATACTCTCTCCGGATTGAGGAATCTCTCAAAGAGAAGATCGTATTTGATCGGGTCGATGTTGGTTATGTACATGCAGTAGGAAACAAGACTTCCCGCTGCAGAGCCACGCCCGGGACCTACTGCGATATTATTCTGTCTGCAGTAGTTTATGTAGTCCCATACAATAAGGAAGTAATCCACGTAACCCATGCGCTTGATGACGGAGAGCTCATAGTCGAGCTTTTCCTTAAGACGCCCGTCATCGTCGGGATACCTCTCATGAAGACCGTCAAGACAGAGCTTGTTGAGGTAGGTCCAGGAGTCATATCCGGAAGGAACCTCGAAGTGCGGCAGCTTTGTTACGCCGAACTCGATCTCAACATGGCATCTGTCAGCTATCTTCTGGGTGTTGTCAATGGCCTGAAGGGCATATGGGAAAAGAGCTCTCATCTCGTCCTCGGACTTGACGTAGTACTGCCCGCCCTCGTAGCGCATCCTGTCTTCATCAGAAACTTTCTTGCCTGTCTGTATGCACAGGAGAAGGTCGTGGGCTTCCGCATCATCTGCGTAGGTATAGTGGCAGTCATTGGTCGCAACAAGCGGGATGCCGAGCTGGTCAGACATGGCAAGGAGCGCGGAATTGACCTGCCTCTGGGCAGGTATGCCGTGGTCCTGAAGCTCGAGAAAGAAATTGCCGTGCCCAAAGATACCATCGAGCCTTAGGGCTGCCTCTTTGGCTTTCTCGGGGCTTCCCTTTATGATGTTGCGCGGTATCTCTCCTGCAAGGCAGGCGCTAAGGGCGATCAGTCCCTCGTGGTACTGCTCAAGGAGCTCATAGTCAACCCTTGGCTTGTAGTAGTACCCTTCGGTAAAACCGCGGCTTACAATGTGCGACAGATTCGAGTATCCCGTGTTGTTCTCTGCAAGAAGAACGAGGTGATAGTAGCGGTCTTCAAAATCAGAGTTTTCCTTGTCAAAGCGTGAACCCGGAGAGACATAGACCTCGCACCCTATAACAGGGTTGATCCCTTCGGCGCGGCAGGCTTTGTAAAAGTCGATAACTCCGTACATAACGCCGTGATCTGTGATGGCACCTGCGCTCATCCCAAGATCCTTAAGGCGCTTTACATATTCTTTTATCTTATTGGAACCGTCCAGCAGACTGTACTCGGTGTGGACGTGTAAGTGTGTAAATGCCATATTTTTATCCCCAACATATTATGGGCTTTTGACCCTGTCATATTATTTAAGAAGACCGCCCGACTGAGCGGCTTACTAACCATTTTAATTTATTCGGAGGGCTTTTTCCATACTAAATATCCTGCATAATAAGCACGGGGATAAGTGTCAGTAAATACTTGAAGTTTGGAATGACATACGATATTATTATAGATTAGAAAAGATTAAGATTTGAGGAAATGAAAGAATCGAGGATACAGTTTATGGCGAAACAGATAAAGACAATCGGTGTACTTACTAGTGGTGGCGATGCTCCCGGGATGAATGCCGCAATCCGCGCGGTTGTTCGTAAGTCTCTTGCTAACGGACTCAAGGTTAAGGGCATCAAAAAGGGATATCAGGGACTCCTCAATGAGGAGATCATTGACATGGATAGGCGCTCTGTTGCAGATATTATCCAGAGAGGCGGTACTATTCTCGGAACTGCCCGCTGCATGGAGTTCACAACACCTGAGGGACAGGCCAAGGGCGCTGAGATCTGCCGCAAGCACGGCATAGACGGAATGGTGGTCATCGGTGGAGACGGATCATACCGCGGAGCACAGAAGCTGTCAATGCAGGGCATCAATACTGTAGGTATTCCCGGCACTATCGATCTGGATATCGCATGCACAGACTATACAATAGGATTTGACACTGCCATCAATACTGCGATGGATGCTATCGACAAGATCCGCGATACATCATCATCCCATGAGAGAGTCAGCATTGTTGAGGTTATGGGACGTCACGCCGGATATATTGCACTGTGGTGCTCTATTGCCAACGGTGCGGATGACATTCTTTTGCCTGAAAAATATGATTACAATGAGCAGCGCGTAATCGATAACATCATCGACAACCGCAAGAAGGGCAAGACTCATCACATCATCATCAATGCAGAGGGTATCGGACATTCAACATCCATGGCCCGCCGTATAGAGGCTGCAACAGGTCTTGAGACAAGAGCATCTATCCTTGGATACATGCAAAGAGGTGGAAGTCCGACATGTAAGGACCGTGTTTATGCTTCCATGATGGGATGCTATGCGGCTGATATTCTGGCAGCAGGCAAGACCAACAGGGTTGTGGGATACAGGAACGGACAGTTTGTAGACTACGACATCGATGAAGCACTTGCAATGAAGAAGAATATTAATGAGTATATGTACGAGATCTCACGAACTATCTGACCGGTGACAGCTTGGCCGTCGATGCCTGAATGGGTGTTGACGGCCTTTTTTCATCTTTTGTGATATACTATAAATACGCTTATTTGGGAAGAGAGGTGGATATATGATCACCAGTGTTAATAATGACCGGGTTCGCAGTATCGTGAACTACGTTGCAAAGAGCAAGGCTAGGCGCGAGGACAAGGTCTTTGTAATAGAGGGGATGAAGATGCTGAGGGAAGCTCCGGTGCTGCAGGTCAGGGAGGTCTATGTGACAGAGAGATTTATTGAGCGCGCCGATGAGAGTGACCAGGAGATACTGTGGAGGTACGGCGCGGAGACTGTGTCTGAGGAAGTTATGAACAAGATGGCGGATACACAGACGCCGCAGGGAGTTCTGGCACTTATCAGCCAGTACGAATACTCGATGGAAGAGGTGCTCGAAGGGTATAATACGGATGGTTCAACCACACCTCTTTTGCTGGTCCTTGAGAACATACAGGATCCGGGGAATCTCGGGACGATGCTGCGCTCCGGTGAGGGAGCCGGAGTCACAGGCGTCATAATGAGCAGGGGAAGCGCCGATATCTATAATCCCAAGGTGATAAGGTCAACGATGGGATCGATATTCAGGATGCCATTTATATATGTAGATAATCTTCCGTTGACTGTAAAAGACCTTTCTGTAAGGGGTATACACACCTATGCCGCGCATCTTAAAGGAAAGAAAAACTACGACGAGTTTGACTATACAATGCCAAGCGCGTTTCTTATAGGAAATGAGGGAAACGGGCTTACAGATGAAACTGCACGGGAAGCAGAAAACTATGTGCTGATCCCTATGAAGGGGGAGGTTGAATCCATGAATGCCGCGACATCGTCGGCAATACTTACATTTGAGGCATCGAGACAAAGAAGGAGGTAAAAGAGATGACGATCGGATTTATAGGACTTGGAAACATGGCAAAGGCCATGATTGGAGGTATTCTTCAGAAAGGACTGATGGGACCGAATGAGATCATAGGCTCAGCCCGCACCGAAGAGACCTGCCTTAAAGTAAGCAACAAATACGGGATTCAGGTAAGGAGCTCCAATGGGGCGGTAGCCAGGGAGGCAGATATAATCGTTCTCGCTGTCAAGCCGCAGTATCTCAAGGTGGTTATCGCGGATATCATGGACTATGTGGATGACAGCAAGCTGATCGTAAGCATCGCGGCAGGCAAGACCATCAACTGGCTTCAGGCTGAATTTGAGAAACCGACCAGGATCATAAGGGTTATGCCCAATACACCTGCCCTGGTAGGTGAAGGATGCTCTGCGGTTTGCAGGAATGATCTTGTGAGCGACGATGACTATCATTTTGTGATGGAACTTCTGGAGAGCTTTGGCAAGGCATATACCGTTCCCGAGACGCTCATGGATGTCGTTGTGGGAGTGAGCGGATCATCGCCTGCCTATGTCTTTTTGTTCATTGAGGCGATGGCAGATGCTGCCGTGGCCGGCGGGATGCCAAGAAAGCAGGCCTACGAGTTTGCGGCTCAGTCTGTTTTAGGCAGTGCGAAGATGGTTTTGGAGACCGGCAAGCACCCGGGACAGCTTAAAGACATGGTTTGCTCGCCTGCAGGTACCACGATCGAAGCAGTGAGGGTACTTGAGGAGAGGGGGTTCCGCGGAACCGTGATGGATGCTGTATCTGCGTGCATCGACAAGAGCCAAACGCTGTAATTATCACGAAAAATTTGACAAATTAACAATTCTTTGCTAATATTACCTCTGCGTTAGGAACGACTTAACAAAATGCAACAATTTTGTAACAATTAACGATCGAAGAGGAAGCAAAGAATATGAAGAATGCATATAAGTATGCAGCGGCACTACTTGCCTTAGTAATCTTCTTTTCTCAGGGATTGGCAGTTGAGGCAAGAAGTTCAGCAGGAAGTAAGAACCTTGCGATTGGGATTACTAATATAGTCAGCCCCATCTCACCCCTGGGAGTTGACAGCAGCGCCACTGAGGTGAAGGTAGTAGCCAAGGCAGAACTTACATCTGATTCAGCAGATGAGGATGAAGAGAAACCTGAATCGACACTGGTCATGACCAATGTCAGCACTGTTATGAATGTAAGAGAAGAGCCCAACGAGGACGGAGTCAAGGTAGGAGTCCTTTACAAGGACTGCGGCGGCAAGATACTTGACAGACAGGACGGATGGACCAAGATCCAGTCCGGAGACCTTATCGGCTGGGCCAAGGATGAATATCTTTTGTTCGACGAGGAGGCAGAGTCCCTTGCCAACGATGTGGGCAAGCAGATAGTGACAAGTCAGAGCAGCGCTCTCAATGTCAGGAAAGAGGCATCGTCGGATGCAGAGGTTATCGGAGTTCTCACAGAGAACACTTTTGTGGATCTCATAGAAGATTCCGGTGACGGATGGATGGCTGTTGATTACAACGACGAGACCGGATATATCCAGTCAGAGTATGTGACGACAAGCTTCAAGATTGACCAGGGTGAGACCAATGCGGCCATCAAGCTCCGCCAGGAAGCTGAGAAGAAGGCAGCACTTACCAAGAACAGGGGAGCAGTCAGCGCAGATGCGGACGAAGTCAAGCTCCTTGCAGCACTTATCCAGTGCGAGGCAGGCAATCAGCCCTATGAGGGCAGGGTTGGCGTTGGTGCGGTTGTGCTTAACCGTGTAAAGAGCGGGGCATATCCCAACACGATCTACGGAGTAATTTATGCATCGGGACAGTTTACTCCGGCACAGAACGGAATGGTTGCCAAGGTATATAACAGCGGCAAGATTGGCGACGCCAATTATCAGGCGGCACAGGCTGCCATAAATGGAGAGACTACTGTCGGATCCGCAACGCACTTCAGAAGGGTCAACGGAAGAGAGGGCATCATTATAGGAGCCCATGTATTCTGGTAAGCCGGGGGTGCACTTTGTCATAGAGTTATGATAGAATGTAGGAGATTGCATTAAAATGCAGTCTCCTTTTTACAATATTTGCGGGAGGTGTATGATGGATCTTTACGGACGTGACTTTTTAAAGCTTCTTGATTTCAGCGCAGAGGAGATCGGGTATCTCGTTGATCTTGCTGCAGAGCTTAAGGACAAGAAGAAAAGGGGGATTCTTCACGATGAGCTCAGGGGAAAGAATATAGCACTTATATTTGAGAAGACAAGCACAAGGACAAGATGTGCATTTGAAGTGGCTGCAAGTGATCTTGGCATGGGATCTACCTATCTCAATCCTTCGGATTCACAGATTGGCAAGAAAGAGAGCATAGCAGATACTGCAAGAGTCCTTGCGGGGATGTTTGACGGAATAGAGTACAGGGGTTTTGACCAGGAGATAGTTGAGAACCTTGCAAGGTACAGTAAGGTTCCTGTATGGAACGGACTTACCAATGAGTTCCATCCCACACAGATGCTGGCAGATCTTTTGACAATAAGAGAGCACTTTGGCCGCCTTAAGGGGATCCATCTGGTTTACATGGGAGATGCCAGGTACAATACAGGCAATTCACTCATGGTCGTATGTGCCAAGATGGGAATGCACTTTACCGCTGTTTCGAATAAGAAGTATTATCCATCAGAAGAACTTATTAATGAGTGCAAAAAGATCGCGGAGACTTCGGGTGCGCTAATTGATTTTACAGAGGATGTCACAGAAGGAACAAAGGGCGCGGATGTCATATACACCGATATATGGGTGTCCATGGGAGAGCCTGACAGCATCTGGGAGGAGCGTATAAGGGACCTTGAGCCTTACCGCGTAACCATGGATGTGATGAACAATGCAGGAAAGGACTGCGTATTCATGCACTGCCTGCCTTCCTTCCATGACCTCAATACAGGGATCGGCAAGGATATCAAGGACAGGTATGGCCTCGATGAGATGGAGGTAACGGATGAGGTCTTTGAATCAGACAGATCGATAGTATTTCAGGAGGCAGAGAACCGCATGCATACCATCAAGGCAGTTATGTATGCAACACTTAAGAAATAACGGATATGCTGGGCAGAGACAGGATAATGGGGCAGCTTCACACAAAGTGGGCTGCCTGCAATATAGTTTATAAAGATGTAACGGGCTCGACCAACAGTGATGCGGCAGATCTTTCACTTCAGGGGGCAGAGAATGGCACGCTGGTGGTCGCGGACAGACAGGAGAGCGGGCGAGGCTCAAGAGGCCGCAGCTGGGAGACTCCGGCAGGCAGCAACATTGCAATGAGCCTTATCGTAAGACCGACAGCCCCACGTGAGAGGATTTCAATGATGACTCTTGTGATGGGACTTTCGATCGCGCAGGGGATAGACCTTGCGCTTTCCGAGAGCGGATATGGGGAGGATCCATGCAGGATCAAATGGCCCAATGATGTGGTCATAGATGGCAAAAAGATCTGCGGAATTCTCACAGAACTCCACATGTATCCGGATGGAAATATAAGGGATGTGGTCATCGGTGTCGGGATCAATGTGAACATGACGGTCTTTCCAAAAGAGATCGAGGATATCGCGGGATCTCTTTTGACACAGACCGGTGTGCGCACGGACAGGAGCCTTGTGGTTGCGAGATGCATGGAGAGGTTTGAGGACAACTACAACAGATACAGGCAGAACTATGATCTCTCACTTTTAAAAGAAAGCTATGAGTCCAAGCTCATAAACATAAATGAGAAGGTGAGGGTCCTTGACCCGAAGGGCGAGTACGAGGGGACCGCACTTGGCATCGACAGTCTGGGCGAGCTTATCGTGGAAGTAATGGAAGACGATGGCAGTAAGAGAGTCAATAAGATAAATGCCGGAGAGGTCTCGGTAAGAGGTCTCTACGGATATGTTTAAAGGGTATTTTTGATGGAGGAAAAGAAGATGATCCTTGTTATTGACGTTGGAAATACAAATATAACTTTTGGAGTGTTCAAGGAAGAGGAACTTGCGTGCAGCTTCAGGATGATGACAAGGACACAGCGCACTTCCGATGAATACGGAACCCAGCTGATAGGGATGCTGTCTTTTAACGGCATAGATGCCGGCGATATCGAGGGAGTGATGGTCGCAAGCGTTGTTCCCCAGGTAATGCACGCTCTTATCAATTCGATTGTAAAATATATCGGCAAAAAGCCGTATATTGTGGGACCCGGGATCAAGACAGGTATCAAGATCACTACAGACAACCCAAGGGAAATAGGTCCCGATCTTATAGTTGATGCCGTTGCAGCCTTCGAGCTGTACGGGGGACCGGTGCTGGTAATTGACTATGGAACGGCAACGACTTATGTGCCGATCAATGAAAAGGGTGAGTTCTACGCCGGGATCGTCTCTCCCGGAATAAGGATCTCCGCCAAGGCACTCTGGGAAGGAACAGCTAAACTTCCAGAAATCGAGATCAAAAAGCCTGACAGTATACTGGCGACTGAGACGATAAGCAGTATGCAGGCAGGACTTATCTACGGGCAGATCGGCCAGTCCAAATATATAATAGAAGAGATCAAAAAGGCTTCTGACTGCCCACAGATGAAGGTGGTCGCAACAGGCGGGCTTGGGAGGCTGATCTCGGAGGAGACGGAGGAGATCGACATATATGATCCCACGCTCACTCTTAAGGGGCTTCAGATACTGTATATGAAGAACCGCAAGAAGAGACCGCAGATGAAGGAGTTTGAGGATCAGGATCAGCCGGAATGATGTCTTTTAAGGCGGCATAAAGATTTGGAGACAGTGCTATGACAGATAATGGATTTGAGAATGAGAACGAAATAGACGGGATGCACAAGACCAACAAGGGCAGGACTTTTGAGGAGGCAGCAGGCGGAAGGATAGTACTTTGCGGAGCCAATGCCTATGAGCAGAAGTACTACTTTAACCCGGTATTTAAGGCAATCCCCGAGAGCATAAAGAAGGAACTGAATATCATCAGCGTTCTCTTTACCCAGGAGGCGGGCGGCATATTTACCATCGTTTTTGAGGACGATGGCAGTGTGTCGATAGAGACTGATGCGGACGAAGAGGATATTACCTACGACGAGATCACGGCAGGGCTTCTCGTTGGTGAAGTAAGACGCAAGCGCCAGGACCTGTTCGAGGCACTGGCACTGTACTACAGGATCTGCGTACTCGGTGAGAATCCGGCGGATCTTTTGGATGAAGACTGAGGTAGAGGTTTGGCAGGATACGGCAGGCTTAAGATAGGGAGCGTCACACTTGAAAACAACATAATCCTTGGACCGATGGCAGGTGTTTCCGACCTGCCTTTTCGTGTGCTCTGCAGTGAGATGGGAGCGGGTATGGTCTGCATGGAGATGGTAAGCGCCAAGGCCATAACCTACAAAAACCGCAATACGAACATGCTGCTTGAGATACATGAAAAAGAGCATCCGGTGTCACTTCAGCTCTTTGGTTCAGAGCCGGAGGTGATGCAGGAAGCGGTGCTCATGATCAAGGACAGACCGTACGATATCCTTGATGTAAATATGGGATGCCCTGTGCCCAAGATAGTCGGCAACGGCGAGGGATCGGCGCTTATGAAGAGTCCTGAGCTGATAGAAAAGATAGTAGCTGCACTTGTAAAAGTGTCAGACAGACCGGTGACGGTTAAGATCAGGAAGGGATTTGACGATACATCCGTAAATGCTGTTGAATGTGCGCTGGCTGCGCAGAGCGGGGGAGCAGCGGCGGTTACCGTTCACGGGAGGACGAGGCAGCAGTTCTACTCGGGCAAAGCTGACTGGGATAATATTAGAAGGGTCAAAGAGGCGCTTGATATACCTGTTATAGGAAATGGCGATGTGGTTGACGCAGAGAGCGCAAAGAGAATGTTTGAGGAAACTTTGTGCGACGGAGTGATGGTTGCAAGGGCTGCCCAGGGAAATCCATTTGTTTTCCGCGAGATAAAGAGCTTTTTTGAAACGGGGGAGACCTGCGAGAGACCATCGCCAGGAGAAGTATATGACACGGTCATAAGACATGCGGACATGCAGCTTGAGTTCAAGGGTGAGTACATCGGAATAAGAGAGATGAGAAAGCATGTTTCCTGGTACACCACCGGCATGCCGGGAAGCGCGAGGTTCCGCAATGAGATAAATCAGATGACAGATATGCAGTCCCTCAAAAAAGCCTGTGGCAGAGTGATGCTGGGAGAGTAGATATCAATTGACACAGGATTGGATAGATTGTATAATAGCCAAGTTAAAAAGAGAATATTTCTTTATTTATAGATAGTTTTTTAACGAAGGGCAGGAAATGACTATGGACGAGAAAAAGAACATTTTAACTTATGAAGGCCTCAAGAAATATGAGGACGAGCTCCATGATCTCAAGGTCAACAAGAGACAGGAAGTTGCCCAGAAGATCAAGGAAGCCAGAGAGCAGGGCGATCTTTCCGAGAACGCTGAGTACGACGCAGCCAAGGATGAGCAGCGCGATATCGAGGCGAGGATCGAGGCACTTGAGAAGATCCTCAAGAATGCTGAAGTTGTAACAGATGAGGATGTTGATACCAACAAGATCAGCATCGGATGTAAAGTGAAGATCAGGGATCTGGAGTTCAATGAGGACCTTGAGTACAAAATTGTAGGTTCATCAGAAGCCAACAGTCTTAAGGGCAAGATCTCCAATGAGTCACCGGTAGGCAAGGCACTCATCGGAGCCAAAAAGGGAGAGACAGTTTCTGTAGAGACACAGGCTGGCGTTTTCAAGTACGAGGTACTTGGGATTGAGAGATCTAGCGACAATTGATAAACGTGCCGGCGACCGGATGATCGCCGGCTTTTGATTTAACAGGAATTCACAGGAGGAATGCAAGTGGCAGACAATAATCAGCAGAACAACAATGCACAGCAGGAAGACGTGGGGCGTCTGCGCCAGGTCAGGAGAGACAAGCTCTCAGAGCTTCAGGCACAGGGAAGGGATCCATTCCAGATCGTAAAATATGACCAGACACATCACACCAAGGACATCAGGGACAACTTCGAGACCTTAGAGTTTGTACCTCCGGTAGGTGAAGACGGCAAGGCACTGGTAGTGCCCATGAGCGATGTACCTTCAGAGAAGGTGGTTTCACTGGCAGGACGTATGATGAGTAAGCGTGTCATGGGAAAAGCTTCTTTTGCAAACCTTCAGGACAGGGATGGAAGGATGCAGCTTTATGTCTCAAGAAATGACATCGGCGACGAGGCCTATGCGGATTTCAAGAAGATGGACATCGGAGATATCATCGGCGTCAAGGGATTTGCTTTCAGGACCAAGACAGGGGAGATATCCGTACATGTCAAGGAACTGATCCTTCTTGCAAAGTCACTTATGCCGCTTCCTGAGAAATTCCACGGACTTACAGATACTGAGATCAGATACAGACAGAGGTACGTAGATCTGGTCATGAACGAGGATGTAAAAGAGACTTTCAAGAAGAGGTCAGCTATCCTCCGCGAGATCAGGAACTTCTTATCAGAAAGGGATTTCATGGAGGTCGAGACTCCCATGCTTGTTGAGAATGCCGGCGGCGCTGCAGCAAGGCCATTCATCACACATTACAATGCGCTTGACGAGGATAGGAAGCTTCGTATCTCTCTTGAGCTCTACCTCAAGAGGCTGATCGTTGGCGGACTTGAGAGAGTTTATGAGATCGGCCGTGTATTCAGAAACGAGGGAACAGATACGAGACACAACCCTGAGTTTACACTGATGGAACTCTACCAGGCATATACCGACTACGAGGGCATGATGGAGCTGACAGAGAGCATGTTCCGTTACCTCGCTGAGAAGGTCTGCGGCTCAACACAGATCCCATACGGCGACAACATCATCGACCTCGGCAAGCCCTTCGAGCGCCTTACCATGAACGAGGCTGTCAGAAGATATGCCGGCGTTGATTTTGATGCGGTAGGTTCAGATGAAGAGGCCAAGGCCATCGCAAAGGAAAAGGGAATTGAGTTTGAGGACCGCCACACCAAGGGCGATATCATCAACCTCTTCTTTGAGGAGTTCTGCGAGAAAGAACTGATCCAGCCGACCTTCATCATGGATCATCCTCTTGCCATATCACCTCTTACCAAGAAAAAGCCCACTGATCCGGAGAAAGTTGAGCGATTCGAGCTCTTCATCAATACCTGGGAGATGTGCAACGCATACTCAGAGCTCAATGATCCAATCGACCAGCGCGAGCGCTTCGCCATGCAGGATGCCAATGCGGCAGCAGGCGACGAAGAAGCTGAGCACACCGATGAGGACTTCCTCAATGCCCTGGAGATCGGCATGCCACCCACGGGCGGCATAGGTTACGGCATCGACAGACTCTGCATGCTGCTCACGAACAGCCCAAGTATAAGAGATGTGCTGCTTTGGCCGCAGCTTAAGTCATTGGATAAATAAGACATGAATACTCATGTCTGATGCAT